>DASQTB010000145.1:0-13108 GCA_035642095.1 Actinomycetota bacterium | reverse complement strand
CCTGCCAGTCTCGGTTAAGCGTTCCTTTGACCGTCAGCCCGCCGGTGAACGTCCTCCCCCCGTACTCCTCCTCGAGGTATCGCCGGGCGTAGTCGATGTAATAGGCGGTCTCTCGCTTCTGGGCCCAGGGCTGTCGGGGTTCGACCGTCTCGATGTCGTCGTTCCGCAACGGAGCCGCCTGCTCCTCGGTGATGAACCCCTCGGCGATCATCCGGTCGAATACCCAGTTCCGCCGGCCCAGGGCCCGCCCCGGGTTGTCGATGGGGTTGTACAACTCGGGACCGCTGATGACCCCGGCCAGTGTGGCCGCTTGCTGGAGGTTGATTTCCTTGGCGGGCACGCCGAAGTACGTCTCGGCGGCGGCCTCGACGCCGTACGCCCCCTTGCCCATGTACACCGTGTTCAGGTATCGGCGGAGGATCTCGTTCTTGGACAGCGCCCGCTCGAGCTTGATCGCCAGGAGAATCTCCTTGATCTTTCGCTCGACGGTCACCTCCGTGCCGACCTCGGGGAACACGTTGCGGACGTACTGCTGCGTGATGGTCGAGGCGCCCTGCTGGATCTCGCCGCCCGTGAAGTTGGCCCACGCGGCCCGGATGATGGCGATGAAGTCGACGCCGGAGTGCTCGAAGAAGTCCTCGTCCTCCGCGGCGATGACGGCCAGGCGGAGGGTCTCAGGCATCTGGTTGAGATTGATCGCCGTTCGATCGACGCCGGCCTCGAACGTCGTCAACAGCCGGCCATCGTGGTCCAGCAGGTAGGAGGTCTGCTCCTGGGTGATGTTCAGGTTGAGCGGAAGCTGCGAGTACACGTAGATCAGGGCTCCGATGATGATGGCCGCGCCGGCCAGCGGCACGGCCCACAGCCACCAGAACCGGATCAGGAAGGGGGGCTTCGTTCTGGGCCGGACGGGCGGACGCTTCGGCGCGTGCTTGCGCACGTGCCGACGGGGCAGCTGACGCTGGGGCAGGGTTGGAGCGGACACGCTCGACTCATTGTACCCGGGGCAGAGTCTCGAACCGCCTGACGAGCTACAGGAACCCTGATCGGGCGGCCAGCAGGACCAGACGTCCCGCCAGCACGATGGCGCCGGCCTCGAGGACAACCGCGGTGGCAAGGCCGACACTGGCCCGTCGGGCCCGCTCGGTGGCCGGCCGGACCGCCGAGGCGATCCTCCGACCGAAGCCGGGCGGCGGCCGGGGCCAGGTCATGGCCACGAAGGGCACCCGCACGTCGCGGAAGCCTCGGGCCAGGGCCACGACCGCGCCGACCAGGATGACCGCCTCGGTCAGGACCAGGGCCAGGTTGACCACGCCCAGGGGCGGCAGGTCGGGCGGGCTCGATGCGGCCAGCACCACCGGTACCCCGAGGTCCCGTTCGATGCGAACCCACCACCCGATGCCCAGTCGAACCGGGGCCAGTCCCGCGTACAGAAGGGCCACGGCCACGACCGAGCCGAGGATCGCGGGCCAGGTGCGAGCCCATGACGCCCTCAGCAGGGGAACCGCCCCCAGCGCGGCCGACACCAGACCCAGGGCGATGGCCCCCGCCAAGAGGTAGTACGGGGCGGCAGAGGCTGCCCGGGCCCCGGCCAAGGACAGGGTCAGCCACGTGCCGGGGAACCCGCCTCCGGGAGGCAGGCCGGCCAAGGAGAGCACGGCCAGCGCCAGGGCCGCCGCGCCGAGCCACCTCCATCCGGACCGCGATTCGACATCGACCTCCTCCCGTCGATTCCACCCCAGGGTGAACGCGGCCCCGGCCGCCAGGAGGAACGGCGGCGTGAGGACCAGGGCGGCCCGGGTCCCCACCGCTCCGCCCAGCCCCAGCGCGGCGAACACCACCCCTGCGGCGGCACCGGACAGTGCGGTCACCACATCCCGGCCCGTCGTGGCAGCCAGCGCGGCGGCTCCCGACAGCAGGACCGCCCCTCCGGCCATCGCCGCCGTGACGGCGTGGGGTTCACCGGGCACCACGACGAGCCCGCCCAGCAGCGCCAGGGCCAGTCCCTGACCCCGGAGGGCCATCGACACGGGGGCCCCGGGGCCATCGGTTGCGGCCAGCAGCCAGGTTCCGACCCCCGGCACGGCGCCGGCCTTGATCGCCCCGGCGATCATGAGGAGGCCGCCGCCGAGTACCCCGCCCTCGGGCCCGACCAGCGTGTGGCCGACCCGGGTGAAGACGACGGACAGGCCGAGGAGGGCCACCCCGTCCGCCGCCGCCAGCCCGAGGATGCCCCGGAGGTCCCCCCGGTCCCGGCCGGCCACCGCGGCGACGGCGGCGCCCAGAGTGGGGAGGGGAAGGACCACGGCCTGGACCGCCAGGCTCCGAGAGAAGGCCGAGGCGACCACGGCCGAGGTGGCCACGGCCAGCCCGGCCATGGCCGACGGGCCCCACCGCTCCGGGCCGTCCGCCCGCACGGCCGCCAGGAGGACGGCCAGCTCGACGACGACGGCCACCGATGCGCCGAGGAGGTCCGGCTGGTACGACCGCCATCGCAGATCCTCGCCCCGGTACGTGAACCACAGCGCCACCGCAGCGGCCGCCACGGCCGCCACCGCGACCAGGCCTCCGGCCGCTCGCCGGATCCACGGCCACCGGGACCCCGTCAGCCACCAGGTCACGACCCAGACCACGCCGGCCACGGCGGGCCCGGCGATCGCTCCCTGGAGGAGAAGGGGATCCGTCACGATGCGGCCACCAGGACGGTGGCCGCCACCGCCAGGATGAGCGTCCCTCCACCGACCAGGAGCCGCCACCGCGTCGACAGGCGTCCGGCGAAGGTCGCCCCCATCCCTAGCAGGAGGACGGCCACCGCCACCGCCGCGCCGAAGGGCGCCGCCTGTAAGGAGAGGTCGAGGCGGTGGCCGGCCACCAGCACGGCCACCACGAGCAGGGAGGCGCCGGCCACCGACCACCGGGCCATGCCGAGGACGAGCCTCGATCCGGCGCCACGGGCCTGCCGCTCCCGCCGGGCCACCTCCGGCAGAGACGGCCCCAGGCGGAGGGCCGTGGCCACGAGCGCCGCCAGGCCGGCCAGGATCACCGCCGCCGCAGCCGGCGCCGGCCCCACGGACAGCCCCGGCCCCAGCACGGTCTGATCGGCCCGGATCGCGTCGAGGTCGAACGACCGCCACCGAAGGAGGAGGGCTCCCAGGGCCAGGACGAACGCCGGCTCGACGATGGCAGCAAGACGCCGCCGGAGGGCGGCCTCCACCTCCCCGGCCGCCGTCCTGACCGGGTCCGCCAGCATGAGGCCGACGACCCCAAGGGCCAGGGCCGGGTAGATCAGAGCCGCGGAGCCAGGGACAAGGCCCAGGGTCCCGGCTGCAGATAGCCCTCCCCCGAGGGCGGCACCGACCCCACCCAGGGCCTCCACGACCGTCGGTCGTCCCCGCCGGCTGCCGGACCGGAGCAGGCGCCGGGCCTCATCCCACGGAAGGCCGACCGGCCGCCACCACGGGTCGCGTCCTCCGGCCATTCGGGAGGCCAGTCCGCCGGCCAGGTCGGCCAGGGCGCCGAGGACGAGGGCGATGGGCAGGCCGAGAGCAGCCATCAGGGAGAGGGCCGGCGAGCGAGGCGCCCCGCCGCCGGGCCGCTAGCCCGCGGTCCGGCGCACAAAGGCCTCGGTGAGGTGGTTCCAGGAGCAGCCGGTGCACACCTCGACGACGTAGCAGGCGCCACCCCGCCGTCGGGCGGCCAGGGAGATGGCCTCATCGAGGTCCCACACCCGACCGTTGTCGCGCTTCAGGTCGTCCGCGTACACGTAGGCCAGGAGGCGGAGTCGCTCTCGGTCGCACACCGGGCACTGACGGGAGGTCTCCCTGCCGACCGATCGGGCGGCCCGAAGCAACTCCGGATGGGCGTCGCACACGTCGAGGGGCGACATCATCCCCCGACGGACCTGGCGGAGGAGGTGGCGCTTGGCCAGCGTGTAGTCGACCACCCCCAGTTCCGGCTCGGCCCGCTTCCGGGCCCGCATCGCCACGGCGGCAATTCTACTCACCACCGGTGACGAACCGGCCGGCCCGACCGGACGGGGTCTCCGGCCGGGTCCCCGTCGCCGCCCCTCGGGGTGTAACGTTGTAATCACGATGGCCGGCGGGGTCGTCACGGAGTCGGAACGGGAGCTCACCGCGTGGTTCGCCGCCCGGCTATCCGACGGCTGGTTCGAGGGCCGCCCCGAGGTCACCGCCGACCGGGAGGAGGTCCTGGTCGTCGGCCGGATCCCCCAGCCCGACCACCCCCGGGGATCGACGGCCGCCGCCAAGGCCGCGGCCTGCTCGGCCAGGATCGACCGGTTCCGCGACGAGACCCGGGACCGGCGAATCGGCATCGCCCTGGAGGGCGAGCATCTCTTCGGCCGGACCGTCTCCTGGGGGGCGGAATGCGGGACGGTGCGCCGGCTGTTCACCACCGTGTCGGTCCCGGTGATGACCCGGCTGAGGATGGGCGAGCGGCAGGTGCTCGACGTCCTGGAGGATGCCGGCGTGGCCCGGAGCCGAAGCGAGGCCCTGGCCTGGTGCGTGCGGCTGGTCGGGGCGAACCAGGAGGAGTGGCTGAGGGACCTCCGGAAGGCGTTCGGCCACGTGGAGCGGGTCCGGGCCACCGGACCTCGACTGGAGGAATGATGCGAGCGATCGACGCGAAGCTCCCCGGCGAGCCCGTGACCGCCGACGACCCCGCGGCGGTGCCGACCGATGGCCATGCCCTGGACGCGTACTCCCGGGTGGTGACTACCGTTGCCGAGCGACTGATCCCCAGCGTGGCCAGCCTCCGGGTCAGTCGGCGGGTCCGAGGCGGGATGCGAGCGGAGGGCGCCGGGTCCGCGGTGGTGGTGACCCCGGACGGCTTCCTCTTGACCTCGGCCCACGTGGTCCAGGGAGGGAGCGGCGGGTCGGCTTCGTTCGTCGATGGACGGGAGTTCGACTGGCAGGTGGTGGGGACCGACCCACTGTCGGACCTGGCCGTGATCCGGGTGACCGCCTCCGACCTGACCCCGGCCGAGCTCGGCGACGCCGACCAGCTCCGGGTAGGGCAGCTTGTGGTGGCCATCGGCAACCCGATGGGGTTCACCGGGACGGTTACCGCCGGGGTGGTCAGCGCGGTGGGCCGGGGCCTCCCCACCCGGGCCGGCTCGGCCACCCGGATCGTGGAGAACGTGATCCAGACCGACGCCGCCCTGAACCCGGGCAACTCCGGCGGGGCGCTGTCGGACGGCCGGGGGTGCGTGGTCGGGGTGAACACCGCCGTGGCCGGCATCGGGCTCGGCCTGGCGGTGCCGGTCAACGCGACCACCCGGCGGATCATCTCCGCCCTGATGTCGGAGGGGAGGTTCCGGCGAGCGTACCTCGGGATCGCCGGCGGCCCCCGGCCCCTGCCGCCCCGGGTGGCCCGGGAGGTCGGCCGGGAGGCCGGCGTGGAGATCGTCGAGGTGGTCACGGGGAGCCCCGCCGACCAGGCCGGGCTTCGCCCCGAGGACCTGATCCTCGACCTCGACGGCCAGACCGTGTCCAGCGCCCGGGACCTCCAGCGGCTGATGGCCGGGGAGACCATCGGCCGGGACGTGACGGTCCGGCTGTTCCGCGACGGGCGGATCCTGTCGGTCGGGGTGAAGCCGGTCGAGCTCCGGAGCTGAGGTGCCGGCCCGGTTCGGGGTCAGCCTCCGGCCCTCGGCCGAGCCCGGCGCCGATCCGGCCGGCGAGGCTCGACACGCCGAGTCGCTCGGCTTCGACCTGGTCACGCTGACCGATCACCTCCCGGGGTCGCGGCCCACCCTGGAGACGTGGACCCACCTGACGTGGCTGGCCGCGGCCACCGAGCGGATCCTGGTCGGGACCAACGTGCTGGGCCTCCCCTATCGGAGCCCGGCGGTCCTGGCCAAGATGGCCGAGACGCTCCACCGGCTCTCCGGCGGCCGGCTGGTCCTGGGGATCGGGGCCGGCGGAGGGAACGACGAGTTCCGGGCGTTCGGCCTTCCCGTCCGGGAACGGAAGGAGAAGATCGACGCCTTCCGGGAAGGCGTCGAGGTGATCCGCCGGCTGTGGACCGGCGAGATCGTCTCGTTCCAGGGAGCGCACTACCGGCTGGAGGGCGCGCGGATATCGCCGACGCCCGAGCGCCCGATCCCCTTGTGGTTCGGCTCGTACGGGCCGCGGGCCCTGGCCCTGGTCGGGCGGCTGGCCGACGGATGGATCCCGTCGATGCGGTTCGCCCCGCCGGATCGGTGGCGAGGGATGCGAGACCGGGTCCGCCGGGCCGCCGAGGAGGCCGGCCGCGACCCCGCCGTCATCGAGTTCGCCTACAACGTCGCGGTCCGCGTCGACGTGCGAGCCGACCCCCGACCCCACGTCGTGGCCGGTCCCGCCGAGAAGGTGGTGGAGGAGCTCCGGGCGTTGCTCGACATGGGCGTCACCTTCCCCAACCTGTGGCCGGCCGGGGAGAGCTTCGAGCAGCGGGAGCGCCTGGCCGAGGAGGTCCTTCCGGCCCTCCGCTCGGCATGAGCGCTCACCCCGCGGCGATGGCGGCCACCCCGCCCAGCGCCAGGACCAGGCCTACCACCTGGGAGCGGGACAGGCGCTCCCGGAGCAGGGCCCGGGCCAGGATCACGGTGGTGGCCGGGTACAGCCCGGTCAGCACGACGACGATCGAAAGCAGCCCCTCCCGGATGGCCAGCAGGTAGAGGAGGTTGGCCGACACGTCGAACACGCCGGCCGCCACGATGATCCCGGCGGTTCCCGTGGTCGGCCGGAGCGGCGTTCGCGAGACGAGCACGGCAGCGAGGAAGATCCCCACCGACACGATCCGGCCCGACACCAGCGGCCACGGGCCGGTCTCGTCCCCCGTCTCGTCGAGGAGGATGGCGAACGCGGCGATGGCCAACCCCGCGGCCACCGCCTCGGGAACGCCGGTGCTCCTCATCCGGGCGAGCGTCGCGCTGCGGCCGGATCCCAGGAATGCGTCCGGGTCCCGCGCCGTCGAGACCAGGGCCACGGCCGGGAGAGCCACGGCCACCCCCACGAGCTGAAGAGCGGTCGGCCGTTCGCCACGGAGCAGCCCGAAGGCCAGCGGCACCACGGCGAATACCACGGCGGCGGTCGGGGCCACCACGCTCATCCGGCCTCGGGCCAGGCCCGCGTAGAGGAAGCCGATCCCCACCGCACCGGCCAGGCCGGAGAGTCCGCCCCACGCCCACGCCCCGGCGGTGAACCGGCCCTCGGGGAGCAGAGGGACGGCCACCAGGTAGACGACGAAGCCGGCCAGCTGGGAGAGGAGGACCACCCGGACCATGGGATTGCGTTTGGTGGACAGGCCGCCGCAGAAGTCGGCGGCCCCGTACACGATCCCCGAGAGCAGACCGAGGAGGACGGCCATCGGCCGGGCAGTGTGTCATACGAAGCGAACGGTTCACGACAAGTCCACCGGTTCGACGTGCCACGGCTCGTACGACACAGGGAACTCCAGCCCGCAGCCCGGCGCCGCGACGTGGGCCTCGTTCTCGGCCGAAGAGGATGGATAACCGAGGTCCGCGGCCAGGCCGAGCTCGTGATTCGACTGGCCCGGCGGTGCGGCCAGGCCGGGCTTCTCCTCGTACAGCGCGGCTTGCTCGGCCCGGGTCCTGAAACCCGAAACGATCCACAGCCCATCGACCGCCCCGAACAGGCACCCCAACCGGGCGGCGAAGAAGGCCTGAAGTCCCTCGCTCCCCGGAGGCGCCGCGACCACCGCCCGGGCCGTGGCCCGGACGGTTCGCACCTGGTCCAGAAGCGGCAGCGACACCCGGCGCTCCACGGTGACCACCGCCTCCATGGAGGCCCCCTCGCAGAGGCAGGAGATGAGCGTGGCGCCGTCACGCTGCGCGTAGTCGGCGGCAACCTCGGCTGGCGATCGACCGGAAGGCCGGACTAGCTCCTGGGCGGCGGCCAGCGCCGCGGCGTCGGCGGCCGACTGAGCTCGCGCCCGGCCCACCACGACCCGGGACAGATCGGCGGAGAACGCCGCCAGCACCGCCCCGAACGCCAGGGAGGCCGCCACGACCAGGGAGACGCTTCCTCGGCCCCCCTTCACGATGGTTCGAGGCCGTCGGTCTCCTGCCTCATGGTGGCGTCGGCCTCCACCTCCACCTCGGCGGGGAAGAGCCGTTCCACGAACGGCACCACGAGCGGCGAACGATACCGGACCCGGACGGTCACGGGATCGCCCACCGTGCCACCCCGCACGATGTCGATCTCGGTCCGCTCCTCAGGAAACGAACCTCCGCGCAGCGCTGCCTCTCGGACGCGTGCTGCGTCGGTCGACACCGCGGCCTCCCGAGCGCCTTCCCGGGCCGCCTGTTCGACCAGCAGGGCGTCCTTCGCCAGAAGCCCGACCTGGAGGAGGGCCAGAGCCGCCGTCAGGGCCAGCGGCAGGACCAGGGCCAGCTCAACGGCCGCGCTTCCCCGGGGCCCCGTAGAACGCATCGCTACTGGCTGTCGCCCACGATGCGGTCGATGATCTGGTCGAAGAACTCAGGGAGCCTTCCCGAGGAGCGAGCCCAGGCCAGCAGGACCAGGGCGATCGCCGCCGCGGCCAGGATCACCAGGGCGTACTCGGCCGTGGTCTGGCCTCGGTTTCCCCGGAGTCTCGACCGAAGGAACGTCAGGAACGGCACGGTCACCTCCTTTTAGGCCACGCCGCGGAGTGAGACCAGCAGCGCCGGCACCACCGCGGCCAGGACGAAGGCGGGGAGGATCAGGAACACGAGGGGGAAGAGCATCGCCACCGGGGCTCGCCGGGCACGCTCCTCGCGGTGGGATCTTCGATCGGCTCGGACGTCCCGAGCCAGGGCTCGGAGCCGATCGGCCACGGGCGCACCGAGTCGCTGCCCCTGCTCGATGACGATGGCAAGCCGACGCAACTCCGAGACGCCGAGCCGCTCAGCGGCCTCCCGGAGACCCAGCCGCCAGGACGTACCCAGCGCGACGTCGCGTCGGATCGCTCTGAGCTCCACCCCCAGCGGCCCACCGACCGCATCGGTGGCTCGGTCGAGGGCCAAGCGAGGGGAGAGCCCAGCGGTCACGGCCACGGCGACGACGTCGAGAACGTCGGGCGCAGATGCGGCCATTCGACCTCGATAGGCCGTCGTGGCCCTGGCCGCCATGAACACGGGAAGACGCCACCCCATCAGAGCAAGCATTGGAGCGGTCACAAGGGCCGTCGGAAGATCGACGGCGGCCACACTGCCGCCGACGACCGAGCCGACTAGTATCCAGGCTCGTTGCGACGGTCCCGGGCGACCCGGGGCGACCCTCAGTCCGCGCGCCCCGAGCAGGTCGAGCACGCGCCGGTCGGTGCGCGTGGCGATGGCCACCAGGAGGAGCCCTCCGGCGACCACGTACCCCAACGCGGGCGCCCACGTCATGTCGTCTCCGCCCGCCGGACGATCCGTCGGATCCACGCGAACCCCAGCACCTCGCACATCAAGCCGGCGGCGAGTAGCCCCGCTCCGAGCGGCGACCGGTAGAAGGCGCCGAGGGCCTCCCCGCCCGTCCCCGAGAGGAGGGCGACGAAGGCGATGGGGAGCACGGCGAGAACGGCCCCCGACGCACGTCCCTGAGCGGTCAGCGACCGAACCTCGCGCCGCGACCGGATCCGGTCGCCGACGACATCGGCGACTTCTTCCAGCATCACCGCCAGGTCGCCTCCGGTGCGCCGGTGGACCGACAGGACCGTGACCACGAGGCGAAGCTCCGGCAATTCCAATCGGGCAGCAAGCCCGTTGAGGGCGGCCTCCAGCGGCTCGCCGACCTCTATCCGGGCCAGGACTCGGTGGAGCTCCGCGCCGAGGGGAGGACCCGCGTCACGGGCCGCCTCCGCCACCGCACGACGGATCGAGAGCCCGGCTCGAGTGCCGGCCGCGAACGCCAGGACGACCTCGCGAAGGTGCTCTTCGGCTGAAACCCGCTCCCCGGCGACGCGGCGGCTCAGGGCCGCTTCCACGGCCATCGGACCGACGATCGTCCCGGCGAGAGCGGCGACCGGCCCGGCGAGCGCATAACCGCCGAGGGCCGCCGCCACGGCGGTACCGACCACGGCCGCGCCATATGACCATGGGCCGCGCCCCCAGCCGTGCCGCTCGGCCCTGGTTCGGAGGACCTCCGGCGCCGGGAGCCCGCCCCGCCCGCGGGGATCTTCACGAGGCGGTCCGAGACGCTGGGCCAGACGATCGCTCGTTCGCCTCGCCATGGCCAGGGCCAGGATCCACCCCGCGGCTCCGATCGCCACCCCGTAGGAGATCGCGACCGCCGTCATCTCGCTGTCCCGGCGAGGACTGGATCGATCTGGCCATGCTTGGAACGGGCCCAGCGGCTCGCGGGCGAGGCGGAAACGGCCTCGAAGCGACCATCGCGCCGGAAGATGAACAGGTCGCGCACTGCTGCCCGTCCACCGACCTCTCCTTCGACCCGGGCGATCCGGGAGATCACGCGACGCCCGTCGCTGAGGCGGGCCATGTGGACCACCAGATCGACCGTCGAGGCGATCTGAGCACGGACGTGCTCGACTGGAAGATCGACGTCGGACATCAGCGCCATCGTCTCGAGGCGTGCCATCAGGTCCTGGGGCGAGTTGGCATGGGCGGTCGACATCGAGCCTTCGTGCCCGGTGTTCATGGCCTGGAGCATGTCCAGCGCCTCGCCCCCCCGAACCTCGCCTACGAGGATGCGGTCCGGACGCATCCGCAGGGCGTTGCGGACCAGGTCTCGCACGGACACGCCTCCGCGGCCATCGTTATTGGGCGGTCGGGCCTCGAGGCGGACGACGTGGGGCTGGGCCAACCGCAGCTCGGCCGCGTCCTCGATAGTGATGATCCGTTCGCCTTCGGGGACGAAGGACGACAGCACTCCGAGGAGGGTCGTCTTCCCTGAAGCGGCGCCTCCCGACACGAGCAGGTTCGACCGACGGTGTACGCGATCGCCCAGGAAGGCCACCATCTCCTCGGTCGCGGTCCCCAGGCGCACCAGATCGTCCGGACCGATCGGAGCGATCCCGAACTTGCGAACGGTCACCACCGGACCGCAGAGCGAAAGGGGCGGGACGATCGCGTGGAACCGGGATCCGTCCGGAAGCCGGGCGTCCACAAAGGGTGACGACTCGTCGACCCGGAGACCCAGAGGTCCCACGATCCGCTCGATCAGATGAAGGACGGCCTCCTCCCCCTCGAACAGACCGCCCTCGATCCTTTCGATCCGCCCCTTCCGCTCCACGTACACGTCGTCCGGCCCATTGACCATCACCTCGGTCACGTCCGGGTCCTTGAGCAGACGCTCGATGGGCCCGAGCCCGACGACCTCGTCCGAAACTTCGTTCACCAGCCGACTGACGTCACGTGCCGGCAGCACGACCCGGTGCTCGCCGAGCACTCGCATCGCTTCCTCTCGGACCAGAAGACGGCGCTCGGCCGCACCGACAGCGGACAGGGCCGACGCGTCCACACGTTCCCGCACCCTTGCGGCGACCAACGCTTGGAGCCGTCGGTAGGTGCCGGCCGGATGCCACCGAACCGTCATGGCCCCTCCGCCTCGAGGATCGTTCTGGTCAGGGCGGCCAGCCGGCGCCCAGCCGGAGACCCTCGGCTGGCCACGAGCTCGCCGCGGTTCTGGGCCCGGGGAACAGCCCGGTCGTGTCGGATCACGGCGGCGATGGGCAGACCAAGCGCCCGCCGAACATCGTCCGGGACGATTTCGCCGCGGGTGGCCCGGTTGAGGACGACTCGACTCCGCTCCTCGATGCCGAGTTCCGCGAACAGGTCCACGGCTCGCCGAGCCGCTCGAACCCCAAGCACGTCGAGGGTGACGATCATCAGAACGACGTCGGCGGCCTCGAGCGCGGCGATCTCGGCGGCTCCCAGGGCCCGAGGGAGGTGCAGGACGGCCAGTTCGAACCGATCGCGAATCAGCCGCAGCAGGGCGGTGATCCCGATCGGGGGGAGCGTGTCGACGCCGGCACGGTGAGGGGCGGGAAGGACCCGGAACCCGCGGGCGTGTGGATGCAGGACGCGTTCGAGGTGCTCCTCCGCGAGCTCCGTGGCCACCGGCACCAGGTCCGCAGTGGTGGCGATGGTGCTATCCGGGGGCAGGCCGATCGCCGCAGTGACGTCGGCCCCAAAGGCGTCGAGGTCGATCAGGACGGTGTCGGCGTCCCGGTCGGCGGATGCTGCCGCCAGGTTCGTGGCCACAAATGTGCATCCCGCGCCTCCGCGGGGTCCGTGGACGGCCACCACCCGACCGAACCTCGCGGGCTCCGATCGAGGCGGCACGGCGGCTCGCTCGGCATCGCGCCCCAGCCCGTCCCGCTCTTCGGGCCACAGGTAGAAGCCCGTAGCACCGGCCTGCAGCGCCGTCCGAAGGCCGGCCGTAGTCTCGGCCGGGGCCACCACGAGGACCGAGGCGCCGTCGACGTCGGGAGTCCGAGCGAGCACGGCGGGCGAGGCGACGACGGCCTGGGGACGGCGATCTCGAATGCGGCGGACGAGTTCGGACCCATCGCCGGCCACGCCGAGGACGCGCACCCTCGGCAGCCGGTCGAGGAAGTGAAGGACCTCCTCCTGGAGCGCCGGATCCTCGAACGCCAGCACCACACCCGTCTCGTGCATCGCATCTCCTCGGGGACGCGGGCGTCCCCCTCGGGGGAAGGCATTGCCGGGGAAGTCGAGGGGGAGGTGGGCCGACGGCTCAGGTTCGTCTGCCGCGAGGGCACACTACGGCGAGCGAACGTCGCAACGCATCACCTGATCGGAGGATCTCGTGGGCGATTCGCCCATCCCCCGGCCGGGGGATTGACTCCCGTACGCGGCCGATGCGTCTCTTTCTCTCAGCGAAGCTCAGCCGGGCGGAGCTCCGCGTCCAGCGGGGCCCCGAGCTCGGCGGCCACATCCAGAAGGAGGTCCATCTCCTTCGCCTCGGTCCGGAAGTTGACGATGCACGCTCGGAGCACGAACCGGCCCCGGAGCACGGCGTTCGACGGATAGATCCTCCCATCCATCTGGATGGCGGTCATCAGCCGCTCGTTCAGCGCGTCGAGGTACTCCTCGCGGCCCGGGCCCTCGGAAAGGTCCGGGGGCACGTACCGGAAG
>DASQTB010000144.1:0-2570 GCA_035642095.1 Actinomycetota bacterium | reverse complement strand
GAGAGGTCTTCCAGCAGCGCCCGCCGGTGCTCCTGTTGCTCTGCTCGGAGATTCCGGAGCAGGCGCTCCGCCGGACGCCGCATCGTCGGGGGCAGCGCCAGGGCTCGATCGCGGAGGGTCTCGAGGAGCACGTCTCGATCGCGGACCCGTCCGAGGGAACCGCCGAGCCACCTCAGCTCCTCCCGGAGCGCGTCGGTCCACTCGGCCTCGAGCAGGGAGGCGAACGTGCGCAGGTCGGAGCGGAGGCGGCGGACCGCGACCCGGCACTGATGCAGCGACTCCGGGTCCGTGCCCAGTCGGGTGCCGGCATCGTTCACCAGGAGCCGCACGACCGACGAGGCGAGGGCGCCCTTGATCACCTCGGCCGCCGACGCCTCGGAGCCCAGCCGGGGCGGCACCACCTCGGGGGGTGCCTCCGCCGGGGGACCGAGGGCCCGGACCAGCTTCGAGCGGGGGATCGGCTCGGGATCCCCGAGATGGCGGGCGACCGAGGCGACCAGGCCTGCGGGGGCCCCGTCGCGGAGCTCGACCTCGATCTCACGGAACGCCGGCATGGCGACCCCGGGGCCGCTCACGGAGACCCGGTCGTCCACCACCTGGGCGACCTCGCCTCCATCCGGATCGACGAGGGAGAGCGACGTTCGCCGGGTTCGCATCGTGGCCACGGGCTGCACCTCGGCGCTCCGGACGAACGCTCGGACCAGGTCCAGGGCGGCCGCCGGAAGCGCGTTGGCCTGGCCGGGGAACCGATGCTCGGTCCGTACCAAGAGTTCCTCTGTTCCGGCCGTGGGCAGCTTGACCGTCCATCCTTCGCTGGCGCGATACCGGAGGCTGGCGCCCCAGCGGGCCAGCCGCAGATCCGGGGTGTCGTGATACAGGGTCGTCAGCCTGCTCCGTTGCCCAGGACGGACGGTCAGGCCCTCGAGGTCCCAGCGTCGGGGTAGCCGGAGATCGGGGGGGACGGAGAACTTGGCCTCCGCCTCAACCGCGCCGGGCATCGACCTCGGCCCCCGTGGCCGGCATCGCGGCCAGCTCCTGCAGCCGCACGTGGCTGCTCACGCCGCGTTCGCCACTGGCCTTCCGCCAGAGCCCGTCCGGCTGCAGTTCCCACGCCAGGATGTCGTCGGTCAGGTTCACCTCCAGGATCTCATCGAGGCGCGCCCACAGCTCGGGGTCGGTGACCGGGGCCACCGCCTCGACCCGGCGGTCGAGGTTGCGGTGCATCAGGTCGGCCGAGCCGATGTACACGGCGGCGGAATCGCCGGTGCCGAACCGGAAGATCCGGGAGTGCTCCAGGAACCTCCCCACGATCGAACGGACCCGGATCCGGTCTGAGAGGCCCGGAACCCCGGGGCGGAGCGAGCAGATGCCTCGGACGATCAGGTCGATCTGCGCGCCGGACTCCGCGGCGGCGTAGAGGGCGTCGATGATTCGCTCGTCCACCAGGCTGTTGACCTTCAGGACGATCCGTCCGCCGTCGCGGGCCTCCTTCCGGATCAGCTCCAGCATGCCGCTGCGGAGCGTGAAAGGGGAGACCAGCAGCTTCCGGTACCGCCGCAGCCGGCTGTAGCCGGTCAGGTAGTTGAACAGGTCGGACACGTCGGCACCCAGTTCGGGGTCCGCCGACATGAGCCCGACATCCTCGTAGATCGCGGCCGTGGTCGGGTTGTAGTTCCCGGTCCCGATGTGCACGTATCGACGGATGCCGTCCCCATCCTGGCGGACGACCAGGGAGATCTTGGCATGCGTCTTCAGCCCGACCACCCCGTAGACGACGTGCACACCCGCTTCCTCGAGGGCCCGGGCCCAGGCGATGTTGCTCAGCTCGTCGAACCGTGCCTTCAGCTCGACCAGGGCGACCACCTGCTTGCCGGCCTCGGCCGCCTGGATCAGCGAGCGGACGATGGGACTCTCCTGTCCCGAGGTTCGATACAGGGTCTGCTTGATCGTCAGCACGCTGGGATCCGATGCGGCCCGTCTCACGAAAGTCTCCACCGACGTGGCGAAGGAGTCGTACGGGTGGTGGACCAGGATGTCTCCCTGGTCGAGGGCCTCGAAGATGTCCGGATCACCTTGGAGACGCGGCTGCGTGGCCGGGATCCAGAGCTCGCCTTTGAGGTCCGGCCGGTTCAGGTCGTACAGGGAGGAAAATCCGCCGAGATCGAGGAGGGAGCCGGTGTTGTGGACGTCCTCGGGCTCGAGCTCCAGCTCCCTGATCAGGAGGCGACGGATCTCGGGCGACATCTCCGTGTCGACCTCGAGGCGAACGGCCCGAGCGAACCGCCATTGTCGGTGCAGCTCCTGCTCGATGGCGCTGAGGAGGTCGGAGGCCTCCTCCTCCTCCACCGCCAGATCGGCGTTGCGGGTGATGCGGAAAGGGTGGTGCGCGACGATCTCCATCCCCGGGAACAGCTCGCCTAGGTGCGCCGTGATCACGAGCTCCAGGGGGACGAATCGCTTGTCCTCGGGCATCTCGATGAACCGGGGGAGGTTCGGAGGCACCTTCACGCGAGCGAACCGGCGGAGCCCGGTGTCCGGATCGCGAACGATGCCCGCGAGGTTCAGCGAGA
>DASQTB010000143.1:0-24060 GCA_035642095.1 Actinomycetota bacterium | reverse complement strand
GGGCCCGGCGAGAGGCGGGAGACCAGGCGGTCCCGGACCATGCCGACGTTCGAGTCCGGATGGTCGGGCGCCACGCAGCGCTCGTCGGTGAACAGGATGTCGACGTCGGCCCAGGCGTACTCGACGGTGGCCAGTCGCTCGTAGAACCCTCGCGGGGTGCGGCCGCCGGCCAGAGCGATCAACCGGGGGGCGGCCTCGAGGAACGCCTCGACGGCCCGGCCGGCGACGTCCTCCGTGACGACCAGCTCCGCCACCGATGGAGCCTATCCCGTACGCTCGAAGCGATGGCCGTCCAGATTCGCCCCGTTCTCGAGGCGGAGTTCGACGACGCCGGCCGGGTGACGGCACTGGCCTACGAGGTCTTCGGCCCCGAGGGAGCTTCGCCGAACCCGGACTACCTCAGCCGGGTGGCCGACCTCCGGACCCGGGCTCGCCACGCGGTGGTCCTCGGCGCGTTCGAGGTCGGCCGGGTTCTGGGGACAGTCACCGTTGAACTCTCCGACCGCATCCCCGGCGGGCACACCCGTCCCCCGCTCCAGGAGGATCAGGCGCATGTTCGGATGCTGGGCGTCGACCCGGCCGCCAGGCGACGAGGGATCGGCCGGGCGCTCATGGAGGGGTCGATCGAGGAGGCCCGGACCGCCGGGAAACGCCGGATGACGCTGGAGACCACCGAGTCGATGGCGGCCGCCCAGGCGCTGTACGAGTCGATGGGCTTCCGCCGCGGCCAGGACCAGGTCTACGACGACGGCTTCCGCCTCCGGACGTACGAGCTCGAACTCTAGGCTCGCCTCAGGCCGACCTCGGTTCCTGGACGACGTCGCCGGAGGTCATCACCACGCCGTCGGCGGTCCGAGCCTCCACCTCGCCGCCCTGGAACTGCTGCAGGTACAGGTGGGCGTACAGGCCGCCCCGCTCCAGCAGCTGGCCGTGGGTCCCGCGCTCCACGACCCTTCCCCGGTCGAGGACGAAGATCACGTCCGCGGCCAGGATGGTCGACAGGCGGTGGGCGATGGCGATCGTGGTTCGGCCCTCCATCAGCGGCCGCAGCGCTTCCTGGACCAGCCGCTCCGACGTCGTGTCCAGCGACGACGTGGCCTCATCGAGCAGCAGGATCCGGGGGTCCTTCAAGATGACCCTGGCGATGGCCAGGCGCTGCTTCTCCCCGCCGGACATCTTGTACCCGCGCTCCCCCACCAGGGTGTCGTAGCCCTCGGGGAGCTCGGCGATCCGGTCGTGGATGAACGCGGCCCGGGCGGCCGCCTCGAGCTCCTCCTGGGTGGCCACCGGTTTTCCGTACAGCAGGTTCTGGCGCACGCTGGCGTGGAACAGATAGGTCTCCTGGGTGACCATCCCGACGATCTCGCCGAGCGACCCCAGGGCGACGTCCCGAACGTCGATCCCGTCGAGCTCCACGGCCCCCCGCTGCACGTCGTAGAACCGGGGGATCAGGTAGGTCATGGTGGTCTTCCCCGCGCCGCTGGGCCCAACCAGGGCGGCCAGTTGCCCCGGGCGGACCTCCAGGTCCACGTTCTCCAGGGTCCACACCCGTCGCTGGCGCTCCCGCTCCTCCTCGTCGGGTGGGCTAACCGGGACCGGGGCCGCGCCGTCTCCCTCCGCCTCCGCCGGGTCGTACCGGAAGGACACGTTCCGGAAGCCGACCTCCCCCCGGACGGCGGCCGGCTCCACCGTCCGGGCGCCGGGCCGGTCCACGATCTCGTGCGGCATGTCCAGGTACTCGAAGATCCTCTCGAACAGGGCCATGGCGCTCTGGACCTCAACGCTCACCTGCAGCATCTGGCCGACGGGGAAGAACAGCCGACTCTGGAGGGTGGTGAACGCCACGATGGTTCCCGGCGTGAGACTGCTCGGTCCGTCGGCAAGGACCAGGCCGGCCACCAGGTACACGAGCGCGGGGGTGACCGAGAAGAAGATCTGGATCGTGGCGAAGAACGACCGTCCGATCATCTGCTGCCGGATCTGAAGCCCGGCCAGCCGCTGGTTCTCCTTCTGAAACCGGTCGGTCTCGTAGCGCTGCCTCCCGAACGCCTTCGACAGGAGGATCCCCGAGACCGACAGCGTCTCCTCGGTGATGGCCGAGAGGTCGGCCATGCTCTTCTGGGTCGAGGACGCCACCTCCCGACGGGCCCGGCCGACCTTCGCCGTCAGCCAGAAGAAGAACGGCAAGGTCCCCAGCGACAGCAGGGTGAGCTGCCACGAGAGCACGAGCATTGCCACCACCGTGCTGATGACGATGACCACGCTCGACAACACGCCGGAGGCCGTATCGGTGACCACCGACTGCACTCCTCCCACGTCGTTCGACAGCCGCGACTGGATCTCTCCGGTCCGGGTCGACGTGAAGAAGCGGAGGTGCATCCGCTGGAGGTGGGCGTACAGCGAGTTCCGGAGGTCCTGCATGACCCGTTGCCCCACCAGGTTCGACAGGTACGTCTGCCAGATCCCCAGGAGCCCGGACACGATGGGGATGGCGAACATCAACCCGACCAGGACCCACAGGAGGCCCAGTCGAGGCCCGCCGGGAGGGAACAGGGCTCGGTCGAAGATGACCTTGATCAGCAGGGGGTTGATCACCCCCAGGCCGGACGTGACTAGGATCAGCAGCCCGACCGCGTACACGGTCCGCCGGTAGGGCTTGAAGATCCCCACCACCCGGCGGAGCGTTGCCCTGGTCACCGGCCGGGCATCCGGGTCCGGCTCGAAGTGGAAAAAGTGCCCCCTCACGAAGCCAGGATACGACCGAACAGCGTTACGGCTGCCGGCTCACCGACCGGCCTCGCTCGAAGATCGCGTCGAGCATGCCCTCGGTGAGGACCCCGGTGAAGGTGTTCTGCTGGCTGGGATGGTAGGAGCCGAGGATGACGTAGGGTCCGACCTCTGCCTCGGCGCCGTGGCCGAACTGCGGCCTCGGCCGCGGCGCCGGGTGGCCGAGCGCGGCGATCGCCCGGAGCGCCCCGTCCCAGGCGAACGACCCCAGAGCCACGATCGCCCGAACCTTGTCGAGCAGCTCCAGCTCCCGGGCCAGGTACGGCAGGCACGTGTCCCGCTCCTCCGGCGTCGGACGGTTGCCCGGCGGGCAACACCGGTTGACCGCCGCGATGTAGGCACCGCTTAGCACCAGCCCGTCATCCCGGTCGACCGATGTCGGCTGGTTGGCGAATCCGGTCCGGTGGAGTGACGCGAACAGCCAGTCCCCGGAGCGGTCTCCGGTGAAGATCCGTCCGGTGCGATTCCCGCCGTGCGCCGCCGGGGCCAGCCCCACCACCAACACCTCGGCCCGCGGGTCTCCGAAGCCCGGCACCGGCCTGGCCCAGTACGTTTGGCCCTCGAATCGGGAAGGAGGGGTCCGGGCGGCTTCCTCACGCCACGCCACCAGCCGGGGGCACCGGCGACACGCTACGATCTCTTCAGTCAGCCGAGCGAGTGACCGACCATCACTCATGAGGACTCGATTGTCCTCGAGGGTGCCCATGGCGACCATCTCGAGACCCGTGCGCGTCCTGATCGTGGACGACGCCGACGAGAGCCGGGCCATCCTTCGGAGGGCCCTGGGATTCGACGACGCCATCGATGTCGTCGGTGAGGCCGCCTCGGGTACGGAAGCCGTGCAGCAGACGGCGGTCCTCCAACCCGACGTGGTGCTGATGGACGTGCGCATGCCGGATGGGAACGGCGTCCAGGCCACCGGAGAGATCACCCGCCGATTCCCCGAGGTCCGAGTGCTGGCCCTGACCGCCCACGACGATCAGGGCTCGGTCCGAGGCATGCTCGCCGCCGGCGCCATCGGCTACCTGGTCAAAGGGGCCTCCGTCGACGATGTGATGACCGCCATCCGCGGAGCGGGTGCCGGGGAGAGCCTGGTCGATAGACGGGTCCTTCCCCACGTCTTGGACGAGCTGCGAACCCTACTCCAGGAAGAGCGACTCCGACGATCCGAGGCGGAGAGGCTGGCCCGCTCGCGGGAGGAATTCCTCCAGGTCCTCTCCCACGAGCTCCGAACGCCGCTCACCGTGATCGGGGGGGCACTCCAGTTCGCCCGGGGGCACTACCTTCCCCAGACCGGTATGGAGCTCGTCGACGCCGCCATGGCGCGGGTCGACGATCTCGAACGCATGATCGAGGGGCTGGAGCTGATCGGCCAGGGACCGGCCGGGCCCGCCGTCATCTGTGAGCCCGAAACGGCGGTGCGCCAGGGTCTGCAAGGCGTGGATCCGCCGGACCGGATCGACATGTCGAACGAGCCCTGGGCCGGGGTACAGCCTCGCCACGTCGGAAGGGTGGCCCGCGAGCTGGTGTCGAACGCCGTCCTCCACGGGAGGCGGCCGGTCAGCATCCGCTGCTTCCGGACGGGCGCCACGGGAGTGATCGAGGTGCGTGACCGAGGCGACTTCTCTCCCGACCCCAACCTCTTCGGTCCGTTCGTCCAGGCGGACATGTCGATGAGGCGCCCTCGGGGCGGCCTCGGGTTGGGGCTGTTCGTGGCCACCCGGTTGTGTGAGCTGGGCGGAGGACGATTGGAGCTCCGTCGGGAGGCCGGTCAGACCGTGGCCGAGGCCCGGTTCCGGCTGGCCAAAGGGATAGCCCGCTAGGACCGTCCGCCCGCTATCGTCCCGCGTGCTCCTCCACGATCCCTCGCCTGGGAACCATGACCTTTCGCCGGAAGGAGAGGACCTCCGTCCCGTCCTGGTTGTAGCCCCTGGTTTCCACCGTGACCACGCCCCGATCCGGCTTCGACGAGGACTCCTTCCTGTCGAGCACGGTGGTCTCGGCATACAGCGTGTCGCCGTGGAACATCGGCGCCTTGTGCCGGATCGACTCGACCTCGAGATTAGCGATGGCCTTGCCGGACACGTCAGGTACGCTCATCCCCAGCGCCAGGGAATAGACCAGATTCCCCACCACGACGTTCCGCTTGAACTCGGTCTCGGTCTCGGCGTAGTGGGCGTTGGTGTGGAGCGGGTGATGGTTCCAGGTGATGGCGCAGAACAGGTGGTCGTCGGACTCCGTGATGGTCTTCCCCGGCCGGTGCTTGTAGATATCGCCGACCTCGAAGTCCTCGTAGTACCGGCCGAACTCCCTCGCTCCGCCCACGACTCCTCCCGCCGATCGGCGTCACTCTACCGATGCTGCCGCCCTGGCGGGCGCCTCGGCGCCCACATGGGCAGTGTCCCGGAGGGGGATCTCCCGGAGGGTGAGGGCGATCACGAATCCCAGCGCCGCCAGGGGCACGGCCACGAGGAACACCGTGTGGACTGCCTGGGCGATCCCCCCCACCACGGCCTCCCGGATCGGAGGATCCAGACGGGCGATGGCCTCCGGTGCCCGGGCCAGCGAGGAGGGATCCAGCCGACCCGACACCGGTGCCGGCAGCGAGGCCGCCAAGACCGCTCCCAACCGGGCGCTGAAGATCGCCCCGAACACCCCGGTCCCGAACGTCCCGCCGATCGACCGGAAGAAGTTCGCCGCCGAGGTGGCGGCGCCCAGGTCCCGGTGGTCGACGGCGTTCTGGATGGCCAGGACCAGGACCTGCATGACCATGCCGATCCCCAGTCCCAGCACGGCCATCGACAGCGAGGCGTACACCCGGCTGGTCGATGGATCCATTCGCGACAGGAGGAACATGCCCACCGTGCACAGCGCCATCCCTCCTACCGGCCACCACCGGTATCGGCCGGTGCGGGAGATGATCCGGCCCGACCCAATGGCGGTCGTGACCACGCCCATCATCAGGGGGAGGAGGAGGAGGCCCGAGTTGGCCGCCGTCGCCCCCAGGACCGCCTGGAGGAACAGCGCGGCGAGGAGGATCCCGATCGCGGCCAGACCAATGATGAGGGCCGAGTCCCAGGGGAACGTGGTCCCGACCCAGACCGCGACCAGGAGGAGGCACCCCACGGAGGCGACCAACAGAGCGGCACCCAGGTAGTCGATCCGATGCGGCCGCCGCCGGAACGGGAGGCGGAGCACCATCGACGTGACGATCAGCGCCGCCCCTCCGACCGGGACGTTGACGTAGAAGATCCATCGCCACGTCAGGTGATCGACGAAGAAGCCTCCTACCAGCGGCCCGACGATGCTGGCGAAGACGAACACCGAGGCGATGTAGCCCTGGTACCGGCCCCGTTCTCTGGGAGAGACCACGTCCCCGATGATCGTCATGGCCATGGCCATCAGGCCCCCGCCGCCGATCCCCTGGATCCCTCGGGCGATGACGAGCTGGACCATGTCCTGGGCCAGCCCGGCGAAGATCGACCCGATCAGGAACGTGACGATGGCGAACTGGAACACGATCCTGCGGCCGTAGAGGTCGCTGATCTTTCCGTACAGGGGAACGGATGCGGTGGAGCTCAAAAGGTACGCCGTGACGACCCAGGAAAGATGCTCGATACCTCCGAGCTCGCCGACGATGGTCGGAAGCGCCGTGGCCACGATGGTCTGGTCGAGCGCTGCCAGGAGGATGCCCAGCATGAGCCCGGAGTAGATCGCCAGGATCTGCCGGTGCGAGAAGCGCACCTGACCCTCGGACACCATCGGGTCCAGCATATCGGCGGTTCGATGCAACCTCCGGCCAGCGTTCGGTGTCTAGGGGGGCGCGGCTGGACGATCCCTGTCGAGGCCGAGCCGGAGGTTACCCCCGCGTGGCGGGAGGCGGCCTTCGTCCGGTGCCGCCCCCGGAACGTGCGCCTGTCCGGGAACCTCGTCCTGGGAGGCAGGACCGAGTGCGGAAGTCGACACATTCAGGGAGTGCATGTGGACCGAGGGGTACCGGTTGCCTCCGCCCGACCGATCGGGGAGCGAGTGGGTCTTCGACCTTCGGGCTCGGGATTCGAGGTGAACACGGACCCGTTCATCCGCGCCGCGCTGGTCACGTGCGCACCCGACCTCCGATGAGAGGGCCGTGTCGTACCGACGTCCGCCGCCTATCTGGGCTTGTGCCGGTCCAGGAGCTGGCGGGCGATGATCACCTTCTGGATCTCGCTGGTCCCCTCGCCGATCAGCAGGAACGGCGCGTCCCGGTACAGCCGCTCGATCGTGTACTCGGCCGAGTAGCCGTACCCGCCGTGCACCCGGAGCGCTTCGGTGACGATCCTGTGGCACATCTCCGAGCAGAAGTACTTGGCCATCCCGGCCTCGAGGTCGGAACGCTCCCCCGCCGACTTCTTCTTCGCCGCCGAGAGCATCATCAGCCGTGACGCCTCCAGCCAGGTCCCCATGTCGGCCAGCTTCTCCTGGATCATCTGGTGCTGGGCGATCGCCCTCCCGAACGTCCGGCGCTCCTGCGCGTACCGGATGGCCTCCTCGAAGGCCCGGGTGGCCAGCCCCACCGCCCGGGCCGACACGTTGACCCGGCCCACCTCGATCCCGTCCATGACCTGATGGAAGCCCCGACCCTCCTCGCCGCCGAGGAGGTTCGCCGCGGGAACCCGATGGTCCTCGAAGACCAGCTCGGTGGTCTCCACCCCGTGGTAGCCCATCTTCTCGATGTTCGGAGGCACGGTGATGCCCTCGAACCGCTCGGCTCCGGGCTCCTTCTCCACGTACAGGATGCTGATGCCCCGGTACGGCGGGTCGGTCTCCGGATCCGTCTTGCACAGCAGCACGACCAGTCCCGCTCGCAACCCGTTGGTGACCCACATCTTCTGCCCGGTGACCAGGTAGTCGTCACCGTCGCGGACGGCCTTGCAGGAGATCGACTGGACGTCCGATCCGGCCCCCGGTTCCGACATGGACAACGCGGCCCGGAGCTCGCCGGTGGCCATCCTGGGCAGCCACTGCCGTTTCTGTTCGTCGGTCCCGTGCTTCATCAGGAGGTACGCCCCCATGAAATGGGTGTTGATGACGCCGGAGAGCGACATCCAACCCCGGGACAGCTCCGTCACCACGAGGGCGTAGGTCATCAGGTCCATGCCGGCCCCGCCGAAGTCCTCCGGGATCGTCAACCCGAACAGGCCCATCCCCTTCATCTGCTCCACGATCTTGTCCGGGAACTCGTCGCGGGCCTCGAGCTCCTCGGCCACCGGGTAGACGTCCTGCTCGACGAACTCGCGGACCATCTTCTGGATCTGGCGCTGGTCGTCGGAGAGCTCGACCACGCTCACGACGTCTCCCATTCCTTCCGGTAGTCGTCCCACGTCTTCTGGGGGGCGAGCCCGGCGGCCCGACCCCGAGCGGCCACCTGCTCGGCCATCTTTCGGCTGGCCTCGTCGATCATCTCGCTTCCGAACACGACCGCGCCGACGCGCTCGACCTCCGTGGCGTGCCGATAGGCCTCGACCATGGCCTCGGCCTTGTCGAACTCGTCCTGGGTCGGGGTGAACACCTCGTTGAGGACGTCGACCTGCCCCGGATGGACGGCCCACTTGCCGTCGAAGCCCAGGGCCCGAGCCCGCTCGGCCATGTCGCGGAACCCGTCGAGGTCCTTGATCAGGAGGTACGGCCCGTCGATGGCCTGCACGCCGGCATGCCGCGCGGCCACAAGGATCGTGGACAAGACGTGGTGCCAGTGATCACCCGGGTAGCCGGGCATCGGCAGGCCCGCGGTCACGGTGGGCAGACCGAGGGAGGCGCTCATGTCGGCCGGCCCGAAGATCAACGTCTCCGTGCGGTCCGAGGCCGCGGCGATGTCGTCGACGTTCCGCAACCCCGTGGCCGTCTCGATCTGGACCTCGAGCCCGATCCTCTTCTCCAGGGCCAGCTCGTCCTCGGCCATCCGGATCAGGTTGTGGACGAACGTCACGTCGGAAGCCGACTCGACCTTCGGGATCATCACGCAGTCGACGTACTCCCCGGCGTTCTCCACCACATGGAGGATGTCGTGGGCACACCACTTCGTGTACACCCCGTTGACCCGGACGACCACGGTCTTCCCCGTCCAGTCCCCTTCCTTGAGGGCCTGGACCACGGTGTCGCGAGCGGCCTCCTTGGCCAGCGGGGCCACGGAGTCCTCCAGGTCCATGAACACCTCGTCGGCCGGGAGGTCGGGGGCCTTGGAGAGCATCTTCGGGCTCGATCCGGGCACCGACAGGCACGACCGGCGGGGCCGGGTCATGCGGTCGAGCATCCTGTCCTCCTGCTGGTCCTGAGGGGCCTCATCCTAGCCGTGGCGGCTCGGCGCGGTTCAAGCGTCCGGACGATGGACAGGACCGGGGGGAGCGCTCACAATCGGAGAACCGATGCCCTCCAATCGAATCCGTCGTTGGCCGGCCCGAGTGCTTGCCGGGTCCCTGGTCGGGGGCGCCGTCCTCGGCCTCCTCCCGCCTCCCGTCGGCGCCGGCACCCCGCCGACCGTGGTCCGGACGGTCGACATCGACGAGGCCCGGCTCCTTCCCGCCACGGCCGCCGTGGCCCGCACCCCCGAGGGCGGCGTCCACGTGGCCGCCAGGACGTGGAGCCCGACCACGGGGGTCTGCGCACCGATCCGGTTCACCATGGTCGGCCTGGTCTGGGACCAGGAAGGGTCTGCGGCCGTTCCGACCCGGCTGGCGTGGGGCTCGCCGTCCGCGATGCGGCGCGCGATCCCCGTGGTGGCCGACCCGGACGAGGGACCGGATCCCGGAGCGGTCGACGACGACGGGCTCGCCGGGACGATCCCCGTGTGGACGGGCGAGGCCCGATGCCTTCGGTTCCGACTTCGGTTCCCTCCCAGGGAATCGCTCGCAGACGTCCGGGCCATCTTCGTCAACACCTCCGGCACCGCCGAGCCGCCGTCGTTCCTCGACCGGGCGGCCCACGCCCTGGCCAGGGCTTGGGGCATGGCCAGTGAGCCCTTCGCCGCCCAGCCCGCCGACGCCGCGGCCGGCCAGCCGCCGATCATCACCCGGCAGCAGTGGGGCGCCGCGGAGAGGCTCCGGCGGTGCGGCCCCGATTACGCCGAGGACGGCGTCAAGATGGCCTACGTCCATCACACCGTCAACGCCAACGGATACGCCGCCTCCCGGGCCGACGACCTGATCCGCGGGATCTACGCCTATCACGTGCGGGGCCGGCACTTCTGCGACATCGCCTACAACTTCCTGATCGACCGGTTCGGACGGATCTACGAGGGCCGGTACGGCGGGATGGACCAGCCGGTCATCGGCGCGCACGCGATGGGGTTCAACACGGGAAGCACGGGGATCGCCGCGCTGGGAACGTTCTCCTCGGCCAAGCCCCCTCGAGCGATGGTCCGGGCCTACAAGCGGCTCCTGGGATGGAGGCTCGATGTGGCTCACGTCCGTCCGACCGGCAGAGCGCTGATGACCTCGGCCGGCGGCTCAGCCCAGAAGTTCCAGAAGGGCCAGACGGTGAGCCTGCCGGCCATCTCGGGCCACCGCCAGACCGGCTACACATCGTGTCCCGGCACGACCCTGTTCAAGCGGCTCGGCCCGATCCGGCAGGGGGCCGAGGCGATCGGCCTTCCGAAGCTGTGGAGCCCCCGGGCCACGCCGGAGGCCATCTCGCTGTGGCAGGGCCAGACCATGCGGTTCCAGGCCGCCCTGTCTCAGGAAATGTCGTGGACGATCGACGTGGTCTGGATCGATCCCGTCACACAGGCGCCCGAGACGGTACGACGGTTCGGCGGGACCGGCACGGCCATCGACGTCACGTGGGACGGGAAGCGCGCGGACCGGGTAACCCCCGGCCCGACGGGCGTCTACACCGCGACGTTCCGGGCCGCGGCGGGGACCGGCTCGGCCCGCGAAGCCGTCATCCCCGTGACCGTCAACCCGTAGGGATCAGGATCCTTCGGATCCGGCGGCGCCGACGGGCTCTGCCTCTCCCCGAACGGCCTCGATCGTGGTCTCGGCCAGGGCGTCCAGGCCCTCGGCCAGCTCCTCGTCGGTGATGACCAGCGGGACGAGGTGGCGCACCACGTTCTTGTAGATCCCGCAGGACACGCTGACCACCCCGCGCTTCGTCGAGGCGGTGACGATCTCCGAGGCCAGCTGCCGGTTCGGCCGCTTCGACTCCCGGTCCTCGACGAGCTCGGCGCCGATCATCGCCCCGACGCCCCGGACCTCGCCGATCTGGTCGACGTCGCCGGCAACATCCTCCCACCGGGATCGGATCTGCTTCCCGACCTCCTCGGCCCGATCGAGCAGTGCCTCGTCCTCGATCACCTGGAGCACCGCGTTGGCGGCGGCGCAGGCCACGGGATTGCCGACGTACGTCCCCCCGATCTCGGAGTCGCCAGGAGCGTTCATGACTTCCGCCCGACCGACCACCGCGGACAGCGGATACCCACTGGCCAGCGACTTGGCCAGGGTGACGATGTCCGGCTCGATCCCGACGTGCTCCGAGGCCAGGAACCGCCCGGTCCGGCCACAGCCAGTCTGGATCTCGTCGGCGATCAGCAGGATCCCGTGCTTCCGGAGAAGGGACTGAAGGCCGGACAGGAAGTCCGGGGGAGGAACGACGAAGCCGCCTTCACCCAGGATCGGCTCGACGATCGCGGCCGCCACGGTGGCCGGGTCCACCATCGTGGTGAACGCCCTCTCGATGGCCTCCAGCGCCAGACGCCCCACGTCCTCCGGGTGCGAGCTGCGGTACGGGTAGGGATACGGGAGACGGTAGACCTCGGGGGCGAAGGGGCCGAAGCCGGTCTTGTACGGAGCGTGCCGGCTGGTCAGGGTCATGGCCAGCAGGGTTCGCCCGTGGAACCCGCCCTCGAAACACAGGATCGCGGGCCGTCCCGTGGCCGCCCGGGCGATCTTCACCGCGTTCTCCACCGCCTCGGCGCCGGAATTCGCCAGGAACACCCGCCGGTCACCGCCTCCGGTCAGCCGAACGAGGCGCTCGGCCAGCTCGACGTATGACTCGTAGGGGATCACCGAGAAGTCGGTGTGCGAGAAGCGCGCCGCAGCGCGCTGGACCGCCTCGACGACCTTCGGATGCGAGTACCCCACGATGTGGCAACCCAGCCCGCCGGAGAAGTCCAGCAGGGTGTTCCCGTCCACATCGGTGATGGCGGCCCCCCGTCCCTGGTCGATGACCACCGGAGCGTGGATGGTCAGGGCTTCCGCGATCACCGCGCCGGCCCGGTCGATAACGGCCTTCGACCTTGGTCCGGGGATATCGGTCTTCAGATCGATCGTCCCCACGTAACCCCTCCTTCCGCTCGCTCCCGGCAGGCTACCCGAGCGGCCAGGAGGACGTCAGGGGGGGCCGTGCCATGATGGCGGTGTGGCCGAAGCGGTCCGGTCGAAGCTTCCCGAGGTCGAAGCGCCGCGTGGTCCTCGACCCGCCGGCGGAACCGTCACCCTGTTCACCGTCGGGCACGGGGCCCGGGACATCGACGGCTTCCTCGATCTGCTCCGGCAGGCCGGCGTCGAACGGCTCGTCGACGTCCGAACGGCGCCCGGATCGAGGAAGCACCCCCAGTTCGGCAAAGAAGCCCTGGCAGCGTCTCTCGAACGAACGGGCATCGCCTACGAGTGGTGGGGGCGGGACCTCGGCGGTTGGCGTCGACCGCTGTCCGACTCCAGACACATCAGCCTCCGGTCGGCCGGCTTCCGCGGGTACGCCGACCACATGGAGACCGATGCGTTCCGGGACGCTCGCCACCGGCTGACCGCCACCTCCCGCGACCAGCCGACCGCCGTGATGTGCGCCGAGTCGTTGTGGTGGCGATGCCATCGGCGGATGCTGGCCGACGCCCTGGTCGCCTCGGGCTGCCGGGTGATGCACATCGGCGACCGCGGCCGCCTGGACGAGCATCGCCTGTCCCCCGCCGCCCGGCTCGAGGACGACGCCGTGGTGTACGACGTGCCCGAGGGCGACGAGCGCCAGCGGCGCCCGGTCGACGGGTGACGCGCTACCGCTCGGCCTCTCCCGGCGCGGCCTCGACGTCGGCGACGGTGAAGAGCGAACAGGCCTTCGTGGCGATCCTGCCCCCGGGCGGCGAACCGCCTGACGAGCGGGAAAAGGGTGTCAAGCTCGAAACGTTCGTTCGGCCTCCGAAAACGTGTCGAGCGGCGCGATCAGATCGCCGAGCACGGTGATCAAACCTTCGGCATCGAGGGCCGGAGCCTCCAGCCGGAGCCGTTCCGCTCGTCTGAGGGACTCCTCGATCGCCGCTTCGCAGATCCGGCGGACGTGATCGGAGCCCCGCGGCCATCGCTTCATCTCGGTCTCCGCGCGCCTGAGCCCATCTTCGAAGGCCAGCACCGCCTCGGCCAACGCCCGGTTGACCACGCCGCGGGGGGACGGCACCGCGGCGACCAGGGCGACCTTAGCCCGCTCGACCACATCGATGGTCCGATCGATCGACGGATCGATCGCTCGTCGCCGGAACATCGCCCGCATGGTATCGGGCGGTAGGATGCCCCGATGCGTCTCCTGGTGATCGTGAACGTCAATGCCCAATCCGTCACGCCGTGGACCGTCGAGGTGATCGAGCGTGCCCTGGCCAGCGAGTTCAAGGTCGACCTCGTTCGGACCAAGCGCAAGGAGCACGCCATGCACCTCGCTCGAGGCGCGGTCCACGAGGGATTCGACGCGGTGGCGTCGTTCGGGGGCGACGGGACTGTCAACGAGGTGGCCAACGGCCTGGCCGGCTCGGACCTGCCCATGGCCATCATCCCCGGCGGTGGTACCAACGTCCTGGCCCGGTCGCTGGGCATCCCGCGAGACCCCATCGAAGCCACGTGGTTTCTGATCGCCAACCGTCGCCACCAGCCGCGGCGCGTGTCGTTGGGCCGGGCCGAGGGGCGATACTTCACGTTCGGGTGTGGGGTCGGGCTCGACGGCGCCATCGTCCGCGACGTCGAGCGGCGCCAGATCTTGAAGAAGGGCCTCGGCAATTCGTACTTCGTGCTGTCCGCTCTCCGCATCTTCTTCGGAGGGGTCGACCGACGCCGTCCGGTGATCCGACTCCGGTGGGGACCCAACCTGGAGCAGGAACAAGACGGCCTCTACCTGGCGATCTCCCAGAAGACCCGTCCGTTCACGTACCTGGGGCACCGCGAGATGCACGTCTGTCCCCGGGCCAGCTTCGACCGCGGCCTCGACTGCTTCGCCACGTCGTCACTGCGCACCGACGTGATCCTCCGCATCGTTGCCCAGACGTTCGGGTCCCGTCGACATATCCGCAGTCCCCACGCGCTGTACGTGGAGGACCAGCCCAGGTTCGAGATCACCTCCGAGTCCCCGCTCCCGGTGCAGATGGACGGCGAATACATCGGCGACCGGACGCGGATCCTGCTCGAGTCCGTCCCCGACGCCCTTTCCTTGCTCTACTGACCGCCACCCGTGACCCGGTCTCGGACCGCCGCGGCCCTGGCCGGGTCGTTCGAGGCAACCGCATCAACCTTCCACCCGAACAGCGTGGCCAGCGTGTCCTCGTCGTCGGCCACCCACGTCCCCACTCGCACGCCCGCGTCATGGGCGTCTTCGACGAAGGTCGGCCCGGCTGCAGCTAACGCCGGGGTCTGCGGCAAGACGAAGTCGTGCCCGTGCTGTCGGGCGTACACCAGCGCCGCCCAGGGATCGATGGGGGCGATGGTCAGGAAGCCGGTGGTCACAGCGGGCACCTCGGCCTTGCACCGTTCGATGGTCAGCCAGTTGAACGAGGAGACCAGCACGGGCCCCTCGAACCTCGAAGCGTCCACGGTCTCCAGCGCGGCCATCAGGACGGCCTCAATCGGCGAGTCGAACGCGGGCTCCCCGGGAAGGTTCTTGATCTCGAGGTTCGCCCCGGCCCCGTGGTCGGCCAGCAGGTCGAGGGCGTCGGCCAGCGTGGGGATCTCCTGCCGGGGTCCCCGGCCCCCCGAGGCGTCGAGCTGCTTGAGCTGATCGAGGGCCATGGCGTGGACGTAGCCCGTCCCGTCCGTGGTGGCCGCCACGTCCGGATCGTGAAGGACCACCGGGACGCCGTCCGAGGAGAGGCGTACGTCGAGCTCTACGACGTCTGCACCAGCGCGGAGGGCGGACTCGAAGGCGACCAGGGTATTCTCCGGTTCGTGCGCCGAGGCGCCCCGATGCGCAACGATCAAACAACCTCGGTGGAATTCGCCGACAGGTATTGTCACGGCCCGGCGCCGCTCACTATACTTCGGCCCCGTCGCTCGGGGCCGCCCGCCTCCCGAGGCACTCGATCCCCAGGACCGCTGGGGAAGCCAACCGGAAGGGTGGTCACATGGAGTGGGTTCACCGGGCGAGGTGCAAGGACGAGGATCCGGAGCTCTTCTTCCCTGTAGGAACCACCGGCCCGGCGGCCGCTCAGATCGATGAGGCCAAGGCGATCTGCATGCGATGCGAGGTCCGCGTGCAGTGCCTGGAATGGGCCATGGCCACAGGCCAGGACGCAGGCGTCTGGGGTGGCATGTCCGAGGAGGAGCGACGCGCCCTCCGCCGGACCCGTCGGCGCGAGGCAGCGCGCAGCAACGTCGCGGTCGCGGGCTGACCTTCGACCACAGGTCGCGCAGAGGTTGCCTTTCATCCAGGCCGTTCGATAGAGAACCGTTCGACCGAGCGAAGGAGGAACGGTGACGGCACTGGCCCAAGCCCTTCCCAGGCCCCGATCCCGGGGAGCGAACCTTGCCCTCGATGCAGCTCTGGTCGTCGGGGGAAGTGTGTTCGTCGCGCTCCTGGCTCAGGTGTCGATCCGCCTGCCGTTCACGCCCGTGCCCATCACCGGCCAGACGCTCGGCGTGCTGCTAGTCGGAACGGCCTTCGGCTGGGTCCGCGCGGCGCTGACCCTGGCGCTCTACCTGGCGGAGATCGCCCTCGGGCTTCCCTTCGCGGCCGAGGGGGAGGCGGGTCTCGAACACCTCACGCTGGCCACCGCCAGCGGAGGCTACCTGTGGGGATTCCTGTTCTCGGCGACGCTGTGCGGATGGCTGGCGAACCGAGGATGGGATCGCAGCATCCGGTCCTCGCTGGCCGTGATGCTGCTCGGGAACGTCGTCATCTATGCCGTGGGAATCCCCTGGCTCGCGGCGTCGGTCGACGTGCCCGTCACCGAGGCGTTCGAACTCGGGCTGTACCCGTTCGTCATCGGCGATCTGCTGAAGCTTCTCGTCGCCGCGGGCCTGCTGCCCGCGGCATGGAGCGTGGTCCGCCGGCGCCGGGACTGAGTCAAGAGACCAGGCTCGAGGGGCACAGGTGGTTGACCGGACAGGGCTCGCACCTGGGCGTCGGCGCCTTGCACAGCGCCCGGCCGTGATCGATCAGCACGTAGGTGAACCCGAACCACTCTTCCTTCGGGAGGACCTGCATCAGGTCCCGCTCGACCTTGGCCGGATCCTTCTCCGCGGTGAACCCCAATCGCTGTGACACGCGGCGCACGTGGGTATCGACGGCCACGCCGACGTCGGGATCGGAGGCCAGCTTCTCCGGAAACGCGTTCCCGAGGACGATGTTCGCCGTCTTCCTGGCCACGCCGGGCAACTTGACCAGGTCGGCCATGGAGTCCGGGATCCGACCGCCGTGTTCCTCCACGATCGTCCGGCACGCCCCGCGGACGGCCTTCGTCTTCTGGTTGAAGAACCCCGTCGGCTTCAGGTCGGCGGCCAGCTCCTCTTCCGGAACGGCCAGGTAGTCCTGGGGGGTCCGATATTTTCGGAACAGCGTCGCGGTGACCTCGTTGACCTTCTTGTCGGTGGCCTGCGCCGAGAGGATCACCGCCACCAGGCACTCCAGGGGGTTCGAAAATCGGAGCGCGACCCTGGCCTTGGGGTAGGCCTCCTTCAGCAGGCGGATCACCTCGGGAGCCCGCCGGCGGAGCGGACTTCGCTTCGTGAGCAGCTCCGCGGCGGTCACGACCCTCGGAACTCCGGCGGCCGTCGCTCCCGTCGGGCCCGGAGCCCCTCCTGAAGATCATCGCTGGACAGGGCGTCGACGGCCATCATGTCGACGTCGGCCACCCGATATCCCTCGACCTCGCGATCGATCGACAGCTTGCGGAGCACCGCCCTGATCCCTCGCTTCGACCCGCGGACGGACAGCGGAGCGCCCGAGGCCAGCTCCTCCGCGATCTCGTCGCATCGGGCACCCACTCGGCCGGCCGGGACCACCTCGGTGACCAGCCCCCACGATGCGGCCACCGTTCCGGACACCTCCTCGCCCAGCAACAGCAGCCGCGAAGCCCGGCCGGGTCCGATCTCCAGGACCAGGCGCTCGATGCTCTCGAAGGCCAGGACGATGCCCAGGCGCGCCGAAGGAATCCCGATGCGAGTGTCGTCCGCGGCCACGGCGAGGTCGCACGCCGTGAGGAGTTGGCACCCCGCGCCCAGGGCGGCCCCCTGGACCCGAGCTAGCACCGGGAGCGGGTGGTCCTCGATCGCCGACAACACCACCTCCAGCCCGCGCCCGTATCCGAACCCGTCGGGCCCGGGCTCCCGGCCGATCTCCTCGAGATCCGCTCCGGCGCAGAAATGTCCGCCCGCCCCGGCCAGAAGCACGACCCGGGCATCGGGGTCCGCGGCCGCGTCGCCGAGCGTGGTGGAGAGCTCCTCCAGCATGGCGGCGGAGACTGCGTTCCTGCTCTCGACTCGATCGAGCGTGATCCGCCAGACCCGACCGGGTTCGACGCGGATGGACGTCACCGGGTCATGCTACCCGGCCGCTCCTTCACGGTCCCCGGGGGGTGCTCATGCCACGGCTATCAATCGGCCAGCGCAACCGACCGTCCGGCGGGAACGTGGCGCCACTCCCCGCCGGCCAGGACGTGGACGCTCCCCGAGCCGACCACCGTCCAGCGGTCGGCCTCCCCCACCAGAGCCGTCCGCTCGTCGACCGCCACGAGCCGGTGACGGCCCAGCGCTTCCGCCAGGACGGCTCGGAGGCCCGGCCGGAAGACATCTAGCGTGTCCCAGTGGGGAGCGAAGTTGGTCCCGGGGAACAACCGGAGGCCCGGTCGGAGGCCGTTCCGTCCCATCAGCCGGAACCCGGTATCGGGAGTGAGCTCACCGAGGGCCGCCATGCCCGCGCTGCAGCCGGCATACGCCAGCCCTCGATCGAGGTGCTGCCGGAGGGCCGACCAGAACGTCGAGCCGGCGAGCGTGTCGGCCAGGTACCCGGGGTTCCCGCCCGAGAAGAACACCATCGCCGCGTCGTCGAGGGCGGCTACCAGCTTCGGATCGGATGCGTCCGCCCGGCCCTTCAGAGGAAGCACGTGCGCCACGACCTCCTGGCGGCCGTAGTGATCGAGGCCCTTGTGTCCCCACCGGTCGAACACGTGGTCGCCCTCGGGGGCGCTGGCCGTGGGGAGGATCAGCACGGCCCCGGGCCGGGCTCGATCGAGCAACACACGATCCACCTCCGCGGCCCACGGCTCGAACTCACCCGAACCCAGGAGGCCGAACATGCCGGATGCCACGGCGGGGATGGTACGGCACAATCCACGGGTGCGAGCGTTGATGGTCCTCGGGCTGGCGCTGGCGGTGGGCTGCAGCGGGGCGACCGAGGAGCCGCCCCCCGGTGCCGTGACCGGCCAGATCACCGCCGTAGGCCGCGACGACCGCGGAGTGATCAGGACGTTCACCGTCGAGGACGATGGAACGGACTACCGGGTCCGCATCGACCCCTCACGAGACTACGGGTTCGACCTGGAGCACCTGGTTGAGCACCGGACCCAGCGCCTCCCGGTCCGGGTCACCCTGGAGCAGAGGGGAGAGGAGATCTACGCGATCGAGATCCTCGATGCCTGAGCTCGAGCGGCGCTAATCGATCTGGCCGACCTGGATCAGGCCCTCGGCCAGCTTCCGGATGGAGGAAGCCGGGAACCGGCGATGTCCCCCGAGCGTCCGAGAGTGCGGAAGCTTTCCGTCTTTGGCCCACCGCGTTACCGTCTTCGGCGACACGTGCAGGACGTCGGCCACTTCTGCCGTTTTCAGGTATTCGGCACCCTTTGGCTGCGCCATCGCTCTCCTCCCCATCGTCCTCTCGTTCACTGAGCCCGTTCCGCTGAGAAGTATACGCCACCGTACCCTTTTCGGGTAGCCGGGTGGAAACGACGCCTCAGGCCGTTTGGCCGAGTTGGCGCATCTCGAGCGGCAGGCTGGGCTAGGAAGGGCCGGCCCCCGAGGGCCGGCCCTGACGGCCCTCACCTCGGATCCTGAGGGCGCCCTCCTGGAGGGTGATATCCACGTCGTTGTCCGGTTCGATCCCGGGCAGCTCCGCCCGGATCACCAGGTCACCGCCCCGGTGATTTCCTGAATGCCGCCCTACCCCTCGGGGGCCAGGCGCCGCCCTCGGTAGTTCGGGAACGCGATCTCGGTGTGCTGCCAGCAGCGGTTCCGGACGTTGTAGCGGGACAGCCGGGTGCCGCATCCGGGCTGCTCGCAGGTTCGTTGCTGCCCGTCGACGGCTCGGGACGGGCGAGGCAGCTTCCCGGGTCTGGTTCCTTTCACGGTCGTCGGGCCCAAAGGGTGGGGACCCCCTCCGACGCGGTATTCGTCGCCGAGATGGCAGGCGGTTTCGGCTCAGTCCCGTTCCGACCGGATCACCAGGCGGATGCGCTCGGCCAGACCTGGCGGGAAGGCGACGGCAGGGCGGCACTTCCGGCGGATCACGGCCCGGACGGTGACCCGGAAATCCTTGCGCTCGAAGCAGTGGGCGCAGGCCTGAAGGTGCTCCTCGAGTATCGGCCGGTGGCTCTCCGGGAGCGCCCCGTCGAGGTAGGCCTCCAGCTCGGCCAGCGCTTGCTCGCACTCGATCATCGGACCAAACCTCGTTCCCGCATCACATCCACCAACCGCTTCTCGAGAGCCCTTCTTCCCCGATGGAGCCGGGACATGACGGTGCCGATGGGGACATCGAGGATCTCGGCGATCTCCTTGTACGAGAAACCCTCCACGTCCGCCAGGAGCACCGCCAGGCGGAATTGCTCGGGGAGGCTGGCCAGAGCTTCCTGCACGTCCTCGTCGGGCAGGGCTTCCAGGACCTCCGCCTCCGCGGATGCCTCGGCACCTTCTCCACCGAGCCGCTCGTAGAGGTACCACTCGGGGACCTCCTCGTCCGAAACGGTCTGGGGCTCTCGTTGACGCTTGCGGTACGTGTTGATGAACGCGTTGGTGAGGATCCGGTAGAGCCACGCCCGGAGGTTCGTGCCCTCCCGGAACGTCCCGAAGCCGCGATACGCCCGGAGGTAGGTCTCCTGGAGGAGGTCCTCGGCGTCCGAGGGGTTGCGGGTCAGCCGAAGGGCGCCGGCATACATCTCGGTCAGGAGGGGCAGCGCCTCCCGCTCGAAGCGCTCCTCCAGGCGGCGCTGGTCGGCGGGGGCGGGGGCGGATTGGGCGGGATCGCTCACGGCGGCCAGCATACCGGGGTCGCTGTCAGCCGGATGTGGGAACATGGATCGACACCAAGAGTTGGGATCGGACATGGCGAACGGCAACGACGAGCGGCGCCCGCCCGGACGGTGGCAGGGCTTTGACCTCGGAGGCGCGGGCGGTGGCAACCGTCGGCGGTGGCAGTTCACGCTGGGGTATGTCCTGCTCGGCGTCCTGGTGCTGTTCCTCCTCCAGTCGCTGTTCGTCCCTCAGCCTCGGCAGGTCGACTATTCGCAGTTCCTGTCCTGGCTTGAGCAGGGTCAGGTCCAGCGGGTGGAGATCTCGGAGACGGGGGTGGCCGGACAGCTTCGCGGCGAGGACGGTCAGGTGTTCGAGACCGTTCGGCCACCGGGAGTGGACGAGCAGGAGCTGCTCACCCTGCTCCAGCAGAACGACGTGGACTTCACCGGGCAGCAGCCCAGCGCGCTGACCAGCTTCCTCTTCTCGTGGATCCTCCCCATCCTGATCCTGGTGGCCATCTGGGGATTCGTGTTCCGGAGGATGGCCGGCGGCGGCGCGGCGTCCGCCCTCAACCTGGGCCGCCGAGGGGTGAAGATCTACGACCGCAAGGACCTCAAGACGACGTTCGCCGACGTGGCCGGGGTCGACGAGGCGGTCGAGGAGCTGGAGGAGATCGTCGAGTTCCTTTCCAATCCGAAGAAGTATCAGCGACTCGGCGGAAGGATCCCCAAGGGCGTCCTCCTCCTCGGTCCCCCCGGCTGCGGGAAGACCCTGCTGGCCCGGGCGGTGGCCGGAGAGGCCGGCGTGCCGTTCTTCTACATGTCCGGCTCCGAGTTCGTCGAGATGTTTGTCGGCCTGGGCGCGGCTCGCGTCCGGGAGCTGTTCCAGCAGGCCAAGGAGCGAGCTCCGTGCCTGGTGTTCCTGGACGAGCTGGACACGATCGGCAAGACCCGGGCCGGAGCGATGGGCGCGGGGATGGGATCGCACGACGAGCGGGAGCAGACCCTGAACCAGCTCCTGGTGGAGATGGACGGATTCGACGCGTCGAAGGGCGTGATCATCATGGCCGCCACCAACCGGCCGGACGTTCTCGACCCGGCGCTGCTTCGCCCGGGGCGGTTCGATCGCCAGGTCGTGGTTGATCGTCCCGACCTCAAGGGGCGGGAGGCGATCCTCCACGTCCACGCCCGGGGAGTGGCCCTCGACGACGACGTCGACCTCCATGTCATCGCCGCCCGGACCCCCGGCTTCACCGGGGCCGACCTGGCCAACGTGGTCAACGAGGCCGCCCTCCTGGCGGCTCGCCGGGAGAAGGACGCGGTGGGCGAGGCCGAGCTGGAGGAGGCCATCGACCGCGTCGTGGCCGGGCTCGAGCGGAAGAGCCGGGTCATGAGCGAGAAGGAACGGGAGATCGTGGCCGTCCACGAGATGGGGCACGCCCTGGTGGCGCTGTCCGTTCCCAGCGCCGACCCGGTTCATCGGGTGACGATCATCCCTCGAGGGGCAGGGGCGCTGGGGATGACCATGCAGCGGCCGCTGGAGGATCGGTACCTGATGACCGAACCTGAGCTCGACGACCGGCTGACCATCCTGCTCGGCGGCCGGACGGCGGAGGAGCTGGCCTTCCGCCAGGTGTCGACCGGGGCCCAGAACGACCTGGAACGGGCCACCGAGATCGCCCGGGCCATGGTCGTGGAGTACGGGATGAGCGAGAAGCTGGGGCCGTTGTCCTTCGGCCACAACGGTTTCCGCAACAGCGACGGCCGGATGTTGTTCCCCGGCCAGCGCCCCGACATGAGCGAGGACACCGCCCGGGTGGTCGACGAGGAGGTCTCCCGGATCGTGGGGGAGGCCCGGCGGAGGGCCCGTGACATCCTGGACGACCGCAAGGACCTGCTGTCCCGGCTCTCCGAGCTGCTGATGGTCCGGGAGGTGCTGGAGGGCAAGGAGCTCAAGGAGTTCGTCGAGGGCCAGGAGCCGATCCCCTCGGTGGAGGACGAACGAGCCCGGCTCGATGCCGAGTCGGCGGAGCGGGATCGGCAGGCTGAACGGGAACGCAAGGCCGAGCTGGCCCGGACCCCTCCCGCCGCGTCGCCGCCGGCGGAGGAGGCCCCCGCTCCCCCGCACCTTCGCCAGCCCGCCGGGGAGCCGGAGCGCCGCTAGGGCCCCACGCCTCGGACGAATCCCAGGACCGCTTCGTCGGCGGCGTCGGGCTGCTCCACGTGATAGTTGTGTCCGGCACCTTCCAGGAGCACCAGTCGCGAGCCCGGGATCCGCTCCGCCAGGAGCCTGGCGTTGTCGGGATGGATGGTGCGGTCCTCCGTCCCCTGCAGCACGAGCGTGGGGATCCGCAGGGACGGCAGCCGATCGAACGAATCGAAGCCCTGCATGGCCTCCCACTGGCGTCGAGCGGCTCCCGGCGCCTGAGGGCTCGCCGACCGCAGATCCTCGGCCACCTCGTCCGGGTGGTCATGGAGGAACGCCTCCGAGTACAGCGCCTCCCAGGGTCGAGATTTCGGAACGGCGCTCCGAACTGGGACCGCGTGTCGGACCCCCGGATGGGTGCAGCCCAGGATGAGGGACCTGGCCCGGTGAGGAACGGTCAAGGCCAGCTCCTGAGCGACCATCCCCCCGAAGGACTGGCCGTACAGGTGCGCCTCCTCGAGCTTCAGGCGGTCGAGCAGCGCCACGGTGTCCTCGACGAAGGTAGTCATCGTCACCGGGCCCTCCGGTGGGTCGGACCGCCCGTTCCCTCGGAAGTCGAAGGGGACGACCCGCAGCTCCGCGGCCAGGTGAGGGATGTTGCGCCGCCACCCTGGGATATCGCCGCCGAGTCCCTCCAGGAGGACGATCGGCTCGGAATCGCTCGGCCCGTGGATCTCGAAATAGAGACGGCACCCATCGGGCCGACGCAGGAACGGCACGCTCAGGCGGCGGGGCGGAACGTGTGCAGGATCCGCCGGTAGTTCTGGGCGATGGCCTCCTGGTCGGGACCGACCCACGCCCCGCCGAGGAGGATCCGATCGACCAGACCGTCGAACGCGGCCAGCCGCTCGCGGCACTCGTCCTCGGTTCCGGCCACGGCGTAGGTGTCCACCATCGGCATGGCGATCGCGGCCATCTCGGCCAGGTCGCCTCGGGCGAACGCCTCCCGCAGAGGAGCCATCAGCTCGGCGAAGCCGTGCGCCTCCAGGACGGGCTTGTATGTCCGGGTCGTGGCGTAGAAGGCGATCTGGAGGGCGGCCTCAGAGCGAGCCCGCTCCCGGTCATCGTTCAGCTGAAGGATCACGCTGTTGGTCAGGCTCACCGAGCCCGGGTCACGGCCTGCCGCTCGAGCCGCGGACAAGAGTGTCGGCCGGACCACCTCTCGAATGTACGTGGGCGACGTCAGCGGATGGCCGAGGAGGCCGTCGGCCACCGCGCCGGCAGCGGCGATCATCGTTCGGTTCACGCCGGCGATGAAGATCGGCACGTCCTCGACGGGGGACGCACCGGGGAACGGGGTCATGGTCACCGTGTAGAACCGTCCCCGATGATCGATCGACTCCCCTCGGAAGGTGGCCAGAACCTCGCGGATCACCTCGACGTACTCGGTCATCTTCGGAGCGGGATGCTCAAAGGGCACGGCGAAGCGATGCTCGTTGACCCGCTTCACCTGTGAGCCCAAACCCAGGATGAACCGGCCCCCGGACAGCTCTGCCAGATCGCGGGCGGTCATGGCGGTGATCGTGGGGCTCCGGGGGAAGGCCAGGGCGATGTTCGTGCCCACCTTGACCGAGGAGGTGGCCTGAGTGGCCAGTGCGGCCTGGACGTACGCCGAGTACGCCGT
>DASQTB010000142.1:0-6029 GCA_035642095.1 Actinomycetota bacterium | reverse complement strand
ACAGCGGCGTGGTGTGGGTCGACCGGTGGCGCAACGGCGACGGTCGCGTCGGCCGCGCGCCGAACGGCTTCCGGATCCCGGTGGAGGTCGCCTCGGTGAGGCCGAAGACGTATGCCCCGTTCGTGCCTCCCGCCGAGCGGGAGGCAATCCTGGAGCACGGTTCCGTGCTGATCGGGGCGACGTTCGCCCAGATGCACGGGCTCGCCTCGGGGAGCGTCCTCCGCGCCGGCGCAACGGCGCTGCAGATCGACGGCGTGATCGACGATCCGCTGATCGGGGCCCACGAGGTGATCGTCCCGCCGACCATCGGCGCCCGACTGGGGATCGTTCGATCCCGGTACCTGCTGGTCGCTCCCCGCCCGGGAAACGCTCCCCGGGTCGAGGCGGCGCTCCGACGGCTGGTCCCCCCGGGGGTGCGGGTTCGGGTCCGGTCACCCGGCGAGACTCCGGTGTTCCGGCACGGCGACGCGGTGCTCCCTCCGGTCCGGCTCAAGGAGCTCTTCGGGGAGTTCAGCGCCCGGGAGGTCGGAGGCGGCCTCCTCGAGCTCCACCCCTCCTGGGTCCGGGCGAACATCGAGAGCGCCCGGGTCCCGATCCTCGGCCGGATCCGCTGCCACCGCCTGGTGATCCCCCTCATCCGAGCGGCGCTCGAGGATCTCACTCGACGCGGACTGGGCCGCCTAGTGGACCCGGCCGACTACGGAGGGTGCTATTACCCCAGGTACATCGCCCGCGATGCCGGCACCGGCATCTCCCACCACACCTGGGGCATCGCCATCGACATCAACGTCTCCCAGGGACTTCCGGGCAGGCAGCCCACGATCGATCCCCGGATCGTGGAGGCCTTCGAGGCCCAGGGGTTCAAGTGGGGCGGCGAGTTCCTGGTGCCCGACGGGACCCACTTCGAGCTCGTCCGCTTTCCGTCCTCGTGAACCGTCGCCCGGCCCGGTGGATCCTCTACGGCACCGGGTACGTGGGGGTCCTGGCGGCGGCTCTCTTCCTGCCGCTGCGCCTGTTGGCCCCGCTCCGCCCCGCCGCAGGGCCGGTCCCCGGACCAACCGTCACCCCTGAGCCGCCCGGGCCCACGGCGTTCGTCCCTCCGACGTACCGAGAGGGGCACAGCGTGGTGATGCCGGTGACGTTTCCGGACGGCTCCACCGCCGAACTCTTCTACCGACCCGAGCTCGACCTCGCCTCGATGGGAGTCCGTCCATACGCCGCCGGATGCCAGAGAGACTTTAACCTCTTCTACCGTCACGACCCTCGGGGCGCTGAGTACGGGCCCGAGGGTCCGTTGACCACGTACCGTGGCGCCGGAGGGTCCGAGGTCACGTTGTGGAAAGGGAGGCAGGGCGTCGACCTTTACCTTCGGTTCCAGTTCGAGGACTGGACCGTTCTCATGTACGACTACGCGAACGGGCTATCTGACCGGCAGCGTGCCGCTTGTGCCCAGGCCCTCCACGGCCGCCAGACTAACGAGGGGTTCCTCGTCCTCTCGATCCCGGACCCCCCGCCGACCATCACTTCTCTGGCCGAGGCCGGACAGCACCTATCCAGGTCCGAGCTCATGTTCGGCGACCTGGATCCCGGTCTCCTCCTGTTCCCCGGCCGGTGCCAACCCTCGCCAGAAGACCGAGCGATCGACAGGACCAACGGTGATCCGGAGACGTTCGCGTCATGGTGCGACCCGATAGCTTCGATGACCGTCCACGTCTACGACGACCAAGATCCGGACTTCATCCGCGCCGTCCGGCGAGGGCTGGAATTTCGGAACGTTCACCTGGCGACCTGAGGCTCCGGGGGGAGGAGTCGAACCTCCATCTCCGGCTCCAAAGGCCGTCGTGCTGCCGTTGCACCACCCCGGATCAGCGGAGTCAGTATCTCAGGGCTGACGAGTGTCGACCTGTGCTTGGATCGTTAGCTCGGATGAGGTTTTGTTCCACGAGGTTGCCGGTCATGGCGTCGAACCAACCAGCGAGCTGCTTGTTCAGATCACCGCTCCTGTAAACGCCGACAACGAGGCACCCGCGGTAGTCGGGCCCGGTGTTTCGGCGCCGGGTCTTCGGATTCCCGTTCTTCAAGGTCGTTCGGTGGAACCGTTCCGGGGGGAGACCCACGACCCCCGACCGGAAGCGAAGCGCCGATGCCACATCAGCACCTCGATGGATAAATACGCGGAAGGAGAGAGAGGAACGGTCGATCCCCATCAGCGATAGCCAGCGAAGGAACAACCGGATCATCCGCGGATCCGAGTTCGTGAAACCGACGGGCCTGCTGGTCTGCCATGGCTTCTTCTTGGTCCCTTCAGCAGCGTATGCGACCAGGCCAGCGATGAAGAGATCACGCTCGCTCATCCGCCCGATGTGAACCGCTGTTGTTTGTCTGATATGGGCTTCCCTAGCCAACCTACGCTCATGGTTCGCTCTGGAAGTCAGTCGGATGGCGTGAAGCGATCGACGCCTCAACCGATCACGTTGGACATCGCTGAGCGGGATGTCCCGCAGCCAGTCGGACAAGGTCGCCATGGACCCCCCGAGGATCGCTCTGATCTGTTTGTACGACAGCCCCTGTTGTCGCAGCTCGATGGCCCGAGCCCGTCTTAGGCTGGATCCCGTCCTGGTTGGTGACGTGACCATTTCCACAACGCTAGCGGCAGGTACTGACACGGGCCTATTCCTGCGGACGGGCGACGGTGTTGACCGGGATTCCGCCTGGCGCCGAGGCCACCTCCATCGCGTGGGCCCGGTCCCGGCACAGGCCAGCCACGGTGGGACCGCTGCCGCACATGATCGAGGTCAGGGCACCGGCTTCGAGAAGGGTCCTGGTCGCTTCGAGGATCGCTGGATGTCGGCGGGCCACGGGGCCCTCGAGGTCGTTGAACAGGATGCTCGACATGGCGTCCGCGTCGCCGGCCCGAGCCGCTTCGACCACCAGTCCGGGGTCCGGGCCCGGATGCTCGCCATCCTCGTCCCACCAACGATAGGCGTCCGCGGCCGCCACCCCGAACGGCTGGGGCAACACGACCCAGTCGCTCCTCGGGAGCTCGATCGGCCGAACGGCTTCCCCTCGGTCTCCCACCAGGACGGGGCCTCCCGCGAGCAGCGCCGGAACGTCGGACCCGACCTCGGCCGCGGCTCGGCCGAGGACGGCCGAAGGGACCGACCAGGCCCGGCCCAGGATCCGGAGGACCGCCGCGGCATCGGCGCTCCCCCCTCCCAGGCCACCGGCGACCGGGATCGACTTCGTCAGCTCGATCACCGCCCCAAGGTCTTCCCTCCCCAGCTCCTCCCGCAGGGCCAGGGCAGCCGCCGCGGCCAGGTTGTCCGGCCCCGACGGGAGGCCGGACCCCTCCGCCCCCGGGGTGACGACCTGCACGATGCCGTCACCCGTTCGCGGCCGGACCGTCACTTGGTCGGCCAGCGACAACGGGACGATCAGGGACTCGACGTCGTGGTAGCCGTCGTCGCGGCGACCCAGGACCCTCAGGAACAGGTTGAGCTTTGCCGGAGCACGCTCCGAGACCGGCTCATCCATCCAGCCCCTCCGCCAGCCTGGCGAAGTCCTCGAGGCCGAGGGCCTCGGCCCGGACCCGGGGGTCCAACCCGGCCCGCGTCAGCGCCGAGCGGGCCTCCTCCCGGGAGCGACCCATTCGGACCATGGCCCCGGCCAGCGTCTTCCGGCGCTGGCGGAAGCCCTCCTCGATCAGGGCGAAGAGCACCGGCACGGGGACCGACACCGGAGGAGGGCGCCGCTCCACACGGAGGACGACCGAGTCGACGGCTGGCTCGGGCCAGAACACCGACGGACCGAGCCGGCGGATGACCCGCACCGTCGCCCGGTAGGCCACCTTCAGGCTCACGGCGCCGTACGCCGGCTGGGAGGGACCGGCGGCCAGCCGTTCCCCCACCTCGCGCTGAACGGTGACCACGAAGGGATCGACGTCCGGGGCGTGTTCGAGGAGGTCAAGGAGCACCTGCACCGCGATGTGGTACGGCAGGTTGGAGGCCATCCGCCACGACCCGTCGCCGAGGAGGGCCGGCCAGTTCGCTCGGGTGGCATCGGCCCGGACGACCCGCACCTTGGGCCTCGACCCGACCACCTCGTCCAGCGCCGCCACCAGCCGCCCGTCGGTCTCCAGGGCCAGCACCTCGGCCCCGGCGTCCGCCAGGGCCACCGTGAGGGAGCCGAGACCGGCTCCAACCTCCAGGTACCGAACGCCCGGCCGAGCGCCCGCATCGCGGGCGATGGCCCGGGCCACGTTGGGATCGGCCAGGAAGTGCTGGCCGAGAGACTTCCGGGGCCTGATCCCGTGTCGCCGAGCGAGGGTGAACAGCGCCGAGAGGGACAGGCCGCTACCAGGCGAGGCGAACCTGGATCGTTCCCGATCCCAGGGTGGAGAGCCGGGCGTAGGCGTCGTCGGAGAGGTCGATGACCCGTCCGCCGATGTAGGGACCACGGTCATTGATTACCACGACCACGGAGCGCCCATTGGCCAGGTTGGTCACCTTGACCTCGGTCCCGAACGGAAGCGTCTGGTGGGCGGCGACCATCCCGGTGCGGTGGTACCAGGAGGCCAAGCCGGTCTGGGTATGCGGCGGGCGGGTCCCCTCGATCACGATGCGGGGGACGGGCCGTCGGACCACCTCACTCCGGAGCAACCGGCGCTGAACCTCCTCCCCGTCCTCGAAACGGACCTCGAAGATCTTCCGGAGCATGCCCGGCGCCCCGGCCTGCTGAACCCTGGTCATGCCGAGCATGAGCTCGCTGGATTTCCGGATCTCGGTCGGATACGGGATGGCCGCATCCTCCTCGATCTCCCGGCGGACGACCCGGATCACCCGGACCTCCATCCCCCCTTGGAGCGGGGTCTGGACCCTCGGCTCGACGATGTCCTCCGGCCCGACCTCCACCCCGAGGTCGTCCAGGAGGAGTCCCACGTCCTCGGCGTTCGTGATCACGTCGCGAGGCTTCCCGCCGACCGTCAGACGGACGTCGACCGCAGGCTTGTACACGATCACGTCCCCGTCCTGGACGTCCGCTCCCCGGGACGGTTCCAGGTAGGCGTGGCGTCCGGCACGGATGTTCACCTGGTCCAGGACCTCCCTGACGGTGAGATCACCCGTCATCCACTCGACCCGCTGGATCCCGTCGATGAGGAGGGTGATCTCCTTGGCGAACTGGACCTCCACCTCCATCCCCTCCTCCAGCGAGGCGTCGGGGTCGGGCCGAACCCGGTCGTGAGCGCCCAGTGAGATGTGCTCCTGGTCAAGCAGGCCGGCCACGGATGAAGAGAGGGTCGCCACCGGCCGGGCGTTCCCGTCGACCACCAGCGTGACGTCCTTCGACAGCCGCAGCAGCGAAGCCGCAGCGGTCGTGGACACCAGGACGAACCCAAGGAGCAGGCCGGGGAAGATGGGCGCCCGGCGCCCCTTCGCTCGTCCCGGTCCTGGCGGGGGGGAAGGGTGGGCCCGCCTCGCGGAGCGGTGCCGACCGGGCAAGACGGCGGCCAACCTACCAAACCCTCAACTCCGGCTGCAAACTTGGAGGGCGAACAGGCGTTCGCCCGGTCTAGGAAGGCAGGCCGAACGACCGGGCGGCGTTCTCGCTGGTCCGCCGGGCCACCTCGGCCGCATCCACCCCGCGGACCTCGGCCAGGGCCTCGACGACGTGGCGGACGTTGGACGGGGCGTTCCCCCGCCCCCGGACGGTCTGGGGAGCGAGGAAGGGGCTGTCGGTCTCCACCAGGAGGAGCTCGGCGGGCACCTCCGCGGCGGCCTGCCGGAGGTGGACGTTCTTCGGGTACGTCACGTTCCCGGCGAACGAGCACGCGTAGCCTCGGGCGGCCGCCTCCCGGGCGATGGCGGCGTCCCCCGAGAAACAGTGCAACACGACCCGATCCGCGTGTTCGCGCTCCAGGATCGCCATGACGTCGTCCCACGCCTTCCGGGTATGGACCACCACCGGCTTGCCGGCTTCGCGGGCCAGGGCCAGATGGGCCCGGAAGGCCCGGCGCTGATCCTCGGCGGGCG
>DASQTB010000141.1:0-11686 GCA_035642095.1 Actinomycetota bacterium | reverse complement strand
GGTGGCCGCGGAGGCCCCGGTCCCCGCCGGTGCAGATTGCGTGATCCCGCTGGATCGGGGGGCCACCGACGGCGCCGACGTTCGAGTCGTCGAGGCGATCGAGTCGGGTGCGAACGTCCGTCCGGCGGGCGAGGACGTGCGGGCGGGCTCGGTGTTGGTTCCGGCCGGCCGCCGGCTGTCCGCTCCGGAGCTCGGCATCCTAGCCACGGCCGGCCACGGCTCCGTGCTGGCCTACCCCAAGCTCCGGGTCGCGGTGATCGCCGTGGGCGACCTGATCGAACCGGGACGTCCGACTGGCTTCGGCCAGGTCCGAGACGCGGTCTCGTATCTTCTACTGGGCGCGCTCCGCGACGTGGGGGCCGTCCCCTACCGGATCGGGATCGTGGCGGACACGGAGCGGGAGCTGCGCGGCGCCGTGATGTCGAACACCCTCCGGGCGGACGCGTTCGTGGTGACCGGCGGGGAGGGCGACGTCACCGACGCCCTGGTCGGGCTGGGCGACCTCCGAAGCATCGAGGTCGCCGTTCATCCCGGCTCCCGGGTCGGCTACGGCAACGTCGAGGGGAAGCCATTCTTCAGCGTGTCGGGCAAGCCGATGTCGGCGTTCGTTTCGTTCGAATCGTTCGTCCGCCCGGCAGTGATGCGGATGATGGGCCGGACCGATCTGGAACGGCCCCACGTCCGGGCCGTCCTCGACGAGACCCCCCAGGGCCCACCGGGAGTGACGCTCCTGGTCCCGGCCCGGCTCACCGCGCGGGAAGGAAGGTGGCACTGCGCTCCGACCGGACCGGCCACGGAATCCCGTCTCGGCTCCGTCGTTCGGGCCAATGCCCTCATGACGGTTCCACCCGACTCGTCCCTCTCGCCCGGAAGCGATGTTCGGGTCCAGGTCCTTCGCCCCCTCGAACGCTGAGGGACCAAGGAATTGACTCAAAATGTTTGAACCCCTACATGTAGTCGAATAACATCCATGTAAGCCCACCATGTCGTGGTCGGGCCGGGGTACGGCCGGCAGGGGACGGGCACATGGATTGGCTTGCGCTGGCGGTGTTGGGCATCATCTGGGGCGTTCTGCTGCTGCCCGGGTCACGTGAGTCGCCCAACCCCCTGAGGAGGGGCGTGCCGATCGAGGACGAAGAGTTCCGCCATCCCGGCCGGTGGATCCTGTCGCCGAAGCGCGGCTCGCGCTTCGTGGGCCGCCGCCAGCGGGCCCGGCTCCGGGCCCAGGAGCGCCGTCGGCGTGTGTACCTGTTCCTCCTCGAGCTGATCGGCCTGACCGGGCTCATCGGCATGTTCCCGCCCCTTCGAGGGATGCTCGTGGTGACCGGCCTGTTCGTGGCGCTCCTCCTCACCTACACCGGCCTGGTGATCTGGTCGTCGCGCCGTCCCGCCCCTCCCCAGCCGCGGGCGTCTCGCCGGCCGGACGTGGTCATCACCCTTCCCGAGGCCGTGCCCGACCGGCTGCTGGAGGAGCAGGACCGCCGCGTGGTTCGCCTCGCCCGGTAGGTCGGGCGGCTCCGGCTCCCGTCTGGAACAATCCCGCCCGTGGATATCCGAGCGATGTCGAAAGAGTTCCAGCGTCGCTTCGACGAGAAGATGCGGGCCCGCGAGGTCGCCCTTCCCTCCGCCCGCCGGGCCATCCGGTCTTCAGCGAACGCCATCCGGGCCATCCACCGGGGCGAGTTCGACGAGGCCCGCCGTCTGATGGACGAAGCTCGGAGCGCGCTGGACGAGGGCGAGGCCGCCGTAGCGGACCATCCCGACGTCCGCTTCGCCGGGTTCCTCCACGATGCCCAGAAGGAGTACGCCGAGGCCCGGATGACCGAGGCCGTGGTGGCCGGCCACGACCTCCCCGGCCCGGACGATCTCGGGGTGACGCTGGCGGCCTACCTCAACGGGATGGCCGAGACCGTCGGCGAGGCTCGGCGGTCGGTCCTCGATCTGCTCCGCCGGGGGGAGGAGGCCCGGGCCGAGGCGCTCCTCCGATCGATGGACGATCTGTACGACCTCCTGGTGACAATGGACTATCCCGACGCCATCACCGGGAACCTCCGGCGCTCCACCGATGTGGCCCGGGGGATCATCGAGAAGACCCGGGGCGACCTGTCCGTGTCACTGGTCCAGCGAGACCTCCGAAACGCCCTCGAGCGTCACGCCGAGGAGTTCCGCGGCCGCCCCTAGCTGTTACCCTTGACGAGCTCGGGGGTGTAGCTCAGTGGTAGAGCGCTGCCTTCGCACGGCAGAGGTCAGGGGTTCAACTCCCCTCACCTCCACAATCTGACTACCGGTGTGAAACGCGGAGAGCTCGTCGGCCGCCAGATGGTATTGCTCAACCGCATCCTAGGGTAGGGGAACAATGGCCGGACGAGGACCCGAGGCTGTGCTCATCACCGGCGTGTTCGGCTCCGGAAAGAGCTCGGTGGCCGAAGAGATCGCCGACAAGCTCGAAGAGCGACGCCTTCCGTACGCAGCCTTGGACCTCGACTGGCTGGCCTGGGCCTCCGCGGGAAAGGACGATGAGGACGCCGAGCATCGCATGATGCTGACCAATCTCATCGCCGTCGTACGCAACTACCTCACCGTGGGCGTGCGATTCTTCGTCCTGGCCCGGGCCATTCGCGATCACTCGAAGCTGCACAGCCTGAGAGCTGCCCTCTCCATGCCCTTGACGGTCGTTCGTTTGACCGTCTCGTTGCAGGAGATCGAGAGGCGGCTCCGGTCGCACATCACCACCGCTAGGAAACGCGATGACCTCCGCGAGGCCGCGACATGGATCGAGGCGTCCACCGGGGCAGGCATCGAGGACCTGACCGTTCCGAACGATCGGCCGATCAACGAGGTGGCCGCGGACATCATGAATCAGGTCGGGTGGAGCTGAATCGGTCCGGAGTCGGAGGGACGCCCGTGACGCGGCACGTCCTATCCCGGCCATGCCGACGGCACCTTACCGTGGCTAACCGTCGAGCTCGGCGATCAGCTGCCTCGGGGCGATGCGGCGGTAGCTCTCGTCGATCCAGTCCTTGAGGACGCCTGGCGGCGGCGTGGTGTCCCTCAGCGGGATGGTGACCCACCCCGAGCGGCCCAGGCCGTAGCCGGCCGGCTCCGCGCCGGGGACGACCAGCGCCTGGTCGTGCGAGTCCTCGAGCTTCACCGTGATCGACAGATCGTCTATGTCCCCGCTGCCGAAGAACACGAAGACCTTCTTGCCGACCTTGGCTACGTCTTCCCCCCACGGATGATCGAGCCACGCGGCGGGGAATCCCAAGGCGAAGTCGAGGAGCTGCTTCCGGGTGCGCCGGGGCGGAGCCATGTGGAGGAAGCGTAGAGCACGTGCCACCTCCGGAGACGCTCGACGGGGCGATGAGCGCCCCGTCGAGGCCCGGGTCGTCCCAAGTTGGCCGGCGCTAGTCGAACGCCTTGTTGATGCTGTCCTTGACCTTCTCCCCGGCGTCCTTGAGGTCGCCCTTGGCCTGCTTGGCCTTGCCCTTGGTCTGGTCGGCCTGGCCCTCGGCCTCGGTCTCGCGGTTGCCGGTCAGGTCGCCGGCCGCTTCCTTTACCCGGCCCTTGGCTTCGTCCACCCGGCCTTCGTTTCGATCCCTCTGACCACCCACGTGGCACCTCCTTTTCGGGTCGCCTGAAGATTATTCCCGTTTTCCGCCCGGCGGAATCCGCCACCGTCGGCGAGGGCGAGAGCCCGATAGGATGCCGGGCGAAAACCCTGAAGGGAGGCATGACCATGCGGCGGATCTCGATCGGACTCATGGCGTTGGCCCTGCTGGGGGCGGCGTGCGGCGGCGGGAACGGCGGTGGCGAGACCACCGACACCTTGACGATGGTCGACAACGAGTTCCAGCCCTCGTCGTTCACGGCGGCCAGCGACACCCTGTCGGTGACCAACGAGGGGCAGGTCCTCCACAGCTTCACGCTCTCCGACGGCGGCGTCGACCAGGACGTGGCCCCGGGAGAGAGCGCCGAGGTCGACCTCTCCGGGGTCGACGCCGGGACGTTCGACTTTCTCTGCAAGTACCACCCGGAGATGACGGGGTCGGTCACGGTCGAGTAGGAGGCGCGGAGCGAGCGGGGCGCCGGATGGGCGCCCCGTTCGCGTTCTCGACCTATCGCGACGTGCGGAACCGGCGGCTTAGGGCGGCCGTCAGGTCGAGATACTTCGTGCCCCACTCGACGTTCGGCTCGATGTTCGTGGTCTCCATCCACTCGTTGAAGGAGACGATGAGGGCCTGGTCCGACTGGCTGGCGATGGCTGCGTTCCACTGCTCCTCGTACAGCCGGCCGTCCTCGCGGGGGAAGTAGTCCGGCGTGCGGCCCTGGATGTGGCGATCGTCGTAGCCCGGGATCACCGACGACGCCCAGATCCTCCTCCGGCCGCCGTGGATCGCCGCCCACGCCCTGGCGGTGAGGGCCATCTCTCGATCCAGCCGGTACGTCTGGGTGGGGTCGTCCGTGCCGTAGACGTGCATGCCGTCGAACACGTCGAAATCCGAGACGGAGAAGGGCCTTCCCTCGCCGATCAGCATGGGGTCGTGACCCCGGATGGTCAGCTCCTGCCGAACGAACTCCCAGATGACCTCGTATCCGGGCGTCATCCCGGGGGTGCCGACGTCGGTCAGGACGTTGTGGCTGGAGAAGATGTACAGGACCGGCCGTCCGTCGATCCGAAGGTATCGATCGGAGGCGGCGTAGGTGTCGAGGGCGTGGTCGAGCTCTTCGATCAGGTCGGTCACCGTCCGGAAGTAGGGGCTGAAGATCTCCACGTACAGGGCGAAGGTGAATCCCGGCGGGGTTCGCCCCAGGAGCATTCGGGTGTTCGCGTCCCAGCCGATCTCCCTGCCCCACCAGGACGCCACGAAGCCATCGATCCCAGCGCTACGGGCCTGCTCGATGTGCCGGTCGATCACGGCCGGATCGCCGCTGGAGTACGGCTCGGCGATCCGGTTGTCGTCGGCGATCGGCTTTCCTCCGGACCAGTCGGGCGGCTCGTACCACGGGTAGTAGAAGGCCAGCACCTGCGGAGAGAGCGGCTCGGTTCCCGGAGGGGGTCCGCCGGCCGCCACCCGCGCGAGCGGCAGTGAGAAGCGCTTCGCTCGGGGGCCGACGTGTCCAACCGTCCCCAGGCGACTCGGAGTGCTCCCGTTCGCGTTGTCGATGCGGATCAGGGTCGACCCCTGTCGATGCCCGCTCGACAGGAAGCGCACTCGTTGCGATGGGCCGGGGGTCACGGCGACGAGGTAGACGGCCGTAGCCCGTGACGTCCCGTGGCGCTTGGCCACCACCAGCGGACCTCGTCCGAACGTCCCCCAGCTCGCTCGAAGGTTGCCCCGGGAACGGAGCAGGGCACCTTGGATCAGCTCGGCGGGACGTCGTAGCTTGATACGAGCCTTCGGCGCGGTGGTCCTGACGGCGATCCGGAGACGGTAGATGGGGGCCGGCGGCAAGGCCGGATCCGCCTCAGGCCCCGAGCGGGGCAGCACGGGACCGAACGCGACCATCACCGGCGTGAGGAGGGCGATGACCGCTCGACCGAACGCGCTCATCGGCTAGCCGGTGTCCGCCATGGCGGCCTCGAAGGCGCGGAGGGCTGTCTGGTCGAACAGCACGAAGCGGACGTGCTTCACCGCGGTCCGGGCGCCGCGAGCCGCGCCGATGGCCACCCGAGCGGCCTTGTCGACGGGGTAGCCGTAGACGCCAGTGGAGATGGCGGGGAACGACACGGTCCGTGCTCCGAGCTGGTCGGCCACGCTCAGGGATTCCGTGTGACAGGAGGCCAACAGGGCGGATCGATCCTCGGATCGGGAGTACACCGGCCCCACCGTGTGGATCACCCACCGAGCGGGGAGGTTCCCGGCGCTCGTGGCCACGGCCCGCCCGGTGGGGAGGCCGTCGGGGTAACGATCGGCCCGGAGCCGCCGGCAGGCCTCCAGGATCTCCGGTCCACCGTTCCGATGGATGGCGCCATCGACACCGCCTCCACCGAGGAGGGAGGAGTTCGCTGCGTTGACGATGGCGTCGACGTCCTGCTCGGTGATGTCTCCCTGGACCAGCGTGATCTCCGGCATGGGCCATCTTAGGCACCGGCGTCCCGCCGACACGGGGTCAGTCCCGGCCGAGCTCCCGCAGACGCCGGTCGCTGATGCCGAAGAAGTGGGCCACCTCGTGGACCACCGTCTCGGAGACGGCCTCCTTGATCGCCCTGGGCGTTCCGGCGGCCCGTTCGATCGGGCCCTGGAACAGCGTGATCCGGTCGGGCATGGTCCAGGTGTAGCCGGCGCCGCGTTGGGTCAGCGGGATGCCTTCGTACAGCCCGAGCACCCATTCGCCCCCGGGTGGCTCGTCCTCCACGATGACCTCGACGTTCTCCAGTCGCTCGTGCACCCAGGTCGGCAGTTCGTCGAGCGCTTCGGCGACGAGCTGCTCGAATCGCCTTCGAGACACCACCTCACACCCACCTATCGAGCCAGATGCGAGCGGACCACGCCTCCCGCGAGATGGGGTCCGCAGTGAGCACGGGCCAGAAGAAGGCGAACACTCCGACGAATGCGGCGATGACCAGGGCGACGGCCGGCACGGTGATCCGACGATCGAATCGAGCCACCGAGATGTCCCGGAGGACGAACGCCATCCCCACTGCCAGGAACGGCGTGATGGGCGTCATGTAGAACAGGAACAGCGGCCGGCTGACGATCAGCCAGGGGACGAATTGGACGAGGACGGGGACGAGGATGGCTCCCGCCGTCCAGTCGCGTCGGGCCCACACCAGCGCGAGGTAGGGCAGCATCAGCAGGGAGCCCCAGAACAGGAGGGGATGTCCCAGGCCGAGGATCTCGGCGCAGCACCGTGGATCGCCCTGCCAGAAGTACGACACCGGCCGGAGCAGTAGGAACCAGGACCATGCCCGGGACATGTAGGGGTGGATCGGCTCGCCGTTCTCCTTCACCGTGTCGAGATCGAGGTGATAGTCGATCATCTGGAGGTGGTGGGTGATCCAACCGCCCAGGTCGAACCCTCGATCGGCGAGCCACGGGAGCCACGTCACCGAGTAGGCCACCAGCGGCACGGCGATGAGACCGAGCCACAGGACCGGACCCTCGTCCCGCAGGGACGACAGCAGGGGGCGAGGCGACCCGAACGCTCGCTGCCGGCTCCACGCCCATCCAACCGCCAGGATGATCGCTCCGAGCAGAGCCAGCACCCCCGACCACTTCACCGCCACGGCCGAGCCGAACGAGGCGCCGGCCAGGAGGAGCAGGGGGCGCCAGCCCCGGATGACCCTCACCGGTCGACCTCCCGGTTCCTCCGAGGAACGGCGGTCGAGCCGGCGGCGGTCCAGGACCAGCAGGGTGAAGCCGAGCACCACGAACATCGCCAGGAAGACGTCGAGCATGGCGATGCGGGACTGGACCAGAAGCAGATGCTCGGTTCCCGCCAGGAGCGCCCCGACCCCGCCCCACAGGGCCGAACCGAGCAGGAGATAGGCCAGGGTTCCGGCCAGGGCCACGGTCGCCGCCCCGGCCACCGCCGCGGCCACCCGCCACCCGAAGGGGTCGTTCCCGAAGGTGACCACGCCCAAGGCGATCACGTGCTTCCCCAGGGGGGGATGGACCCACGATCGTTCCGCATCGGCCTCCAGGCCGCAGGACCGGTAGGGCATCCCGGCGTACCAGCATCCGTCGCTGGCGTAGTAGACCTCGTCGAACACCTTCCGCTCGGGCTGGGCGAGGTGAACGAACCGGAGACCACCGGTCAGCACGGTGACCGTCCCGATCACCATCGCCGCCTTCCATCCCGGGCTCATGCGCCTTGGCACGGGCACGGCGCTCAGGATAGAACCGGGTCGTGCTCAAGGTCGGGATCGTCGGGCTGCCCAACGCCGGGAAGTCGACGCTGTTCAACGCCCTGACCAGGGCGCACGCCGTGGTGGCGGGACATCCGTTCACGACCACCACACCGAACGTCGGGGAAGCGGCGGTGCCCGATCCACGGCTGGAGCACCTGGCCGAGACGCTCCGGCCCGAACGCGTGGTCCCGGCCCACGTGCGTTTCGTCGATATCGCCGGGCTCGTCCGCGGCGCCCATCGGGGCGAGGGCCTGGGGAACCGGTTCCTGGCACACGTCAGGGAGATGGACGCGCTGCTCCTGGTCCTGCGAGCGTTCGCCTCGGCCACGATCCCCCACCCCGAGGGACAGGTCGATCCGGCTCGTGATCTCGAGACCCTGACCACGGAGCTGGCCCTGGCCGACCTGGAGACGGTGGGCCGGGCCGCCGAGAAGGCGGAACGGCGGGCAGCGGGGACCCACGACGACGCGGAACGGGAGCGGGCCGCCGCCCTGAGCCGAGTCGCGGAATCGCTCGACCGCGGTGTCCCCGTGAGGGCGGAGCTGTCGGCGCAGGACCTCGATCGCGTTCGCGACGTGTTTCTCCTCACGGCGAAGCCTCTGCTCGTGGTGCTCAACGTCGGAGAGGAGGAAGCCGGTCGGCCCGAGGAGATGGTGGCTCGGTTTCGTCCCTCGCTGCCGGACGACGCCGAGGTGGTGGCGCTCTGCGCGAAGCTCGAGGAGGAGGTGGAGGACATGGCGGATGCCGACGCGGCGGAGCTGCTCATCGCGTTCGGGATCCGCGAGCGGGGCACCTCGAGGATCGCCGCGGCAGCCAGGCGGCTGCTCGGCCTGATCACCTTCTATTCGATCGAGTCCGATGAATGCCGGGCCTGGCTGGTCCCCGAGGGAACCACCGCGGTCGGGGCGGCCGCCGAGATCCATACCGATATGGCCAGGGGGTTCATCCGGGCGGAAGCCGTGCCGGCCGAGGACCTGGTCGCCGCCGGATCGGTCGCTGCAGCGAGGGAGCGTGGCGCCGCTCGCATCGAGGGCCGCGACTACCCGGTCCGCGACGGCGATGTGCTGACGTTCCGCTTCCGGGGGTAAGGCAGCCCGGAATAATGGAGCCATGGCTGGGACGCTGTGGCTGGTGGGCACGCCGATCGGGAACCTCGGGGACGTGACGGAGCGGGCCCGCATCACGCTGGCCCGGGCGGACCTGATCGCCTGCGAGGACACCCGCCGGACCCGCAAGCTCCTCTCCCATCTCGGGATCCACGGAGTCCGCCTGGTGACGTTCTTCGAGGGCAACGAGCGGAAGCGGATCCCGGAGCTCCTCGACCGGCTCCGGGGCGGCCGGGACGTGGCCGTGGTCTCCGACGCCGGGATGCCGGGACTGTCCGACCCCGGCGAACGGCTCGTTCGAGCAGCGGTATCGGAGGGCATCCCGGTCGACGTGGTGCCCGGGCCCTCGGCGGCCATCACCGCGCTGGTGCTCTCCGGCCTGCCCGCGGCCCGGTTTGCCTTCGAGGGCTTCTTCCCCCGGAAACAAGCGGAGCGGCGGACCCGGCTCCAGCAGCTGGCCGGCGACCCCCGGACCATCGTGGCCTTCGAATCCCCTCGCCGCCTGGGTGCGTTCTTGGCCGATGCGGCCGAGGTCCTGGGCGACCGCCGGGCGGCCGTGGTGCGGGAGCTGACGAAGGTGCATCAGGACGTGGTTCGGGCCGGGCTCTCCGACCTGGCCGCCCGGTACGGCGACGAGGAGGCCCGGGGCGAGGTGGTGCTGGTTATCGAGGGGCGCCCCGCCCACATCGGCCGGGACGAGCTCGAGGCCCTGGCCGAACGGGTGGAGGCCCTCACCGCGGAGGGGATGGCTCGGCGCCAGGCCGCGGCGCTGGTGGCCGAAGAGACCGGCGCGTCACGTCGCGCCCTGTACGAGGCCTCCCTGCGCCGTCGGGGCTGAGTGCCTGTGGGAGAATCGCCAGCACGCATGCCCAAGGACACCTTCTACATCACCACCCCGATCTACTATCCGAACGACGTTCCTCACATCGGTCACGGGTACACCACGGTGACCTCCGACTTCGTGGCCCGCTACCACCGGCTCCGGGGGGAGGATGTCTTCTTCCTGACCGGCACCGACGAGCACGGCAAGAAGGTCCCCCAGGCCGCCAGGGACCAGGGCATGGATCCCCAGGCGTTCGTCGATCAGATGGAACCGAGGTGGAAGGAGGCCTGGGCCCTCCTCGACATCTCGTACGACGATTACATCCGGACCACCGAGCCGCGGCACGAGGCCGCGGTGAGCAAGCTCCTCACCGCCGTCTACCAGAACGGCCGCGACGACATCTATCTGGGGACGTACGAGGGACTGTACTGCGTGTCATGCGAGGCGTATTACACGGAGGACGAACTCGTCGACGGGATGTGCCCGATCCACGGGACGCCGGTCGAGGCCATGTCCGAGGAGAACTACTTCTTCAGACTGTCCGCCTATCAGGATCGCCTTCTGACGCACTACGACGCCAACCCCGAGGCGGTGCAGCCGGGCTCACGCCGTAACGAGGTCCTGGCGCTGATCAAGGGCGGTCTCCGCGACTTCTCGATCTCGCGGACGTCTTTCGCCTGGGGCGTGCCCCTGCCGTGGGACCCGAAGCACGTCTGTTACGTGTGGTTCGATGCCCTGACGAACTACATCACGGCGGCCGGCTACGGAAGTGACGACCAGCGGTTCGATCGAACCTGGCCGGCCGACATCCACTTCATCGGGAAGGACATCCTCCGTTTCCATGCCATCTACTGGCCGGCCATGCTGATGGCCGGTGGCGTGGAACCGCCCCGGCAGGTGTGGGCCCACGGTTTCCTCACGGTGGGTGGGGAGAAGATGAGCAAGACCCGGGCCACCGGGATCCCTCCCAGGCAGCTGGTCGACTACTTCGGCGTGGACGCGTACCGTTACTACTTCCTGCGAGAGATCCAGTTCGGCCAGGACGGCTCCTTCTCGTGGGAGTCGATGTCCGACCGGTATCACGCGGACCTGGCCAACGGGCTGGGCAACCTGGCCAGCCGGGTCCTGGCCATGATCGACCAGTATTTCGCCGGAAGGGTTCCCGAGCCGGGACCGGCGGAGGCGGCCGGCGGCCTCTCGGCCACGGTCCGCGACGCGGCGGCCCGGTACGACGGGCTTGTCGACGAGGTCGCCCTGTCACCCGCGGTGGGGGCGGTCTGGGCCATTGTCGACCGAGCCAACGTCTTCCTGGTGGAGGAGGAGCCGTGGGCCCTGGCCCGTGACCGGGCCAAGGGCGCCCGCCTGGCCTCAGTGTTGTATGCCGCCGCCGAGGTTCTTCGGATCCTGGCGGTCCTGATCTCTCCCGCCATGCCCCGGGCCGCGGCCCGACTGTGGACCCAGCTGGGGCTGGAGGGATCCCCGGACGATCAGCGCCTCCCCCAGGCCGCCCATTGGGGGGGCCTCCCGGCCGGGACCCGGACCCGACGGGGCGAGGCCCTGTTCCCGAGGCTCGAGAGCTGAACGCTCGAGCGATGGTCGAGGGTCTATTCGATAGTCACTGTCACCTCTTCCTCATGGAGGGCGATCCGGCCGCCGCGGTGGAGGCCGCCCGGGCCGCCGGGGTCCACGGACTGGTCTGTGTGGGCATCGATCCCCAGTCGAGTCGCCGGTCCCGCGATCTCGCGGACTCGTTGGCCGGGGTGTTCGCCACGGCCGGGGTTCACCCCCACGAGGCGTCCGCGTTCGACGCCGCGGCCGGGGCGGCCGTCGAGGAGCTGGCCCACGACCCTCGCGTCGTCGCGGTGGGGGAGACGGGGCTGGACTACGAACGGATGAACTCGCCCG
>DASQTB010000140.1:0-2754 GCA_035642095.1 Actinomycetota bacterium | reverse complement strand
AAGGCGAACACGTACCACCTGAGGTATCGAGGGATCCACGAGGCCAGCCGGAAGCGCGAGCCTCCGAACGCCCGGTCCAGCCAGATCGTGGGGAGCTCCGCCACGGGGAGCCGGAGACGCCGGGCCTTGGCCACCAGCTCGATGCCGACCTCGAACCCCGAGTCCGAGTGGATCCCGACCGAGCGCAGGAATTGGGTCGAGTAGGCCTTGAAGGAATTCGTTGCGTCGCGGGTGCCTACACCCACCAGCCAATGCAGGCTGCGGCCGGCCAGGAACGACAGCAGCCGCTTGAACCAGGGCCCCCCGACCTGCTGACCGCCCTTGGTATGCCGAGAGGCCGCCGCGATCACCACCCCACGCTCCACGAGACGGGTCAGCTGGTCGATCTGCTGCGGGTCGTCGCTGCCGTCGGCCATCGTCACCACGACGACCCCCGCCGCGGCCCGATCGACGCCGTACCGGATGGCCCGGGCAGGCCCGGGCCCGTACTCGTTGAGGGTGGGCACGAGCCTCGGCTCCGCCCGGACGTACTTCTCCAGGTACGGCACGGTGGTGTCCTCCGGCGTGTCGTAGACCGCCAACACCTCGCAGGGAAGCCGGACGGCCTCGAAGATCCGATCAAGGCAGGCCAGGATGGCCTCGTCCTCGTTGTAGACGGGGATGACGATGGAGACCCGGGGCTTCATACCAGCACGGTGTCTCCGAGGACGTTCCAGATGTCCGCCACGGGAACGCCCACCCGCAGGTCGCGGTATTCGGGGTGCGGGGCGCCCACGACCAGCACGTCCGAGTGCCCGAGCACCTCGTCGAGCGGCACGAGCTCCGGGTCGCTGATGACGTAGGGGTCGGTGCACAGCACGTTCCCGGCCTTGAACCGAAGGATGCGCTTGAGCTTGTACGACAGGCTCGACCGGGTGTCGTCGGAGCCGCTCTTGAAGGCCATCCCCAGGATGCCCACGGTCATGTCGGACAGGTCGAACCGGCGCTCGAGCCGGGAGACCACGTAGAGGGGAAGGCCCTCGTTGATCATCATCGCTGCCTGGCCCAGGTGGAAGTTGTTGTTGTTGAACGCCGCCAACTGAGCGGTGTCCTTGAACAGACACGGGCCGGCCGCGAAGCCCGCCATCGGCATGTCCGCGGCCCGGGGGTAATCGCGGGCCAGGGCCGACCTGATCTTCTCAAAATCGAGCCCGTAGTCATTGGCGATCATGAAGAATTGGTTGGCCGCGGCAAACTTGATGTACCGCCAGGCGTTGGTGAACAGCTTGGCCAGCTCCGCCTCCTCCGGTTCCAGCCTGACGACCTCGGACGTCAGATTGCGGAACAGCTTCCCGGCCCGATCCACGGCGCGGTCGTTCCCTCCGGAAACGATCTGCGGAAGCTCGAACACCTCCGTCAGGGCCTTACCCTCGGCGATCCGTTCGGGGCAGAACGCCACGTCCACCTCGAGCCCTCGCCCCCGAACGAGCTGCTCGACCTTGGCGGTCACGCCGGGATACACGGTGCTCCGGAGGACCAGGAGCTGACCGTCGGCGAAGTGCTCGGCCAGGTCCTCCAGGGCCCGGGATACGGCGGGGATGTCGGGGTTCAGGTGCTCGTCGACCGGGGTGCCAATCACCACAACGACCGATTCGGCCCTCCGGATGAGCGTGGGATCGGCGCTCGCCTCAAGCCGCTTCTCGACCTTGACCCAGACCAGGATGTCGTCGGCCCGCTCCTCCCGGAAGGGCATCCGACCATCGGCCACCGCCGCAACAGCGCGCTCGTCGACGTCGTACAGACCGACCCTAAGCCCCCGGTCGGCGAAGGCCAGGCCCAAGGGAAGGCCGGCCCGGCCGCACCCACCGACCACCACGACATCGAGATCGAAGCTCATTCGCCCGTATCTTAGGGGCGGATCCCGACCGCGAGCACGCTCTGGCCGAAAGGCGGTGGGCCGAACCGCTCGAGCGCTCGGCCCACGGGGACGGCCACTCGCTCCGAGATCCACACTGAGGCCCGGGAAAGCCGGCGCTCCCGAAGAACCCGGCCGGCCAGCCACCACCCCATGGCCCCGACGGGATTGAAATAGCGACACGTGGCAACCTGGAATCCGGTCTTCCTGAGCAGTTCGCTGGTGCCGGGCACCGTGTAACGGCGGAGGTGACCGTACCGCTCGTCCAGCGATCCGAACAAGGCTCGGTGCGCGGGGAGGAACGCGCAGAACCGTCCCTCGGGGCGGAGGAGTCCCCTGGTGACCTCCAGGGCCCGTCGATCGTCCGCGATGTGTTCCAGCACGTTGATGGCCACCACGGCATCGAACCGCTCCCCAGAGTCCTCAAGACCCTCGACCGGGATTGGACGAACATCGACCTCGGAGGGCATGCGTCCGGCGAGCTCGGCGGCCATGACCGGGTCGGGTTCGGCGACCATCAGACGGTCGGCCAGAGGGGCCAACCACCGCGTGAAGTTTCCGACGCCCCCGCCGATCTCCAGGATGTCACCGCGCAGCGCACCACCGAACGAGTCCACCACCCACGATTGATAGCGAACGGCCTGGCCCAGCAGGATGAGATCCAAACGCTCGTCTTCGGGGATCACGTCCCATCCTCGGAACGCTGCATCCGCCCGATTGGGGCCCCTCCTCTGCGGAGGCCTCGGACCATCACCCTCAAGACGGCCGCGGCGTAGAGGAGAAGCGAGGCCCCGCTCAGCAGCACTCCAAAACCCCAGCTCGGGGGGTCGTATCGGAGATCCAGCCGGTGCGACCCTTCC
>DASQTB010000139.1:0-5741 GCA_035642095.1 Actinomycetota bacterium | reverse complement strand
GAGGTCGCCCCCCGTGAACCGCACCGTGGCCCGGCGACCGACCAGGTCCATCAGGGTGGCGGCCACCAGACAGGCGCAGGCCCCCGTCCCGCAGGCCAGGGTCTCTCCGACCCCCCTCTCCCACACCCGGACGTCGATCCGTCCGTCCTCGATCCGGATGAACTCCACGTTGGTCCGCTCGGGGAAGTCGGGATGGTGCTCCAGCGGTGGACCGAGCCGGGGCAGGTCGAGCGACTCGAGATCGGGACCACCGACCAGCACCAGATGGGGATTGCCCATCGACACCGCCGCCGCCACGTAGTCGGGACCCGCGTCTGGGAACGGCCGTCCGACGAATCGATCGTCCGAGGGCCCCCGCATCGGGATCTCGCCCCGGGCCAGGGCGGGCCGGCCCATGTCCACCCGACCTCCCGTCATCTCTCCGCTCTCCACGGTGATCTCCACCCGTTTCAGGCCGGCCGGGGTGTCGACGTCGAGCTCGGTGCCGTCGAACAGGCCTCGATCGCGCAGGAACCGGGCCAGACAGCGCATCCCGTTCCCCGACATCTCGGCCTGCCCGCCGTCCGCGTTCCACAGCTCCATGGCGAAGGGAGCGGCGTCGCCCTTGGTCACCCGGATCACCCCGTCGCCGCCGATGCCTCGATAGCGGTCGCACATCGCCACGACGACCTCCGAGGTGAGCCGTACGGAGTCGTCCAGGTCCTCGATCAGGAGGAAGTCGTTCCCCGCGCCGTGGTACTTGGCGAACCGGATCGCGCTCATGTCCTCAGATACTCCTCGATCTGGTCGACCACGCCACGGGCACCATCGGCCCCCGCCTCGAACCACCGGATCCGCGGGTCCCGCCGGAACCACGCCATCTGCCGCCGGGCCAGGGCCCGGCTCCGGCGGACGATCCGCTCCCGGGCCTCGTCCAGCGCCATCCGCCCGGCCAGGTGCTCGGCGATCTCCGAATACCCGATGGCCTGCGAGGCGGTGAGGAAGGGGCCGGCCCCTCCCCGAAGGAGCGCCCTCACCTCGTCGATCAGCCCTTCCTCGAGCTGCGTCCGGATCCGATCCTCGATCCGTCGGCGCAGGAGCTCTGACGGGACCGCGACCCCGGCGGCCCGAACGCGCCCCTCAGGATACCGGTCCCATCCCGCGGCGAAGGAGGAGAAGGTTCGTCCGGTCGCCGCAACGACCTCGAGGGCACGCACCGTCCGCCTGAGGTTCCCCGGCTCGATCTTGGACGCGGCCCCGGGATCGACGCCCATCAGCCGAGCGTGCAGGCGCTCCGGGCCGAGCGCGGCCGCCTCCGCTTCCAGCTCCGCCCGCAGCGCGGGCTCCGTTCCGGGAAACTCCAGGCGATCGACCACCGCCCGGAAGTACAGGCCCGACCCGCCGACCAGCAGTGCCGGGCGGCCCCGGGTCTGGATGGCGGCCAGGGCCCGCCGGGCCAGCCGCTGGAACCCGGCCACCGAAAACGGCTCCCTCGGCTCGGCCACGTCGAGGAGGTGATGACGGACCGTCCCCCGCTCGACGGCCGTCGGCTTGGCGGTGCCGACATCCATGCCCCGGTACACCGTCATCGAGTCGACCACCACGACCTCGGCCTCCAGCCGCCGGGCTAGCTCGACCGAAGCGGGCGTCTTCCCCGAGGCCGTCGGCCCGACGATGGCCAGAGGGACGTCGAGGCGAGGGATGGAGGCGGAGCGACGGTCGGCCACCGCGGCCTTGGTCACGCGGGCACCGCCACCTCCACGCGCTCCCCCGACAGGTGATGGGGGTGGGCCCGAACGATCGTTATGTCGACGAAGTCGCCCGCCACGTTGCGGGCCCGAAAGTTGACCACCTTGTTGGTCCGGGTCCGGCCCTGGACCCCTCCCTTCCGCCCGGCGCCTTCGACCAGGACCTCGACGGTGCGCCCCTCCAGGGCGCGGTTGTGCTCCAACGAGATCCGATCCTGGAGCTCCACCAGGCGGTCGAAGCGTTCCTGGACGACCCCCTTCGGGACCTGCCCGTCGTACTCCGCGGCCTCGGTCCCGGCCCGAGGCGAGTACTGGAACGTGTAGGCAGCGTCGAACCGGGCCTCCTCCACGACCCGGAGCGTGCCCCGAAAGTCCTCCTCGGTCTCGCCGGGGAACCCCACGATGATGTCCGTGGTCACGGCGATGTCGGGGACGGTCTGGCGGATCCGACGGAGCCAATCGAGGTACCGGGCGCTGCGATACGAGCGCCGCATCATCTTCAGGAGCCGGTCGGAGCCCGACTGGAGCGGGAAATGGATGTGCTCGCACACCTTCTCGCTGTCGGCCATGGCCTCCACCACATCGGGCGTGAAGTCGTGGGGGTGGGGGCTGGTGAACCGGATCCGGCGGAGCCCGTCGACGTCGTTCATCGATCGGAGCAGCGCACCGAACAGCGGCTTCCGGGACGACCCCGGCACGGTCAGGTCCCGTCCGTACGTGTTCACGTTCTGGCCGAGGAGCGTCACCTCGACCACGCCGGACGCGGCCAGACCCTGGGCCTCGGCCAGGATGTCGCCCAACGGCCGCGACCGCTGGGGGCCTCGGACCAGGGGGACGATGCAGAACGTGCACCGGTTGTCGCATCCCACCGAGACGCTGATCCAGGCGTGGTGGGCCACGTCGCGCCGAGCCGGCAGGGCGCTGGGGAACACCTCGGTGTACTCCCGAACATCCATCTGAGGCCCTTCCCGGTCCGCTCGGCGCAGCAGGTCGAGGACGTTGGGGAGAGCGTGCGTCCCGACCACCACGTCGACCCACGGCGCCCGCCGCTGGATCTCGCCCCGGTCCTTCTGGGCCAGGCAGCCGGCCACCACGATCCGCATCCGGCGGTTGCGATCCTTGAGCGGGCGGAGCTGGCCGAGGTTCCCGTACAGCCGATCGTCGGCGTTCTGACGCACGGCGCAGGTGTTCAGCACCACCACCTCGGCCTGGGCGGCGTCCCCAGCCCTGACCATGCCGTCGGCCTCGAGCACCCCGGCGATCCGCTCGGAGTCGTGCTCGTTCATCTGGCACCCGAAGGTGCGGATCAGGTAGCGGCGCTCCACGGCTCTCAGGTTACTTCGCCACCTCGACCGCGCGCGTCTCCCGGACCACGGTGATCTTGATCTGGCCGGGATACTGGAGCTCCTCCTCCACCTGCTTGGCGATGTCTCGGGCCAGGACCTGGGAGGCCAGGTCGTCGACCTCCTCCGGCCTCACCATGACCCGGACCTCCCGGCCGGCCTGCATGGCGAACACCTTGCTGACGCCCGGATGAGACTCGCAGATCTCCTCCAGCCGTTGGAGCCGCTTCACGTACTGCTCGATCGACTCTCGACGGGCGCCCGGGCGGGAGCCGCTGATGGCGTCGGCCGCCTGGGCCAGGACCGCCTCGATGGTCCGTTGCTCCACCTCGCCGTGGTGCGACTCGATGGCGTGCACCACCTCGGGCGGCTCCTTCAGCCGGCGGGCCAGCTCCGCGCCGATCAGGGCGTGGGATCCCTCCACCTCATGGGTGAGGGCCTTGCCGATGTCGTGCATCAGGGCGGCCCGCTTGGGAATCTCCTCCGCAAGCCCGAGCTCGGCGGCCATCACCCCGGCGACATGGGCCGACTCCACCAGGTGCTTGAGGACGTTCTGCCCGTACGACGTCCGGAACTGGAGGCGGCCGAGCACACGGACCATCTCCGGGTGGATCTCGGTGATCCCCACCTCGCCGATGGCCCACTCCCCGGCCCGCTTCACCTGCTCCTCGACCTCGCGCGAGGACCGTTCGAACATCTCCTCGATCCGGGCGGGGTGGATCCGGCCGTCCTGGACCAGCTTGTCCAGGGTGAGGCGGGCGACCTCCCGGCGGACCGGATCGAACGATGACAGCACCACGGCCTCGGGGGTGTCGTCGATGATCAGGTTCACCCCGGTGAGCGCCTCGAACGCCCTAATGTTGCGGCCCTCCCGGCCGATGATCCGGCCCTTCAGATCATCGGACGGAAGCGTGAACACGCTGACGGTCGACTCCGCGGTCTGCTCCGAGGCCACTCGCTGGATGGCGATGGTGACGATCTTCCGAGCCCGCTCGTCGGCCTCCTCCCTGGCTCGCTGTTCGATCTCCCGGACCGTTCCCATGGCCTCGCGCTTGGCCTGGTCGGTAAGCTGGGCGATCAGGTCGTCCTTGGCCTCCTGCGTCGTCATCCGGGCTACCTGCTCGAGCCGGCGGCGATGTTCATCCTGGGCCCTCGACAGCTCGTCTCGGAGCCGGTCCAGCTTGGTGGTCCGCTCGATGAGACCCCGCCGCCCTCGCTCCAGCTCGACCAGCTTCGCGTCGAGGTCCTCCTCCCGCTTCGCCAGTCGCGCCTCCCGGCGCTGGGACTCCTCGCGGCGAGACCGGATGTCCTCCTCGGCCTCGCGGCGCATGCCCGCGATCTCCTCCTTGACCTCGAGCAGCGCGTTCCGGACGGTCTCCTCGGCTTCCCGTTCGGCGTCGGTGACCAGCCGGCGGGCTCGGCTCTCCGCCGAGGCCACGTCCCGCGAGGCCAAACTCCTGCGGATACCGAAGCCCACTCCGACGCCGAGGGCCAGGGCTCCCAGGGCGGCCAGTACGATCTCCATCGTTCCTCCCGGCGCTCAGCGGGCCGCGCAGGGCCCGCCCACGGGACGAGGAACGAGAACAGTGGGGCTCGGGGTCGCTAGGGCCCCGCCCGCCCCCTCACAGGCCGTGGTCTGAGATCGATCAGCACGTCGTGGTGTTCCGTTCTGGTTCTCGTCCCGAGGGATTCACATGTTCCTCTCGTGTTCACAAAGGTACAACGAGACGGGCCGAATAGCAATGGATGTCGCGGTCAGCGGTCGACTACGCGCGGCGGGCGTTCTCGGCCTCGATGGCCGCCCTGCACGCCAGGAGCTGGATGAACGTCATGGCCTCCTCCGCGTCCCGGAACGGGGCGGCCAGCCCGGCCATGACCCCTCCCAGGGCGGCCACAGACACACCGCGACAGAACGCCTCCATCTCGTGACGGGTGAACGGACCCAGCCCCACCAGGAGCTCACGGAACAGCGCATCGATCATGTCCCGGCGCGGCTCACCTTCCGAGCGGCGCCATCGCTCCGCCAGGTCTCGGAGGTAGCCGTCGCTCGCGCCCTTCACCTCGGCTCCATGTCGGCGGCGGCCCGGCGCACCGCGCTCCCGGCGATGATCGGTTCGTACCCTCGGCGGAGGAGGAAGCCCACGGTCCGCCGGTGAGCGATATCGGGCGGGAGCCCTCGCAGGCGCTCCAGGCGGCCCCGGGCCAGCTCGAAGGCCCGCTCGGCCTCGTCTTCGGGGTTGGTCTCCCCGAGGGCCTGTTCGGCCACGGCGCGGTCGATGCCCTTGCCCCGGAGCGCGGCCATCCCCGCCCGGCGGCCCATCCCCCGCCGCCGCTGGTGCTCCGCGTACTCTCGGGCGAACCGCTCGTCGTCGACCAGCCCGACGGCCTCCAGGTCGGCGATGGCCTCCTCGATCTCGAGGGGCTCGTATCCCGCCCGGACCAGGCGGATGCGCAGCTCGGCCCGGCTCCGAGACCGCACGGAGAGGAGCCGGAGCGCCCGATCCTTGACGGAGGTCCGAGGGCGCTCCCGGGTCGACATCGGCTAGCCGGTCCCCGCTTTGGCCTTGGCCGTCTCCGGGACCGCCGCTGCGGTCTGGTCCGCCGGCTGGTCGGGGATGTCCACCGGCCGGTCGTCTTCCTCGGTGAACGCGGTGAGCCCTACGGCCTCCCG
>DASQTB010000138.1:0-19919 GCA_035642095.1 Actinomycetota bacterium | reverse complement strand
GTCCCGCATCACCGTGTTCCCCTCCACCATCCGGAGCACCAGGTCGGTCACGCCGACCTTCAGGTACGTGGTGAACTCGCTCATGTTCGAGTCGCCCACGATCACATGGAGACGCCGATACCGTTCCGCGTCGGCGTGCGGTTCATCACGCGTGTTGATGATCGGTCGAGACCTGGTGGTGGCCGACGAGACGCCCTCCCAGATGTGCTCCGCTCGCTGGGACAGGCAGTACTGGGCCCCTCTGGGGCCGTGCAGGATCTTCCCGGCCCCGGCAAACACCTGACGGGTCACGAAGAACGGGATCAGGACCTCCGCCATCCGAGCGAACTCCCCCTGGCGGGCCACCAGGTAGTTCTCGTGGCAGCCGTAAGAGTTCCCGGCCGAGTCGGTGTTGTTCTTGAACAGGTAGACGTCGCCGGAGATCCCCTCCTCGTGGAGCCGGAGCTCGGCAGCCGAGAGGAGGGCTTCCAGGACCCGCTCGCCTGCCTTGTCGTGGGCCACCAGGTCGAGCACCGAGTCGCACTCGGGCGTCGCGTACTCCGGATGGGAGCCGACGTCGAGATAGAGCCGGGCCCCGTTCTCCAGGAAGACGTTGGATGACCGGCCCCAGTGGACCACCCGCCGGAACAGGTATCTGGCCACCTCGTCCGGGGACAGCCGGCGCTGTCCCCGGAACGTGCAGGTCACCCCGTACTCGTTCTCGAGGCCGAAGATGCGCCGCTCCACGAGGCCAGTGTAGGCCCGCTGGGGCACACCGGGCTGGAGCGGGAACGACCTGGGTGCGCCCCGGGAACAGCTGCAGCTCGGCGACCCGCACCTGGTTGGCAACCGAGATCTGGTTCGGAGGCGACCCGGTCACGGCCGTCCGGCAGTCGGTGGAGGCCGCCGGGTCCCGATCCTGCTCGCCCTGAAAGGCCGGGTTGCCGGTGCACTGGTTCGAGACCACCACCAGCTTCACGTGCGTGACTGTCGTGGTCGGGAACTCGAAGGACCGCATCAGCAGGTCCCCGGACACCGGGCGTAGGGCGTGGACGGGAAGGCGTCGTGTCCGCTCTTCACCAGACGCTTCCACCTCGCGGCGATCGCCGGATCGCAGGTCGGGTTGGTGGCGTTCGTGCCCTCAGCGCACCCGAGCAGTTCGAACGCCCGCAGCGCCGTGACCCGGCTCTGTCCGGGCTGCAGATAGGCGCTGACCCGGGCCAGGCGGAGCGTCCGCGGACCGGCCAGCTCGAGGGTCACCTGGCGGCCAGCCACCGGAGCGGTGGTGTCCTCCCAGTTCGTGGACTCGGTCTCGTCGATCAGGTTCCCGTGGTTCGCCCATTCCCGGAAGCCATAGCGCCGCTGGCCGAGGCGGCCTCGTTCCGGGCGAACGTGATCGCGATAGTCCGGCTCTCACCGGAGGTGAGCCCCGTCACCCGGAATCGGGTGAAGCCGAATCCGGGACCCTTGGCCACGAACTCGTACCCCTCGGGGTTGGCCACAAAGGCCTCCGTGTCGTCGATCGGGGTGGCCCGGGCCTCGTGCTGGCCCACGAAGACCTCGGGATCGACCGGGTTCCCGGCCTGGTCCTGGCAGACGAACGTCAGCGTGGCCTCGGCCTCGAGCGGGGACTCCCAGCTCGGGACGGGCTGGTCGTCGCCGGTGGCCGGCTGGTCGCCCTTGGCCGCGACCGAGGCGTTCACACCGAAGCCCCGGCGGGCGAACCCTCGCCACAGGATGTCCTGGTTCGCCCCGCCGAACCGCATCACGTCGGCGGCGAGGATGGCGTCCCGGGCGTCGAGGAACGTGGGGGCGACCGGCATCAGGAGGTACGCGTCGAAGACCAGCCGAATCCACTGCCCCTTCGGGGCGTGGGAAAGGCCACCCTGCGGACCAGCTGGTCGTCTTGCAGGCCCTCCACGTCCACGTGGCGCCAGCCGGCCCGCACGCCGCCGCCCTCCATCTCGGACAGGGACACGTCCTGGCCGACGTTCTCCAGCGCCCGGTCCAGGGCCTCGAGCCGTGAGAGCTCCGCCGTGTTGGCCAGCTTGTCGCTCCCGACGAGCGTCGACGAGGCATATGCCACGTTCCATCCGCCGTCCGAGCGCCGAACTCCGATCGAGGCCGACCCCTCCGGCGACACGAGCAGGCCATCCACTCGCTGACGCAGCACGACCACGAAGGCCGAGCGACCGATGGGCGCGACCGTGGCGACGCTCAGGCCATCCACGGAGTCGAGGCGGTAGAGGCTTCGATTGGCGCTGATGAACGACAGGGCCGCCGCCTCCGGGCTCGGAGCCTCGATCCCGCTCGCCAGGAAGCCGCCGTACCGGATCAGCGACCGGGCCGTGCCGAAATCGGTCCAGCTGGCGCCGGCCCCAAGCTGGGCCACGGCATCCAGCTGCGCCTGCTTCGGCGCGATCCGGGCCCTCCGCGTGTCGATGTCGGGCAGCAAGCAGATCAAACCGGGGTCAAATCGGAGAGACAGGTGGCTCAGGTCCCGAGGAGGTCGGCGACCTCGGGATCCGACAGCCGTCGGAACTTCCGCCGGGGGCGGGTCCGTTCCAGCACCGCGATCTCGAGGCGGCCCGGTTCCACCTGCTCCTGGCCGTTCTCGGATGTTAGCGATGTGACGCCGAGCCGGACGGCGTCCCCCAGGACCATGCCGCTCGAGTAGCCCTCCTGGAGCCGGTCGCCCAGCGTCTGGGACTGGCCCCCCATGGCCACCACGCCGTCCTCGTCGGTCACGCTCCCGTCGTAAAGGATGTGGAATAGCTCGTTCTCCTCCGGCCGCTCCCCCACCTGGCCGACCAGCAGCTCCACCTCGTACGGCTTCATCTGCTGGGTGAAGATCTCCGCCAGGCCCTGGGAGTACGCGTTGGCGATGCTCTTCGCGGTGACGTCTTCCCGGCCGTAGGAATAGCCGCGCAGATCGGCCAGCCGCACCCCGGCGATGCGCAGGTTCTCGAACTCGCTGTACTTGCCGACGGCGGCGAAGGCGATCCGATCGTAGATCTCGGAGATCTTGTACAGGTGAGTGGAGGGATTGTCGGCGATGAACAGGATCCCGTCCGCGTACTCCAGGATGACCACCGGCTTCCCTCGGGCGATGCCCTTCCTGGCGTAGTCGGAGCGGTCCTTCATGACCTGCTCCGGCGCGACATAGAAGGGCATGGTCACGACCGACCGTCCCTCCTGGACGCCACGGCCTCGTAGGCCAGCCGAACCTCATCATCCGGAACACCCTGGACACCCTCGACGGTGACCACGAAGACGGACGGGTAGATGCCGCGGACGGGGTCGGGCCCTCCGGTGGCCGTGTCGGCCTCCGAGGCGTCGAGCAGCGATTCGACCGCAGCCTCGAGGCCGGCGGCCCGCTCCAGGTCCGGTCGCCAGGTCTTCTTCAAGCTGGCCTTGGCGTCGCGGCCGCCCGAGCCGGTGGCGTTGTAGTCGATCTCCTCGTACCGCCCGCCGATGGCGTCGTACCGGAAGATCCGCCCCTGCTTTCGGGCCAGGTCATATCCCGCGTACAGCGGCACGACGACCAGACCCTGAACCACCAGAGGGAACGATCCCCGGATGAGCTGGGCCAAGCGGTTGGCTTTCCCTTCCAGGGACAGGGCATCCCCCTCGACCTTCTCGTAGTGCTCGAGCTCGGTCTGGAACAACCGAACCAGCTCGAGGGCCTGGCCGGCCACCCCGGCGATCCCGACGGCTGAGTGCTCGTCGGCCGGGAACACCTTGTCCATCCGGTCGTCGGCGATCGAGTACCCCTCGACCGCCCTCCGGTCGCCGGCCATGACCACGCCCTCCGCGAACCGCAGGGCCACCACGGTGGTTCCGTGCGGAGGAAGCTGCTGGAGCCCATCGGAGGGCCCGACCGGAGCCCCCCGAGGCTGGTCGGAGCTCGTGGCCCGGATGAGGTTGAAGAACGATGGGTCCGCGCCGAACGGGAGCCGATCGTCGCTCACTCGCCGCCCTTCTGGACGTAGGACTTGATGAACTCCTCGGCGTTCTCCTCCAGGACCTCATCGATCTCATCGAGGATGTCGTCCATCTCCTCCTTCAGCTTCTCGCCCTTGGCGGCCGAGGTGGCCTGCCCGGCCTCTTCCCCACCGTCGGCCTTCCGCTGGACCTTCTTCTGCTCCTGTTCCCCCAATGTCTCCGACCTCCTCTCCGAGGGACCCGTTCTATTCTAGGGCCGGAGTCCGACCCGGTCCGCCCCTCAGGAGTGGCCGGTCAGGCCTGAAGCCGGTCGACCAGGGTGGCGGCGTCGGGTGCTTGGTCGAGGAGCCCGTCGACCATGTCCCGCGTGCCCCGGAGGGGCTCCCGCATCGGGACGCGCTGGAGGGCGTCCCTGCCAGTGTCGAAGATCACCGAATCCCACGAGGCGGCCACGATGGCGTCGGGGTACCTGCGGATGCACTCGCCGCGGAAGTAGGCCCGGGTATCGGTCGGCGGCACCCCCGTGGCCCGCTCGATCTCCTCCTCGGCCACCAGACGCTCGACCTTGCCCGCCGCCACGAGCTTGTGGAACAGGCCCTTGTCCCGCCGGACGTCGTGGTACTGGAGATCGATCAGGGCGAGCTTGGGGTCGTCCCAGGACAGGGTGTCGCGCTCCCGATAGGCGTTCAACAGACGGTGCTTGGCCACCCAGTCGAGCTCGCGGTGAAGTTTCAGGGGGTCCTCCTCCAGGACGTCCAGGGTCCGGCGCCACCGGTCCAGGACCTCGGCGTTGCCGGGAGTCTCCTCGCGCTCCTTGACCCACTTCGTGGCGTGCTCCAGGTACTCCCACTGGAGCTCGAGGGCCGACACCCGTCGCTGGTCCATCAATCGGAACAGGGCCTTCAGACCGGGGTCCCAGGAGACCTCGTGGAGGGCCTGGACCGGCCCGTCGAGCGACAGGTCCGGCAGCCACTCGTCCTCGATCATCTTCAGGATCAGTCCGGTCGTCCCTACTTTGAGATAGGTCGCCACCTCGCACATGTTGGCGTCCCCGATGATCACGTGGAGGCGACGGTACTTCTCGGGATCGGCGTGCGGCTCGTCCCGGGTGTTGATGATGGGACGCTTCAGCGTGGTCTCCAGGCCGACCTCGGCCTCGAAGAAGTCGGTGCGCTGGCTGAGTTGATAGGGAACGTCGACGCCCTCGGCTCGCCCGCCCTCCACACCGACCTTCCCCGCACCGGTGAAGATCTGACGGGAGACGAAGAAAGGGGTCAGGTCGCGGACGATCCTCGAGAAGGGCGTCCTCCGATCGACCAGGTAGTTCTCGTGACAGCCATACGAGTTGCCCTTCCCATCGCTGTTGTTCTTGTAGATCCCGATCCGCTCGCCGGGTGGCAGGAGGTCGCCGGCCAGCCGGAGGGACCGCTCCAGGATCCGCTCCCCTGCCCTGTCGTGGACCACCACCTCCCTAGGGGTCGAGCACTCCGGGGTCGAGTACTCCGGGTGAGCGTGATCGACGTAGTACCGCGCTCCGTTGGGGAGGATGACGTTGGCTAGCCCGAGGTCCTCCTCGCTCGGCTCCCGCTCCTGGACCGGCTCGAACCCCCTCGCGTCCCGGAGGGGGCTCTCCTGCTCGTAGTCCCACCGGATCCGACGGAGCGCGCCGGCGAACGTGTTGATGAGGAGGGACGAGGCCAGCACGGGATTGAAATCGGGATTCCCGGGCCCCGAGATCCCGTACTCGGTCTCGATGCCCATCACCTTGGGGATGGCCACGGGGCCAGGATACGGGACGGCTCCGACGAGGGTGGGAGCCTACAGGTACTGGCCCGGCGTGACCCGCTCGACCTGCCGGCCGGCCTCGCCCTCCCGGTCCCCCAGGAGCGTGCGAACGTACACGATCCGCTCGCCCTTCTTCCCGCTGATCCGGGCCCAGTCGTCGGGATTCGTGGTGTTGGGCAGGTCCTCATGCTCCTTGAACTCGGCCCGGATGGCCTCGATCAAGTCGCCCCCCTTGATGCCCTTCTCCCCCTCTTGGAGGAACCGCTTGATGGCCGTCTTCTTGGCCCGGCGGACGATGTTCTCGATCATGGCCCCCGAGTTGAAGTCCTTGAAGTACAGGATCTCCTTGTCACCGTTCTGATAGGTGACCTCCAGGAACCGGTTCTCGTCCGAGGTCGCGTACATCGTCTCGATGGTGTGCTCGATCATGCGACGGACCGCCACGCCGGCTTCGCCACTCCGCTTGATCTCATCGTCGTGGATGGGGATGTCCGTGGTCAGGTACTTCGACATGATGTCGGCCGCGGCGCCGCCGTCGGGCCGCTCGATCTTGATCTTCACGTCCAGGCGACCGGGGCGAAGGATGGCCGGATCGATCAGGTCCTCCCGATTCGAGGCCCCGATGACCATCACGTTCTTGAGGGTCTCCACGCCGTCGATCTCGGAGAGGAGCTGAGGGACGATGGTGTTCTCCACGTCGGAGGAGATGCCGGACCCCCGGATCCGGAAGATCGACTCCATCTCGTCGAAGAAAACGATCACCGGGAAGCCCTCCTCCGACTTCTCCTTGGCTCGCTGGAAGATCAGTCGGATCTGCCGCTCGGTCTCGCCGACGTATTTGTTGAGGAGCTCGGGCCCCTTGACGTTCAGGAAGTAGGAATGCGCGTCCTTCCGGCCGGTCCGCTCGGCGACCTTCAGCGCCAGGGAGTTGGCCACGGCCTTGGCGATCAGCGTCTTGCCGCACCCGGGAGGCCCGTACAGCAGCACGCCCTTCGGCGGGGTGAGGTCGTGCTCCTTGAACAGTTCGGCGTACAGGAACGGCAGCTCCACGGCGTCCTTGATGTCTTCGATCTGCGGGGCCAGGCCCCCGATGTCCTCGTACGTAACGTCGGGGATCTCCTCAAGGACCAGCTCCTCCACCTGCTCCTTGGGCAGGCGCTCCAGCACGTGACCGGAACGGGGGTCGAACAGGAGCGGGTCGCCGGCCCGCAGCGCCACCCCGCGGAGAGACTGGGAGATGATGGCCACCGCCTCCTCGTCGCCCCGTCCGACCACCACCACCCGATCGTCGTCGAGAAGCTCTTTGATCGTAACCACCTCGCCCTGCCGGTCCTGGTTGAGGACGGCCACGACGTTCAGGGCCTCGTTCAGGATCACCTCGGCTCCTCGACGGAACTCGCCTCGGTCCAGCTCCGGGTCCACGTTGACCCGCATCTTGCGTCCGGCCGTGAACACGTCGACCGAGCCGTCGTCGTTCTCGTCGAGCATCACGCCGAACGACGCCGGCGGCTTGGTGAGCTTCTCCACCTCTTCCTTGAGGGCCTCGATCTTCTCCCGCTCCGACCGGAGGGTGCCGACCAGCTTCTCGTTCTGGGAGAGGGCCCGGGCGACCTCGCCCTTCGACTCGAGGAGCCGCTCCTCCAACACCCTCACCTGGCGAGGGGCGGTGTGGAGCCGGCGGCGAAGCAGGCCGATCTCGTCCTCCAGGAACTTGATGTGCGTCTGGAGCTCGTCGACCTGCTTCTCGTACCGCTCGATTGCCTCGCGCGGGTCCTCGGCGTCCTGCGGCATTCCTCACTCCCGTCCCGGTGACCGAGTATACCTCCGGCTCTCCCCATCACCTGGGAGCGCCGGGCCTTTCGATACGTCCTCGGCCGATTGCGGCCTTCGCTTTACGAAAGCCGCCGGGCCACCGTGATGAATCCGGTGTGGGCCACCATCCGGTGGTCGGGCCGAACGCTCCGGGGGGCCACGTGCCAGGTCCGGAGGAAGATCTCGAACGTCTCGATCTCGATGAAGCCCCGGCCCTCCAGTTCCTCCACGAGCATCTGGACCTGACCGGTGGTAGGAAGGTAACCGCACACGATGCCCCCGTTGACCAGCGCCTCGGTGACGGCGGGGAGGACCGCCGACGGTTCGGGAAGATCCAGCACGACGCGGTGGAACGCCTCGCCGGTCGAAGCGACCTGACGGACGTCCCCATGCCTCAGGTCCAACCAGGACGGGACCTTCCCGAAGAAATCCTCTGTGTTTCGCCGGGCGATCTCACGGAACTCGTCCCGCAGCTCGTAGGAGACCACCCGTCCCTCGGGTCCGACGGCCCGGCACAGGGCCAGGGTGAGCGCCCCCGACCCGGTCCCGGCCTCTAGGACCCGGGCCCCGGGGAAGACGTCCGCGTAGATCAGGATCGGGCCGAGGTCCTTGGGATAGATCACCTGGGCCCCCCGCCCCATCTTGAGGACGAAGTCCGAGAGGCGCGGCCTGAAGCAGACGAGCGGCGCCCCGGTGGTGGAGTGAACGGTGATCCCTTCTCCGGATCCGATCACCAGGTCGTGGGGAACGGCGCCGCCGTGGAAGTGGAAGGACGCTCCCTCCTCGAGCCTGATCAGATATCGCCGGCCCCGGGCATCGACGAATACGACCCGTTCACCGGCGTGGAGCGGCTCCCCGTTCGAGTCGTTCATCCCGCGTAGGGTACCCCGGCAGTCTCGGCCGGCTACCCCTTGTCCACGGGAAGAGGGCGCACGTCGAGGGTCGCCGTGATCTCGATCGTGGTCGACCCTCGGACCACCGTGACCACCGTCTCCTCCCCGGGCCGACGCTCCAGGAGGAGCGCCTGGAGGTCCTCGTTGTCGGCCACCGGCTGGCCGTCGACGGCCACGATGACGTCGCCGATCCGGACTCCGGCCTCCTCGGCCGGACCGCCGGGGGCCAGACCCCGGACCAGGACACCCTCGTCGACGGCGATGCCCTCCACCAGCACGGTCTCGGGCGTCACCGTTTCGGTGGATACGCCGAGGAAGGGCAGCGGTGCGTCGGGCCTCTCCACGGCGTGCTCGATGATCGGTCGGGCTCGGTCGATGGAGATGGCGAACCCGATGTTCTCGGCCGCGCCGGCACCGACGCCCGCGGTGTTGATCCCGACGACCCGGCCTGACAGATCGACCAATGGCCCACCGGAGTTCCCCGGGTTGATGGCCGCATCGGTCTGGATCACGTCCTCGTACGTTCGCTCCCCTTCCGGAAGGTTCGGGTCCTGGGCGGAGATCGTCCGGCCCAGCGCGGAGACGATCCCGGAGGTGACCGACGGCCCCCCTTCCAACCCGAGGGCGAACCCCAGAGCAACCACGGTCTCGCCCAGACGCAGTCCGCGCGAGCGGCCGAGGCGGACGGTGGGCAGCTCCCGGTCGGCCTCCACCCGGACGACGGCCAGGTCCGCGTTCGCATCGCCGCCGATCACCCGGCCCTCCAGCCGCTCGCCGTCGGCCGTGATGACTCGGATCCCGAGTCCCCCCTCGACCACGTGCCAATTCGTGACCACGATCCCGTGGCTCCCGATGACGAACCCGGTGCCCTCTGGCGGCCTCCCCGCACCCACCTCGGCCTGGACGTTGACCACGGCGGGGCTCACCCGCTGGACCACCTGGACGATCCGATCGCCGCTGGGGTCGAAGGGCGGCAGTGGGTTGACGGCCACCGGCCTCGGCCGGGGGCCGGCCGCGGGCTCCCCGCGCTCCGCCGTGAGCAGCCCCGTGCAGGAGGTGAGCCACACGGTCGCCCCGAGCGCAGCGACAAGGAACCGGGCCGGCGTCATGTCAGCGAGCCTAGCATCCGGTCCTGAGAAGCCCCTGAGACCTCACTCGGGAAGGTCGGTCCCCATCGAGTGGTAACCCCCGTCGACGTGGACGATCTCTCCGGTGATGGCCCGGGCGCGATCCGACAGCAGCCAGACGCATGCATCCGCCACGGGCTCGGTATCGGCGGGGTCCCAACCGAGCGGGGCTCGCCTTCCCCAGCTGTCGATGAACCGGTCGAACCCGGGGATGCCTTTGGCGGCCACGGTCCGAAGCGGGCCGGCGGCCACGCAGTTGACCCGGATGCCGTCTCGTCCCAGATCCCGGGCCAGATACCGGCTGATCGACTCCAGGGCGGCCTTGGACACGCCCATCCAATCGTAGGCCGGCCAGGCCACGGAAGCGTCGAAGTCCAGGCTGACCACGCTTCCTCCGCCCTGGGCCAGAGCCCCACGTTGGGCCACGGTGAGCGCCTTCAGGGAGTAGGCGCTGGCCTGGATCGCCGTCGCTGCGCTCTCCCACGGCGTCTCCAGGAAGCGCCCCCCGAGCGCGTTCTCGGGGGCGAAGGCGATGGTGTGCAGGATCCCGTCCAGCCCTCCCCACCTCGCTCGGACCTCGTCGGCCACCGCCTCGATCTGTCCCTGGTCGGTGACGTCCATCTCCACCACGTCCGGGGGCGAGGGCAGACGTCGGGCGCTGCGCTCGGTGATCGACATGCCTCGTCCGAACCCCGTCAGGAGCAGCTCAGCGCCCTCGTCCTGGGCTCGGCGAGCCACGGCGAAGGCGATGCTCTGGGGCGTCAGGACGCCGGTGATCAGGAGACGCTTCTTCTCCAGGAGCACGGCCCCCAACTTTAGACAAGTGAGCGGGCGTCCGACGTTACGGCAGTGGTTGAGCGAGCGGGTCGAACCGGGCAGAATGGTCGGTTCATGACGGGAGGGGGCAGGAAGATCGGCCTCCGGGCGGTGGTCGCCGCCGTGGTGGCCTCGGTCCTGGTCGCCGGCCCGGCGGCCGGGTACGGCGTCGCCGGAGACCGAGCCGGCCGTTCGCCTGGGCCGCCGTGGATACGGGAGATCGACCGCCTGGTCTCGGGACGGCCGGTCGGGATCTCGGTCCGCGAGGACGGGGAGTTCCTGTATCGACACGGGGACGTCCGGCGACGGCCGCCGGCTTCCAACGAGAAGCTGCTGCTGTCGATGGCCCTTCTTGACCGTCTCGGTCCGGACGCCACGCTGGTCACCCAGGCGGCGGCCGTCGCCGCCCCCGTGGCCGGCGTCGTTGCCGGAGACCTGTGGATCCTCGGCACGGGCGATCCGGATGTCCGGGCCTCGACGATGCAGCGCGTGGCCCAGAACCTCGTCGCCGTGGGCATCACCCGGATCGACGGGGCGGTGATCGGTAGCACCGGATTCTTCAAGCGCGACTGGCGGGCGCCAGGCTGGAAGCCGGACTTCCCTCGGACGCAGGTCGCCCTTCCGACCGCCCTGGTCTACGAGGGAAATCAGGTCGGTGGCACGCACATCACCGACCCCGAGGTTCGGGCGGCCCGAGCTCTCACGCAGGAGCTTCGGACCCGGGGGGTCGTGGTCGCCGGCCAGGCCACCGCCGGCGTAGCTCCGGACGGCCTGGTCGTGGTGGCCGAGATCGCGTCGGATCCGTTGGATGCCCTGTTGGGTGTCATGAACCGGTACTCCTCCAACTTCTGGGCCGAAGTGCTGGGCAAGCGTCTGGGCGCCGAGGCGCTGTCTCCGCCCGGCAGCATCGCCAAGGGCGCCGCGGCCATCCGGACGTGGGCAGCGCAGTTCGGCGTGGTGGTCAAGTCGCGAGATTCCTCCGGGCTCTCGTACACCAACCGTGTGTCGCCCAGCGGGATCGTCCGCCTCCTGGACCTGATGGAGGACCGGCCCTGGGGGGAGGATCTCCGCGAAGCGCTGCCCGAGGGAGGAGAGGGAACCCTCCGGCGCCGCCTTCTCCGGGTCCCCGTCTACGCCAAGACCGGGACCCTGTCATCCGTCTCGGCGCTCTCGGGCTACGTGTGGCTCCGGAGGCGGTCCGTGTGGGCGGAGTTCTCGATCCTGTCCCGGCTGTCCAAGGACACCGCGGTCCGGATCGAGGATCGCGTCGTTCGAACGCTCTGGCGCCGGGCCGCCTGAGCCGTCCGCCAGAGGACCGAGGCACAGATCCGACGAAACCCTATGCTGGGTCCGGTGCCAAGGGTTGCGCTGTTCCTGTTGATCCTGGTCGCCTGCGGAGGGCCGGAAGGAGAGCCGGCCCTCTCGCCCGCTCCGCCTCCATCCGCGCCGATCGCCGCGGGGACGAGCCCCACGCCGACCCTGATGCCCGACCCGGAGAACGCCGGGATGGGGCTGAACCTCGTGGCCGAGCTGGTCCAGCCCCTGGCCCTAGCTCAGCGACCCGGCGACGACATCCTCTACGTCGCCCAGAAGACCGGCCAGGTCGTGGTCCTCCGGGCCAGTCGAGTGCTGCCCCGCCCGCTCCTCGATCTCTCGGGCGAGGTCTCGGGCGGCGGCGAGCAGGGCCTCCTCGGGCTGGCCTTCTCGCCGGACGGCCGATTCCTATACGTCAACTACACGGACCGGGTCGGCGACACACACGTCACCGAGTTCGCGGTCCGGGACAACGGGCTGTCCCTGGGATCCCGCCGCGACGTGCTTCGCGTAGACCAGCCGTACTCCAACCATAACGGCGGCAACCTCGTCTTCGGGCCCGACGGCTTCCTGTACATCGGCCTGGGCGACGGCGGAAGCGGGGGCGACCCCGAGGACCACGCCCAGGATCCCGGGTCGCTGCTGGGCAAGATGTTGCGCATCGACCCCCGTCCGTCGGGAGGGCGGCCCTACTCGGTCCCCGACGACAACCCGTTCATAGGTAGGGAGGGGCGACCGGAGATCTGGGCCCTGGGCCTCCGGAACCCGTGGCGCTACTCCTTCGACCGGGACACGGGCGACCTGTGGATCGGCGACGTCGGCCAGAGCGACCGCGAGGAGATCGATGTTCTCCCGGCGGGCTCGCCGGGCGGAACGAACTTCGGGTGGGACGGGTACGAAGGAACGCTTGCGTTCGAGAGGCCCCTTCCCCGTGATGCCGTCCCGCCCGTGTACGACTATGGCCGGGACCTGGGGGCTACGGTCGTCGGGGGCTACGTCTACCGGGGCCAGGCCATCCCGGCGCTCCGCGGCGCCTATCTCTTCGGCGACTACTACAACCCCCGGATCCGGGCCCTGGTTCCTCGGCCGGGCGAAGTCCGCCACGTCGCCCTCGACCTTCAGGTCGACAGCCTGTCGTCCTTCGGGGAGGATGCTGCCGGGGAGCTCTATCTCCTGTCGCTCGCCGGCCCCGTGTACCGCTTGGTGCCGGACTAGCGTGGGGCGAAAAGCGCTGTGCTGCAGCCCTTTCGAAGAGCCGAGCCTGACGTGCCGTGGGCGCGGGAGCGCGGCGGTACCATCGAACGATGAGCCTCCGGACCGCCCCCGCGGAGGTCGAACGTCCCGATACCGCGGACGTCGACGAGCCCGCTCGCCTGTGGCTGGTCATCGTGTGGAACGATCCGATCAACCTCATGTCGTACGTGACCTTCGTGTTCCAAAAGCTGTTCGGCTATCCGCGACCGAAGGCCCACCGGCTGATGATGCAGGTCCACACCGAGGGCAAGGCCGTCGTCTCCAGCGGGAGCCAGGAACGTGCCGAGTTCGACTGCTCCCGTCTGCACGCGCACGGCCTGTGGGCGACCATGCAGCCGGGATGAGGCGGTGAGCGCGTTGGCGCCTCGGATCGATCGCCGCCCCGACGGGCGGTTTCGGCTCCGACTCACCTCGGAAGAGCGCGATCTCCTCCGAGCGCTGCCCGGGCAGCTCCGGGATCTCCTGGGGTCGGAGGATCCGGCGCTTCGGCGGCTTCAACCCCCCGCGTACGAGGACGACCCGGAGCGCGAGGCCGAGTACCGGCGGATGGTCCGGGACGACCTCCTCCGTGGCCGTCGATCGGCCCTCGAGGTGATGGAGTCGACCATCGACGCGGAGACACTCGATCGGGATCAGCTGGGGGCGTGGCTCGGCTCGATCAACGACCTGCGCCTGGTCCTGGGAACGCGTCTCGAGGTCACCGAGGAGCTGTACGAAGAGGGCGTCCCGGAGGACGACCCGCGAGCTCCGGCCTTCGCGCTGTACGGCTATCTCGGGTGGCTGGAGGAGCACCTGGTCGACGCCCTCGCCGGTGAGCTGTAGGCGACCAGCCTCCCCGCCTCCCGCGGCCCGGTAGGCTCGGGGAGATGACCCGCAGGATCAGCATCGAGCGCAACCCGGACCGGCCCGTGTGGGAGGTTCGGGTCGACGGGACGCTGGCCGGGATGGTGTGGCGGGAACGCGGGGTCTTCCGGGCGGTTCGAGAGGGATCATCCACCCCGCTGGGCAGCCGGTTCACGTCGCGCGACGCCGCCGCCCGAGCCCTGGCCCGCCAGGCCGGCCACGGCGACCTCGACCCCCGGATCGAGGAAACCCGGCCGAGGTCCTGACCGTTCACGGCCGGATGGTCTTGCGGTCGAACACACGGGGCCCGGCGTGGCCATCACCCGCGGCATCCTTATCCCGGACGTCCATCCGGTGGAGCAGGACGTCCAGAGCCATCCAGATCGTCTTCGACCAGGGGTAGAAGACGACCGGGACGATGGCGTTCACCGCCACGGCAACCACCGTCAGGGCGGCCCAGGGCACGTCCGGCCACCACAGCAGGATGCCGGCCACCAGCACGATGCCGAAGGTCAACTCAGTCACGGCGATGTTGACGATCATGGCCCCGACCCAGTACCCCTCCTCCCGCTCGAACCGCAGTCCGCACCCTGGGCACCGGGGAACCAGCCCGAAGTACCGGCGGAACAGGCGCCCGTGGCCGCATCGAGGGCAGCGCTTCAGGAGACCTCGTCCCAGGGCACGGACGGCCGACCGCATCGGGCGAGGGCTCAGGCTCGGGATGTGACCGAGTCGAGCAACCGCCGCGATGCGGCGGCCACCTCGTCGACGGCCGAGTTGAACGCCTCGGCGTTGCGCCGGGAGGGCTGCCGGTAGCCGCTGATCTTACGGACGAACTGGAGGGCGGCCTCGCGAATCTCGACCTCGGTCGGGTCGGACTCCGCGCGCCGGAGGACCTTTATGCTTCGGCACATGCCGCCAGGATACGCATACGCGGTGCTTGGCGCGGGCAGGCAGGGCACTGCGGCGGGCCATGACCTCGCTCTTCGGGGTGAGGCCCGCCAGCTGCTGATCTGTGATCTCGACGGCGGCCGGGCCGACGAGGTGGCCCGTCGCATCAACGAGCTCGCCGGACGCGGCGTCGCCACCGGGAAGGTACTCGACGCGACCGACCCCGAGTCCGTGGTCGAGACCTTGCACTCGGTTGACGCCTGCCTGGCGGCGGTGTCGTACCGGCTCAACTTGGAGCTCAGCCGGGCGGCCATCGAAGCCCGAACGCACCTGTGCGACCTGGGGGGAAACATGTCGGTCGTCACGGCCCAGCTCGACCTCGACGGGGCGGCCCGGGATGCGGGAGTGTGCGTCGTCCCGGACTGCGGTGAGGCTCCGGGTCTGGCCAACAACCTGTGCGCTTACGCCTACGGTCTGCTGTCCGCGGTCGAGGAGCTCCGGCTGTACGACGGCGGGATCCCCCTCCACCCCCGAGCACCGTGGCACTACGAGCTGACGTTCAACGTCGATGGGCTGACCAACGAGTACGACGGGACGACCACGTTCGTCCGGGACGGACGACCGATCGAGGTGAACTGCCTGGACCCGACCGAGGACGAGGCGGTCGACCTTGGTCCGCCCTTCGAAGGCCTGGAGGCGCTGGTGGCGGCGACCGCCTCGACGCTCCCGCTGACGCTCGGCCGGCAGGTCCGCACCTTCACCAGCAAGGTTCTCCGGTGGCCCGGACACGGGGCCCAGTTCCGGGCCTTCCGCGACCTGGGCCTCTTCTCGGAGGATCCGATCGACCTCGACGGCCGCTCGGTAGTGCCCCGAGAGATCTTTCACGCTCTCCTCGATCCACAGATCCGGGTCGCCGAGGGAAGCCCCGACGTTGTGCTGGCCAGAGTGGTCGCTCGGGGACGCCACGGCGATCGCGCCGCTGAGGTGATCGTCGACCTCAGGATCGACCATGACCCCGTCCTCGGCTTGAGCGCGATGCAGCGGGCCACGGGCTCCCATGCCGCCATCGTGATGCGTCTGATGGCGTCCGGCGAGGTCCCGGCCGGGGCCCATCCGGTCGAGGAGGCGGTCGACGCCGGGCGCATGGTTGCGGAATTGCGGGGACGCGGATTCGACGTCTCCGAGCGGGTCTCCGTCCTCGGGGCAGAGACGGGTTAGAGCACCGCCGAGAGGAACTCCCTGGTCCGGGGGTCGTCCCGATCGCTCAGGATCCGGTCGGGCGTCCCCCCCTCGACGACCTCACCCTCGTGGAGGAACAGCATCCGGTGGGACACCTCCCGGGCGAACCCCATCTCGTGGGTGGTCATGTTCGTCTCCGTGGCCAGGGCCTTCATCACCCCTAGGACCTCACCGATCAGCTCCGGGTCGTTACGCCGAGGTGGGTTCGTCGAACAGCATCACGCTGGGCTCCATGGCCAGCGCTCGGGCGATCGCCACCCGCTGCTTCTGGCCACCCGACAGCCGGGATCGGATGCTCGTCGGCCTTGTTCCCCAGGCCGACCCGATCGAGGAGCTCCCCGGCGAGCTTTCGGGCCCGAACCATCGCTTCATACGACATCCCTCTCTCCCGGGCTCCCTCCCGGGAGGCCACCAATGTCGCCCGTGGGCCGTTCGGCGGGAGTCGAGCCACGCTTCGGGGTTAAAGGGGTCCTCCTCTCCGGACGATGCCCTTCATCGAGAAGGCATGAGCCGCAGCCTGTCCGGAGCCGCCACCCTGGGAGCCGTCACGCGCGCCCTTCGGCGGCCGGGAGCGGCGCTGGGGCGCGGCGGGGCCGGCTTCCTGGTCCTCCTCCTGGTCGTCCCCACCGCCGCGACCCTGGCCTTGCGGGCCATCCCCCGGCTCGACCTTGCCTTCGAGTCGGTGACCTTCCACCTCATCGTGGTCAGCGGCATCGCCGCCTTCGCCCTGGTCGTGGCCCTGTTCACCGCGGCGGTGGCCGCCCGGCAACGACGGGCCGAACCCGTCCTGCTGGCCGCCGGATGCCTGTTCGTCGGGGCGTTCATGCTCGGCCACGGCCTGACCACCCCGGGGATCTGGGGCCGACCGGTCAACATGTGGGTCGCCCGGTTCCCGGTGCTGGCCCTGGCCGGCTTCGCGGCGTGCATGTTCCTGGCCACGACGAGGGGCCGGCACGGGGTGAAGCGCCTCGCCGAGCGCCGCCCCGGGGCGGTCCTGAGCCTCGCCGCGGCGTCCATGTCGGCACTGACCCTGGTCCTGGTCGTCCGTCCCTCGAGCCTGGCCGGAGGGCAGCCCGTTCCGGGCGAGTCGATCCTCACCCACCTCGTTGCGGTCGGGGCCGGCTCGGCGCTGATCGTCGCCGGTGCGGTTCACTGGCGCCGGTGGCGCCTGGGCCTGGACCGGATCGAGCTGGCCCTGGTCCTGGCGTGTTGGCTCTCGGCCGACGCGGTGGTGTCGTTCGAACTGGGGACCCTGTGGCGCCTGTCGTGGTGGGACTACCACGCGTACCTGCTGGCCGGCTTCGCTGCCGCGGCGTGGGCCGTGGTCGCCGAGGCTGGGCGGATCCGAAGCCCGGCCCGGGCTCTGGCCAGCATCTCCATGGTGGATCCGCTCGAACACATCGCCCGCGGCAACCCCGAGGCCCTCAACGCCCTCACGGCGGCCGTCGAGGTAAAGGATCGGTACACCCACGGTCACTCGGCCCGGGTAGCCGAGCTGTCCACCCGGATCGGCGACAGGATCGGACTGGGTCCGGACGAGCTCCGCCGGCTGGCCCAGGGCGCCCTGCTCCACGACATCGGGAAGATCGGGGTGCCGGATGGAGTCCTCAACAAGCCGGGCCCGCTCGAGGAAGGCGAATGGAAGGTGATCCAGTCCCATCCCGTCGTTGGATGGGAGGTGGCCAGCCGGGCCCCCTCGCTGAAGGCTGCCCTTTCCGTCGTCCGTCACCACCACGAGCGATGGGACGGCAGCGGATATCCCGACGGACTCGGCGGCGCGGACATCCCTCTCGCCGCTCGGATCGCCGCCGTGGCGGACGTGTGGGACGCCCTGACGTCCGACCGTGCCTATCGACCGGCCTGGCCGGTCGATCAGGCCATCTCCCACATCGCCGGGGCCGCCGGGAGCCTGTTCGATCCTCTCTGCGTGGAAGCGCTGTGCGACCTGGCGATGGTCCGAGGCCTGACCCCCGAGCGGACGGACCTGGACCTCGAAGCGCTGGTCGCCGCCGCCCGAGCCTGCCACCCGAGGATGCTGGCCGACCAGTCCTCGCCCGTTCGCTGACGCATCCTTCTCTCGGTCCTGGCGCGGCTACCTGTCCTCTCGCGTTGGGTGGTGGGTGAAGTCGGCGATGATTTTCACCGGTCCAACCGGTCTTCTCAGGCAGACGGCGAACAAGGAGGTCAAGGGGTTGGTCGCTCCCGACCGGTCGCTCCTGCCGCGCATCCGTGCGCTGGGGCAGTGTGGCCAGGGCACCGCGATCGTCGTGGTGCTCGGGGGCCCGATCGCCCCCGCCGACGTCCCTGCACTCTGGGAACGACTTCGCGACCTGGTCGTGGGGAGCGAGGCCGACTTCGTCCTCTGTGACGTGGCCGCGCTCGTCGCGCCCGATGCCGTCACGGTGGATGCGCTCGCTCGGCTGCAGCTCACCGCCCGGCGGTCGGGGTGCCGGGTCAGGCTTCGCCACCCGTGCGGCGAGCTTCAGGACCTGCTGGGCCTGATGGGACTGTCCGACGTCCTCGGGCCAGCCCTACCGGTCAAGCCTGGGGGGGAGATCGAACAGCGGGAACCACCGCTCCGTGTCCAGGAAGAAGGTGATGCCGGCGATCCGATCGTCTGAGATCTCGAGGACCTGCAACGACCAAGGCTCGAGGACCCCGTTCGTCTCACCGGGCTTGTACTGTCCGAACGCGGGGGAACCGCTGGCCATCGTCGGCACCAGCCGCGACCCCCGACAGCCGATGCCCGGCCCGAGGCACCACCGGCGGATGTCGAGGTGGCCCCGGAGCCACAGTTCGTACGGCGGCATGGACCACGTGGCGTCCTCGCGGAGCAGCGCGGTCAGCGAATCCATGTCGTATCGCTCGAACGCATCGACGTAGCGCGCCAGGAGGGCCCGCTGAGCGTCGTCCATCGGCCGCGACGGGCCGGCGGCGGCGGCGCCGGCAGCGGTGGCGTCGCCGGCGGTAGCGAGCGCCGCCCGGGCCCGTTGAAGCGCGCTATTGATGGAGGCCACACTGGTGTCCAGCAACTCCGCGACCTCGTCCGCCTTCCACCGGAGGACCTCTCGCAGGATCAGGACGGCTCGCTGCCGGGGCGGGAGAAGCTGGAGCGCGGCCACGAAGGCCAGACGGATCGTCTCGCGTGACTCGGCGAGCTCCGCCGGGTCGCCGCCGTCCGGCAGGATCCGGTCGTCGGGGATCGGCTCGATCCACCGATCCTCAGACAGGCCGTCGCCGAGGGGCGCATCGGCGGTCCCCGCAGGGCCCAGATCGATCGGGCGGGCCCGACGCTCCCTGCCCTTGAGCATGTCGAGGCACACGTTGGTGGCTATTCGATAGAGCCACGACCGCACCGCCGCTCGCCCCTCGAACCGGTCGAAGCCCCGCCACGCCCGGAGCAGAGTCTCCTGCACGGCGTCCTCGGCCTCGAACCAGGACCCCAGCATCCGGTAGGCGTAGGCCGTGAGCTCGCCCCGATGCCGTTCCAGGAGGGCCTCCAGCTCCGGCGAGCCGCGCGTCGCCGTGCCCTGAGCCGCGTCGTCCGTTGCCGCCATCTCGGTCATCTCGGATCGATCGGTCCCCCGCCGGTGCCCGCTGACGGAGGCGGGGGAAATGACTATCCTACGCGTCCGCACGAGGCGCCGAGGACCGGCCCGTTCCCACCGACTCCCCGCCGGACCGGACCGGGACGGGTCTGCGGTCCAAGCGATTGGAGCAGCTCTCCCAAGAGGTTCTTGTGACGCTGAAAACGAGCAAGCCTCGGACGACGGTCCAGTTGGCCTACGTCGACGATTCTGTCACCGAGATGAGTTTCGTTCATGCCTTTGCCGATGCCAACGCGATGGACCTCCACTTCCAAGGGGCTGAGGAGAGGTCTGGGGCGACACACGCGTTCATGGATCCGGCCGGATGGGAGATCTGCGGAACGCCCAGCGACGCTGCCATGCAGGTGATGCGACAGGCAGGACATCGGCGGACGTAACTTTGATCGTCCAGTCCGATTACCTGGGTGGGTTCC
>DASQTB010000137.1:0-11949 GCA_035642095.1 Actinomycetota bacterium | reverse complement strand
TCGGGTCCGAACGGGCCACGCCACTCCATGATCGCGGAGGAGATCACGGCGATCGCCCCGAGCAGGGCGATGGTCGCCCCCAAGGGGAACTCCCGGGCCCCGGTCCGGGTCGTGCGGTCTGCCTTCGGCCGGGTGCCGACGGGGATCGGGGGAGGGGGAGGCACCGGTGGACCGGGCATCCCGGGTTGACGCTCGATGATCGCCGTGTCCGAGGGCGGCGGGGGCCGGGGGATCGACTCGGTGATGGCTTCCCGATCGTCGACGGCCTGCGGAGGGCCCTCGTCGTCCGGGACCTCCAGGTCCCAGTCGGCCAGGAGATCCTGGTCTTCCAACGCCCCCGGCTCCGTCCCGGTGAGGGGAGCGCCGCACCGTCCGCAGAACCGGTCGTCGGCCTCCAACGGCGCGCCGCACGAGGGGCAGAACCCGGGCCCGGCCGGCTCGGCCGCCCGCCCGGCGCCCAGGTCGGCTCCGCACCTCGCGCAGAACCGGTCGTCGGCCCGGGTGGGGGAGCCGCAGGACGCGCAGGTGGTCATCACGCGGCGAGGATACCCCTGGTCGGGGCGTCCACCTCGGAAGGTGAGCGAATCATCATCGACGCCTGCACGGCCCTGCAGTTGCAACAGCATGCGATACGGATATGCTGGGATGATGGCGGGCCAGGCGGGGGGCGACGGCCTCGGCTTCGGACTGCTCCTCGGCGCGGTCCTGTTCGGTCTGCGGCACGGGATCGACTGGGATCACATCGCGGCGATCGCCGACATCGCCGGCAGCACCGAGGACCGGCGGCGAGCGCTCTGGTACGGAACGGTGTACGCGCTGGGCCACGCCGCCGTGGTCTTCGCTCTGGGCGTGGTGGCGATCCTGTTCGGAGATCTCCTTCCCGCGGGCCTGGACGAGGTCATGGGACGGGTGGTGGGGATCACTCTGCTGATCCTCGGCGTCTACGTCTTCGTCTCACTGATCCGTCACGGGCGCGACTTCCGCCTTCGAAGCCGGTGGATGCTGCTCTTCTCCGGTCTGCGGCGAGGAGCCAGGTGGGCTCGGGATCGGATGGCGGAGCGAGCGCCCGTGGCGACGGGCGAGCTGCCCTCTTCCGGTCCCGTCGATCCGGCCCTGTGGCACCACGGCCACCACGGCCGGCCCGGCCACCACCATCACGACGCGCCCGAGCGAGACGACGTCCCCAGCTACGGGACGAGGACCGCCGCCGGGGTCGGGATGATCCACGGCGTGGGTGCGGAGACGCCCACCCAGGTCCTGATCTTCCTGGCGGCGGCGGGGGCCGGCGGACCCGCGATCGGCATCGCGGTGTTGATCGCGTTCCTGCTCGGGCTCCTGGTTTCCAATTCGGTGATCACCCTCGGCGCCGCGTACGGGTTCCTGAGCGCGTCGAGGAACTTCGCCGTGTACGCAGCGGTGGGGGTCGTGGTCGGAGCGTTCAGCCTGGTCCTCGGCGTGCTGTTCGTGCTGGGGAAGGAGTCCGTCCTGCCGGCGTTCTTCGGCGGGTAGCTCGCTGGCACCCGGCGCACAGGCCGCTGATGGCGAAGTGGGTCAGGTCGGGGAGGAACCCGCGGTGGCGCTGGACGACGCCCTTGAGCGTCTCGGCCTCCTCGATCGACAGGTCGTCCTCCGCCCCGCACCGGGAGCACGTCAGGTGGACGTGCTCGACCTCGTCGGCGCGGTGATACTCGGCGCCGCCCTCGAGATGGGCGTGGCGGACGACGCCGACGGACTCCAGCAGCGCCAGCGTCCGGTACACGGTCGAGGCGTTGACCGCGGGGAGGCGCCGCTGGACCCGACGGGTCAGGTCCTGGGGGGTGATGTGCCCGTCCGTACGGAGCACCTCCTGGAGGATCACCTCGCGCTGCGGGGTGATCCGGTGCCCCCGCTCGCGAAGGATGGTTCCCACGGTGGTCGCCTGGTCCACGTCGACAGCGTATCGGCTGTCGGACTGCAACGGCGTTGCAGGTGCAGGGCACGTGAGGCGGCCCTGGCCGGTGCGCCGCCACGGGCCGAAGCAAGGCGGCTTATGATGCCGGCCGGGAGGTGAGGGATGGCCAGTAAGAAGGACACCTTGGCGCTCCTCTCGGGTGTGCCCCTGTTCGAGGGATTGTCCAAGCGGGAGCTGGAGTCGATCTGGTCCGTGGCCAAGGAGGTCCAATTCGACGAGGGCTACGACGTGGTGGCCGAGGGGGCCACCGGCGTCGGGTTCCACCTCCTCCTCGAGGGAGAGGCTCACGTGCTGATCGGGGGGCGGAAGCGGGCCACGCTCAGGGCCGGCGACTACTTCGGCGAGATGTCGCTGATCGACGGAGGCCCCCGGTCGGCCACGGTCCGGACCTCGACGCCGGTCCGGACGCTGGCCCTCACGTCCTGGGCGTTCCTGCCTCTCCTTGACAAGAACCCATCGATCGCCAGGAAGCTCCTGACGGAGATGTCGAAGCGGCTCCGCGGGATCGAGCGCTCGCTCACCCATTAGCTCGGCCGGACGCCGGGCTACGATACGGCCGTTCCCGAAGGAGGAGGTCCACCGTGGGAGAGCTCGTGCGCCTGGAAGTCGAGGACGGCGTGGGCACGATCCGCCTCGACCGGCCTCCGATGAACGCGATCGACCAGGATCTGACCAGGGATCTCCTCGCTGTCGCCCACGAGGTCACCCGGCGCGAGGACGTCGGCGCGGTCGTGCTGTACGGGGGGGAGAAGGTCTTCGCCGCGGGGGCCGACGTGAAGATGATGGCCGACATGGGACCGGCCCAGGTTCGGCCGATGATCATGGGTCTCCAGGAGGTGTTCAACGCGGTCGAGGACATCCCGAAGGTGACCATCGCCGCGGTGACCGGGTACGCCCTGGGAGGGGGATGCGAGCTGGCCATGACGGCGGATCTCCGGTTCGCCGCCCCCGACGCCAAGCTCGGCCAGCCCGAGATACTGCTGGGGATCATCCCCGGGGCCGGGGGAACGCAGCGGTTGCCCCGGCTCGTCGGGCCGGCTCGGGCCAAGGATCTGATCTTCTCGGGCCGCCAGGTCGATGCCGAGGAAGCCCATCGGATCGGGCTGGTGGACCGGATCGCCGAGGATCCCTACCGGGAGGCGGTCCAGGCGGCCCGCGGATACGCGCGAGGCCCCCGAGCCGCCCTTCGGGCCGCCAAGGTGTCGGTCAACTGGGGCGGCAGGGTCGACCTCCGGACCGGGGTGGCCATTGAGCGCGAGGCGTTCTGCGACCTGTTCACCACCGAGGATCAGAAGGAGGGCATGGCCGCCTTCGTCGAGAAGCGAACGGCGGGATTCACCGGCCGGTAGCGTGGTCGACGCGGCCCTCGACCCCAAAGCGGCCAACGCCCGATACCACGACGCCGCCGCGGAGACGTACGACGAGAAGTGGTCGATCGGCTTCGATCAGGCGGCTCTCCGGTACGTGCGGGAGCGGGTCGAGCGGATGCTGCCCGGGGAGCGGTTCGACCGGGCCCTCGAGGTGGGCGCGGGAACGGGCTTCCTGATCCTCAACCTGGTGCGGGCCGGCTACGTTCGCCAGGCCCACGCCACCGATATCTCTCCTGGGATGCTCGCCGTGCTCGCCCGGAACGCTGAGCGACTGGGCTGCGCCGTCGAGTCGAGGACCGGCGACGTGGAGCGGCTGCCGTACCCCGACCGATCGTTCGATCTCGTCGCCGGCCACGCGGTGCTCCATCACCTTCCCCATCCACCGGCGGCGCTGGCCGAATGGCACCGGGTCCTCCGGCCGGGTGGGGCGTTGTTCCTCTCGGGTGAGCCCACCCGGTGGGGAGATCGGCTGGCCGGGGTGGCCAAGGCCGTGGCTCGAACGATCTGGCGACGGGCGGCCATGCTGCCGGGACTGGGAGGCATCCGTCGGCCGGTCACCGAACCCGGCGACGAACGTGACCGTATCCTCCGGGACCTCGAGTTCGACGTCGACCTCCACACCTTCCAGCCCGGCGAGGTGGTCCGGTGGGCGAGCGACGCCGGGTTCGAGGCCATCAAGGTGGATACCGAGGAGCTCCTGGCCAGCCTGCTCGGATGGTCGGTCCGGACGGTCGAGGCCGAGGCTCGGCCGGGCGTGCTGGGACGACGGTGGGCCCGGGGCGCCTACCTCGGATGGCGGGCGCTCTCGGCGGTGGATCGGATGCTGGCCCGGGCCGTGCCGAAGGGACTCTTCTACAACCTGCTCCTCTCGGGGAAGCGCCCCTGACCCTTCGGGGAACTCGGCCCGGCCCCCGTCGTCCGCGGCCGGCGGGAACATCCGAGCCCTCCGGGGCGTCTGATATCCGCCGGGAATCCCGGCCGGGCTTCTCGGGTTGGTAGATGCCGATGAGCGACCAGACCGTCATCAAGGGATCCAGGGCCCAGGAGCTCCCTCGGCCGAACCGGACGTACCGGGGCGGGCGGGTGTGCGCTCAAGAGGGGTGCGAGACGCGGCTCTCGATCTACAACAGATCCACGCACTGCTGGCAGCACACGCCCGTGCGGTTCCCGCTGGTCCGCGGGGAGCGCAGGAAAAAGGACGCCGCCTAGGGCGGCCACGGGGCGCTCAGCGTGCCAGGCCCTCCGGAGCGATCCGGTGGGCGATGGCTCTGGCCTCCTCCAGTCGGGCCCGGTCGACGAACAGGCGAGGCCCCCACTCCCCGAACAGGACGTACGTCACCGAACCGGGATTCTTCGTCCACCACGTGATGCCGGCGTCCTCCAGGGCCTCGGCGATCCGGTTGGCGTGCTCCCACGTGAACTGGCCCAGGTAGACCGTGGTGACCCCGCTCACCCCGGGATCCTAGCCCGTGGGACCGCAGCCCGCCCCCACGAATACGCGGAGGGCCAGGAGCGTCCGTCCGTCCAGGAGCGCCTCGACGCAGGCCCGCTGGCCGGTCGCCTCCGCGCCGATGTCTTCCTCGGGTACGGAGCTCCACTCCTCATCGTCAAGCCGGAAGAACCGGGTCGCCCCGGCGGCGGCCCGATCCAGCTCGACCACCGGGCCGTCCTCCCCCTCCCGGACCGCCACGGACCGCGTCTCGATCTCTTCGAGCGTCCCGTCCAGCCACACCAGCGGCGGGCTCCCCGGGGCGGCGTCGCTCCGGGCGACCACCGGACCGCCCGCCGGATCGGGGGAAGGCGTGAGGATCAGCCGGTCGACCGCCACGGCGGCGGCCGCACCGACCGCGATGAGGAGGATGCCTCGAATCATCGAGCCATTCTCCCGGAGGCCGAGAGGTGGCGCAGGACGGCGGGCCGATCGGGTAGAACATAGGCGCCATCCGAACCAGAAGGGACCGACCGTGAACGTCGTCGTGCTGGCCAAGTACGTCCCCAACCCCACCGGGACGCCGCAGCTCGGAGAGGACCACCTCTTGGTCCGAGAAGGCGTCGAAGGCAGCCTCGACCCGGGCGACGAGCCGGCCATCGAGGCCGCCCTGGAGACCGTCGAGCAGGCCGGGGGCGAAGTCACGGTGGTCTCGATGGGCCCGGCGCCGGCCATGGAGGCCGTGCGCAAGGCGCTGTCGATCGGGGTTCACAAGGGAGCGTTGATCACCGACGACGCTCTTCGGGGCTCCGACACACTGGCCACCGCTCAGGTCCTGGCCTCGGCGATCCAGCTCCAGGAGTTCGATCTGGTCTTCGCCGCCGTCGAGTCCACCGACGGGTACACGGGGACCCTCCCCCAGACCCTGGCCGAGTTCCTGGGCGTCCCGGCCCTCACCTTCGCCCGGAAGGTCGAGCTCAAGGACGGTGCCATCCGCATCGAGCGCCAGATCGAGACCGGATACGAGGTCGTCGAGGCGCCCCTCCCCGCGCTGGTCACCGTCACCGCGGGAGCCACCACCCCAAGGTACCCGACGCTCAAGGGGATCATGCAGGCCAAGCAGAAGCCGGTCGACCAGCCATCGCTCCAGGATCTCGGCCTCACCGCCGAGAACGTCGCCGCCACGCAGTCGGTGACCAAGGTCGTCGACGCCCCCGAGCGCCAGGCCGGCGAGGTGATCGAGGACGACGGGTCGGCGGCGGATCGGATCGTGCAGTTCCTCAAGGAAGCGAAGGTGGTCTGAGTGGCCGGCATCTGGGTGTACGCGGAGCAGGCCGGCGGACAACCGAACGCGTCCGCCCTGGAGCTGCTGACGAAGGCTCGCGACCTGGGCGGCGAGGTCGCGGCCGTCGTCCTGGGCCCCGGTGCCAAGGAAGCCGCCCCGGCGCTGGGGGAGCACGGGGCGGCCACCGTGTACGCGGGCGACGATCCGGTCTTCGACGACCACCTGGCCCAGCCCCGGGTCGAGGTCCTCCACCGGCTGGTCGATGAGCACCGGCCGAACCTGATCCTGTTCGCGTCGTCGTACGACTCCCGCGACGTGGCCGGCCGGCTCCAGGCCAGGACGGCCTCGACGCTGATGAGCAACGCCAGCGATGTCCTGGCCCCGGATCGAGCCCAGACCCAGATCTTCGGTGGCACCAAGGTCGTCGACGTCGAGCTGGCCGGTCCGGATCCCAAGCTGGTCCTGATCCGCCCCAAGGCGTTCGCCGCGGAGCCGTCCGGCGGTACCGCCGATGTGGTGGACGTGCCGACCGACATGCCCGATGAGGCGAAGAGGGCCAGGGTGGTGGAGCGACACGAGGAGGAAGCGTCCGGGCCGAAGCTCGAGGACGCCTCCGTCATCATCTCGGGAGGGCGCGGCCTCCAGGATCCGAAGAACTTCGAGCTGCTCCAGGAGCTGGCCAAGGCGCTGGGCAAGGCCGCGGTGGGAGCCACCCGAGCCGTGGTCGACGCCGGCTGGGTCCCCTACTCGATGCAGATCGGGCAGACCGGGATCACCGTCAAGCCCGAGGTGTACATCGCCGTGGGGATCAGTGGGGCCACCCAGCACCTGGTGGGGATGAAGGAGTCGAAGCGGATCATCGCCCTGAACAAGGACCCCGACGCCCCGATCTTCCGGATCGCCGACCTGGGCGTGGTGGGCGATGCGCTGAAGGTGCTCCCCGCCGTCACGGAGAAGCTCCGCTCAAGTTGAACCGCGTCCTCTCCCGATAGCCCTATCGGGAGCCATGGACGAGGATCCGGCCGCCGCGGGGGAGAACGCGGGCGCGATCGTGTGCCCGGGCTGCGGCCGGGCGGGTCCCGGCGGCTTCCGGTTCTGCGGCTACTGCGGCCGGCCGATGGAACGGTCCTGCCCCTCCTGTGGAGAGCCCTCCCCGGTCGACTTCTCTTTCTGCGGGAGCTGCGGGGCCGATCTCCTGGCGGAGCCGCCCTCGGTGGAGGGGGAGGCCCTGCCGACCCAACGTTCGATCCCCGAACCCGAGGAGGAAGCGGTCCCGGTGGCCGATCCCGCCCCGGCTCCGGAGGAGGAAGAGATCGTGGAGCCCCCGGCGCGGCTCGAGCGCGCGCCGATGATCGGCCGCGACGGCGAGCTCGGCCTCGTTCGGTCCGCGTTCGACCGGACCCGCCGGGAGGCGATCGCCGGACTGGTCACCCTGGTGGGGGCGCCCGGCATCGGCAAGAGGAGGCTCGCCGAGGAGTTCGTGGCCCAGCTCGGGCCGGAGGTGACCGTGGTCCGCGGTGCCTGCGCGGCGTTCGGCGAGGGACTGACGTTCTGGCCGCTGGCTCAGATCCTCAAGGCCGACACCGGCATCGGCGACGGCGACCCGCCGGAGGGGATCCTTCGGACGGCCGTAAGCAGGCTCACCGAGCGATTCGGCTCGCCCGACGAAGCATCGGGGGTCATCCGCATCCTGCTGTCATCCGTGGGCGTCGATGTCGAGCCGGATCCGCTGGCCGGGACGGCTCCCGACGTGGCCCGGGAGATGATCCTCCGGGCGTGGCGTCAGTACCTGGGGTCGCTGGCCCGGAACGGGCCAGCGGTGGCCGTGATCGAGGACCTGCAGTGGGCGGATCCGGGGCTCCTCGATCTCATCGAACGGCTGACCGGGACGATGACGGCCCCGGTCCTGTTCCTGTGTACCTCCCGAACCGAGCTCGCCCAGCGCTGTCCGGAGTGGGGACCGGACGGCGAGTACACCACCACCGTTGCGATGGAGCCCCTCGACCAGGACGGAGCCCGGCGGGTGCTGGTCCATCTCCTGGGCGGGGCGGAGGTTCCCGACGGGGAGCTCCGATCGGTCCTGGAGCGGGCCGGCGGAACGCCCTTCTTCCTGGAGGAGCTGCTCCGGATGCTGATCGATGACGGGGTCCTGGTCCGGTCCGAGGGCGGCTGGTCCTGTCCGGCCGGGCTTCCCTCCACCCTTCCGGAGACCGTTCAGGGAACGATCGCCGCCCGCCTGGAGCGCCTGCCGAAGGAGCAGCAGCGCGTCCTCCAGTACGCCTCCGTGGCCGGGAGGACGTTCTGGGAGGCTGTCGTGGATCGACCCGGCTCCCCACCCGCCTCGGTCGCGCTGGACGAGCTCGTGGCCACGGGCCTGATCCGGGAACGCCAGCCGTCCTCCATCGAGGGCCACCGGGAGTTCGAGTTCGAGCACCCCCTCACGCGGGAAACCGCGTACGAGGACATCTCCCGGCCCCGCCGGCGCGAAACCCACCGCAGGGCGCTGGACAGGCTGGAGGAGGTGATCCGAGGTCGGGACGAGGAATTCGCGGAGGTCCTGGCCCATCACGCCGAGGAGGCCGGCGATGCGGTGGGCACGGCCCGATACCGGTTGCTGGCCGGCCATCGCCGCCTCCGGCTGTTCCGCGCCGAGGAGGCAGCGGCGCGTTATGACCGGGCCATGGAGGCTGCGGAAGCGCTTCCCGAAGGTGACGCCGGTGGGGTCCAGGCGGAGGTCGCCCTGGCCCGAGGCCGGGCCCGCGAACAGCTGGGCACCCTCCCCGAGGCCGAATCCGATTACCGGCGGGGCATGGCCAAGGCCGGGGAGGCCGAGGGGGAGGAGGGGGATGGAAGCAATGTCGGGATCCGCGCTCGGGCGGCGCTGGCCGGCTTGCTCCGGCTCCAGGGCCGCTTGCCAGAGGGGCTCGAGGCCGCCTCGGAGGCGCTGAGCCGGGTCCCGGAGGCGCGGGCGAACGACCTCCTCCCCCGCATCCATCACACGGCCGGCCTGCTCCGTCACGACGCCGCCGAGTGGTCGGAGGCGCTGGAGCACTTCCAGGAAGGACTCCGGGCCGCTCAGTCGCGGGGAGACCTGGAAGGAGAAGCCGTCAACCATCACGGGATGGCCGATACGAAGTTCTTCACCGGACCGTTCGACGAAGCCCTCGGCCACACCCTCCGGGCCCGCGATCTGTTCGGGACGGTCGGCCAGCGGAGCCCGTTCACGCACAACGAGCAGCAGGTGGGGTGGCTGTCGTGGATCCTCGGTCGCTACCCCGAGGCCGAGCACGCGTTGGACCGCGCGGCCCGCGACGCGACCGAGATCGGGGATCGCCCGTCGGAGATCACCGCCCTGGGGGGCCGGTCGCTGGTGCGGTTGGCCACGGGGAGGGTTGCCGGAGCGGTCGCCGACGCCGATGGAGCCGTGGAGCGGAGCGAGACGCTGAGCGACCCCCGGATCGAGCTGCTGGCCCGCTGCTGCAGGATGGAGGTCCTCGGCGAGATCCACGCCTTCGACCGAATCCGGGAAGAGCTCGACCGGGTCACCGCCCTATCCGAGCGGATCTCCATGCCGTCGGGGAGACCTCGGCTCCTCACTCTGGAGGGCTGGCTGGCGCTGGAGAAGGATGACCGTGAGACGGCCACGGCTCGGTTCGCGGAGGGCCGTGCCCTGGCCGAGGGGAACCTGCAGGACGCCCTGTGGAGCGCCCGGCTCGAGATCACCGCGCTGGAGGACCGGGTCGACGAACGCGACGTCCTGGCCGCCGCCGCGGAGCGGCTCCACGACTTGTCCCGGGGATCCAGTCCGCCGTTCACGGCGTGGGGACTCTACGGCCGGGCCCTGGCGGCCCTGCTGGGCGATGATCCCGTGCGCGCGGCCGAAGACGCCCGCGGAGCCGTGGCTCAGGCCGAGCGGCTGGGGAAGCGGCGTGTTCTGTGGCGAGCCCTGGCCGTGCTGGCGGACGCGCTGCACGCCGTGGGAGAGACCGACGAGGCCGCCGAGCGCCGGGCGGGGGCCGCGCGGATCGTGGACGACATCGCCTCGGGCATCGCCGACCAGGATGTCCGACGCACCTTCCTGGCCCGGCGCATGGTGGCCATGGCCACGGCGGACCGGGCCGCTCGGTGGCGCTAGTCCACCTCGGCGAAGGCCCGCACCGGGAAGGACGCCCCTCGCACGATCCTCGGGGGAACGGCGAAGAATCGAAAAGGTGAGGCGGGGAGGGCGTCGAGCCCCCGGAGGTGTTCCACGATGGGGATGCCGGCTCCGAGGAGGCGGGTGTGGGCCGGGCGGGCCGGGTTCGACGTGTCGTCGACGTTCGTGAAATCCACCCCGACCAGCACCGCCTCATCCTCCAGGAGCCGGTCGACGGTCCCCTCGGACAGGAACGGACCGGGGAACCAGTAGGACTCGTCCGGCCATCTACGGTCCCATCCGGTGCGGATGAGGACGGCCCGGCCGCCGAGCTCCCCTCCGGGCCGGATGTCGACCGGCCCCGGATCGTCGGGGCCGTCGATCACCACCGCCGGCAGCCCGGCAAGGCGCTCCAGGGCGAGCTCGGAGAGGTCGTCCCCGGAACGGTGGCGATGGAATGGGGCGTCGACGTAGGTCCCGGTATTGCCCGCCATGTCGACTCGCCCCAGGTAGAACTCGGCCTTCCCTCGGTACCGGGGCCGAGACGCTTCGTGGTCGAGGATCGGCTCAACGACGGCTTCGGGGAGGAATCCCGGAAGGGCGGGCATGCCGTCCTCGATCACGAAGCTGAGGTCGACGAACCGGCCCACGGGCCGATGCTACCCTCGGAGAGATGCTCGAAAAGGGCTCGGTGCTCGTGGCGATGAGCGGGGGTGTGGATTCGTCCGTGGCCGCCTGTCTCCTCGCCGAGGAGGGCTACGAGGTGATGGGCTCTCACTTGAAGCTGGTCCACACCGGCGGGGTGGAGCACGGCTGTTGCGGGCCGGGAGCCGAGGCGGACGCTCGGGGTGTGGCCCGGCGAGCGGGGATCCCCTTCGAGGTGGTTGACCTGTCGGAGCTGTTCGACGAACGGGTCGTGGGGGAGTACGTCTCGGAGCACGCCGCCGGGCGGACGCCGAACCCCTGCGTCCGGTGCAACGAGCGCATCAAGTTCGGGGCGTTCCTCGACCGGGCCGAGGACCTCGGGGTGGACTTGGTCGCCACGGGCCACTACGTGAGGACGGTTCCCGCCGCGGACGGCGGGTGGCGTCTGCTCCGCGGACGAGACCGAGCCAAGGACCAGTCATACGTCCTGGCCGGCCTGAGCCAGGCCCAGGTGGCCCGGTCCCGGTTTCCGGTGGGGGCACTGACGAAGGCCGAGACCCGGGCCCACGCCGAGCGGCTTGGCCTTCCCGTGGCCGCCAAGCCGGATTCGCAGGATCTGTGCTTCGCCCCGGAGGCCGACTCGGTGGGATTCCTTGAGGAGCGGGCCCCCCAGCTGGTCCGCGCGGGAGAGGTGGTCGATCCGGCCGGCCGGGTTCTGGGCGCCCATCGAGGGATCCACCGGTTCACGATCGGCCAGCGCCGGGGGCTGGGGATCTCGACCGCCGAGCGGAGCTACGTGGTCGACGTGGATGCGCCGAACAACCGCGTGGTGGTGGGCCCCTCGTCGCTGTTGGCCCGGCGGGAGCTTCGGGCCGAGCGGGTGAGCTGGATCGGCCTCCCACCGGAGCGCCCCGTCGAGGCGGAGGTCAAGATCCGGTACCGAGGCCCGGATGCGGCCGCCGTGGTCGAGCCGCTCCCGGACCGCCGGGCCCTGGTCCGGTTCCGTAGCCCTCAACGAGCGGTCACCCCCGGACAGCAGGTCGCCTTCTACGCCGGGGAGGAGGTCCTGGGCGCCGGGACGATCGCCGGGCCCGGATGAGCCCGCCCCGGGGCCAGCGCTCGGGGTGCCGGTTG
>DASQTB010000136.1:0-62034 GCA_035642095.1 Actinomycetota bacterium | reverse complement strand
GACGTCCTGGGTGAACACTCCGCCGTCCAGGAGGAAGCCGTGATCCCTCTCCAGAGCGTCTAGGACCTCCTCCAGCGATCCCGGGACCTGCTTGACCCCCGCCGCTTCCTCGGGTGGGAGGTCGTACAGGTCCTTGTCGATCGGGTCCGGCGGCTCGATCTTGTTCTTCACGCCGTCCAGCCCGGCCAGGAGCATGGCCGCGAAGGCCAGGTACGGGTTGCACGATGGGTCGGGAGAGCGGAACTCGATCCTCTTGGCTGCCGGGGTCTTGTAGTAGACGGGGATCCTGGCGCACGCCGAACGGTTCCGCTGCGAGAACACGAGGTTGATCGGCGCCTCGTAGCCTGGCACCAGACGACGGTACGAGTTCGTGGTCGGGGCGGCGAACGCCAGCAACGCCGGCGCGTGAGTCAGCAACCCACCTATGTACCACCGGCACGTGTCCGAGATCTGGGCGTACCCGACCTCGTCCCAGAATAGGTTCTCCCCGCCCTTCCACAGCGACTGGTGGGTGTGCATGCCTGAGCCGTTGTCCATGAAGATCGGCTTGGGCATGAACGTCACGGTCTTGCCCGACGCTCGGGCCGTGTTCTTGACGATGTACTTGTACTTGAGGACGTTGTCCGCGGTCTTCAGCAGCGTGTCGTAACGGATGTCGATCTCGGCCTGCCCCGCGGTCCCGACCTCGTGGTGATGGACCTCGACTTGGATGCCGACCTTCTGGAGGTTGAGCATCATCTCCGAGCGCAGGTCCTGATAGTGGTCCATCGGGGGGAGGGGGAAGTAGCCCTCCTTGTAGCGGGGCTTGTAGCCGAGGTTGTGGCCGCCTTCCTCCGCGCCCGAGTTCCAGACCCCCTCGATCGCGTCGATGTGGTAGTAGCCCTCATGTTGGTTCTGCTCGAACCGGATCGAGTCGAAGATGTAGAACTCGCATTCCGGCCCCCAGTAGGAGAGGTCGGCGATCCCGGTCTGCTTCAGGTACAGCTCCGCCTTCCGGGCGATCCCCCGGGGATCGCGGCTGTACATCTCGCCCGTCACCGGGTCCTTGACGAAGCAGTGCAGCGCCAGAGTCGAATGCTTCGCAAACGGGTCGATGTAGGCCGTGCTCGCATCAGGAACCAGGAGCATGTCCGACTCCTGGATCTCCTGGAACCCTCGGATGGACGACCCGTCGAATCCGAATCCATCCTCGAAACCCTCCTCGGTCAGCTCGGAGATCGGCACGGAGAAGTGCTGCATCAGTCCCGGCAGGTCGCAGAATCGGAAGTCGACGACCTGGGCCTCGGACTTCCTGGCCAGGTCGAGCACATCTTTCGGGCTCGCCACGCGTCCTCCTTTCCCCTTGAGTGGTCGGGGGAAGGCTACCGACCAGGCGTTGCCCGCTGGTTTCCGGCTCGTAAATTCCGCGTTACGCGGAGCGGGCGTTCACGCGTGCGTTTCGGCGGCGCGGTAGCCGACGCCGCGGACCGTCTCGATCAGGTGCTCGTGCTCGGGACCCAGCTTGGCCCGGAGCCGGCGGACATGGACGTCGACCGTCCTGGTGCCTCCGAAGAAGTCGTAGCCCCAGACCTCCTGGAGGAGCTTGGCCCGGGAGAACACCCGGCCCGGATGCTCGGCCAGGAACCTGAGCAGTTCGAACTCCTTGAACGTCAGGTCCAGCCGGCGGGCCTCCGCCGTGACCTGGTAGCTCTGGGTGTTGATGACCACCGCGCCGAGGCGAACCACGGCCTCGCCGTGCTCGCCGCGACGCGACGCGAGGAGCGCCAGCCGCAGGCGCAACTCCGGTTCGGACGCGCCCGCCAGGACGACGTCGTCGGCCACCTCGGCCCACGCCGCCCGGTCCAGCGTCTCCGGCTCCAGCACGACGATCACCGGGGCCGGCCGGCCGGCCGACGTCAGGGCGGTCAGCACCCCATAGGTGTGCTCGGGGTCCGAGCCCGCATCGGCCAGGATCAGATCGGGATCGAGGTCGGGGAGTCTGGCCAGGGCGTCCGCGCCGGCCGGTTCCACCTTCAGGTCGGCGCCGAGATCGAGAGCCGCGGGGAGGGCATCCTCGGGGGAGCGGTCGGACAGGAACAGGATGCGAAGCAACCTCGGGCGAGGGTAGCAGGGTACGCTCGTCGGCGTGGCGTCCCCCGCGACCCTGCTTCGTTCCCGGGCCTATCGCGCGGCCGGGCCGTTCGCGCTCGTCACCGAGGACGACGTCACCCTGACCGGCTCGAGGGTCGGGGACGACGGATCGTCGGTCGTGTTCTGCCACGGCCTTCTGGGATGGCATCGCAAGCTGCGGATCGTCCGGTTCGTGGAGGCCCTTGCTCGGCGGTTCGTCGTCTACGCCGTTGACCTTCGGGGGCACGGGCTCAGCGACGGGACGTGTACGTACGGCGCCGACGAGGTGCTCGACGTGGATGCCGCGGTTCGTCACGCCCGCTCCGAGCGACCCGGCCTGCCGGTGGCCGCGATCGGCGTGTCGATGGGCGGGGTGGCCGTCATTCGCCACGCTGCCCTTCGGGGCGGCGTCGATGCCGCGGTGGCCGTCTCCGCACCCGCTCGCTGGGACGGGCACCCGTCGAGAGCCGTGGCCCGGCTCCGGTGGCTCGGCTCGAGCGAGCGGGGCCGGGGATGGGCCCGGCGAGCCGGCGTCCGTCTGGGCCGGCTCGACCGGTGGCCGGAGAGCCCCGAGGACGTCGTGGACCGGATCGCCCCCACGCCGCTCCTGCTCGTCCACGGCCGCGACGATCACTTCTTCGACGAGGAGGAGGCGTGGCGCCTGTACCGCCGGGCCGGCGAACCGAAGCGCCTCTTGCTGGCCAGCCGGTTCGGCCACGCCGAGGACGGCCTCACACCGGCCTTCGCCGACCGCCTGGCCGATCGGATCCTGGTCGATCTGAACCGATGACCTCACGCCGGACGCCGCCCGGGCGTTCTACCCATGTGGGATTGCCGCCGTTCCAGCGGTTCCTGGAGGAGCATTCGGATGCGGTGTACCGATTCGCCGTGGCCTCGGTCGGGCCCGGGGAGGCCGACGACGTGTTCCAGGAGACGTTCCTGTCGGCCCTCCGAGCCTACCCGCGGCTCCGCCCGGCCTCGAACCTCCGGTCGTGGGTGATGACCATCGCCCACCGGAAGGCGCTCGACGTCCACCGGTCCCGGAGACGGCGGCCGGAGCCCGTGGACGAGATCCCGGAAGGTCCGGCCCGGCCGGAGGACGACGGCGACCCCGGCGTGTGGCGCCGGGTCCGGAACCTCCCACCGAGGCAGCGGGAGGCGGTGGTCCTCCGGTTCGTGGGCGACCTGCCGTACCACGATGTGGCCCGGACCATGGGGACCAGCGAGGTGGCGGCCAGGCAGAACGTGCGGCTGGCGGTGCGCCGGCTGCGGGAGGAGATCCGATGAGCGAGATCGAGCGGTCGCTGCGCTCGGTTCCGGCCCCGGAAGGAGCGGTGGAGGAGGCGGTGACCCGGCTGGTCGACCGGGTGGAGGGAGAGGTCGACGTGGCCTTCGCCGAGGCGGAGTCTCCCTTCGGGCCGCTCCTCGTCGCGGTCACGGCCCGGGGGCTGGCCCGGCTGGCCTACCCGGACGAGACCCCGGACCAGGTTCTGCAGCAGCTGGCCGGCCGCGTATCGCCCCGGATCCTCCGGTCGGCCCGTCGGACCGACCAGGTTCGGCGAGAGCTCGACCAGTACTTCGACGGAGAGCGGCGCCGGTTCGAGATCCCCGTCGACTGGGCCCTGACCGGAGGGTTCGTCCGGAAGGTCCTCCGGGCCACGGCCCGGATCCCCTACGGCGACGTGCACACCTACGGCCAGGTGGCCGCTCGGGCCGGAAGCGCCCGGGCGTACCGGGCCGCGGGGAACGCCCTCGGTTCGAACCCGATCCCGATCGTGGTTCCCTGCCACCGGGTGATCCAGTCGAACGGTCGGCTGGGCGGATACACCGGGGGAGTGCGGCGCAAGGAGTTCCTGCTGGAGCTGGAAGGCGCCCTGGACTGAAGGCCTCCGGGAAGGGAATCGAAGTCCTCCGTGTAGGCTCCCCGAGATGAGGCGCGGCGGTGCCGGCGCGGCGCTCCTGGCCACGCTCCTGTTCCTCGCCGTCCTCGGGGTCGGGGCCGACTACGGCTTCCGGCTGGTCATGGAGGAGCGGGTCGCTCGCAGCGCTCAGAAGTCACTCGACCTGCCCACGGAGCCTGACGTCGACCTGCGGGCCTTCCCGTTCATCGTGGCCTTCCTCAGGGAGCACATCGACGAGGTGGGGATCGCCATGGAGGACGTCCTCGTCGAAGGCATGCGTTTGGACCGGGTGAACCTCGGCTTCCGGGACGTCTCGTTCGAACGAGAGGCTTTCGTCGGGTCCGGCGGGACCATCACCGCGGCGACCGGGCGCGGTGAGGTCACGGTCACCGACGACGCTCTGAGCGAGTTCCTCCAGGACCAGGGCGTCCCCCTGGCCGTCGAGTTCACCGGCCCCGGCATCGACGTCCGACAACCCGCCCTCGACCTGTCGGTCGCGGGTCGGGTCCGGGTGGAGGGCTCGGCGCTGGTGTTCTCGCCCCAGACCGTCCCCGAGCTCGGGTTCGAAGTGAATCTCCCGGAGGTCGTCCCCGGGATGGCCTACGACCGGATCACGGTCGAGGAGGGCCGGGCCACGGCGGAGGCATCGCTGGCCGGGGCCCGGGTCGAGGTCCGGGCCTGACGCCGTCGATCGGCCCCCCCGCTTGGTCGGCGCTCCGGGGGAGCGTTTATGCTCGGCCCGCCGTGACCGAGACCATCGCTCCTCACGGCGGCCACCTCGTCGACCTGCTCGTCACCGGCCCAGACGCCGAGCGAGCCGCCGACGAGGCCCGCCAGCACCCGAAGGTGCCGCTCGGGCCTCGGGAGCAGGCGGACTTCGAGATGCTGGCCACCGGGGCCATGTCGCCCCTGACCGGCTTCGTCACGGAGAAGGACTACCGCTCGGTCCTCGACGACATGCGACTGTCGTCCGGGCTGGTGTGGAGCATCCCGGTCTCCCTTTCGGTTGACGATGACGGCCTGAAGCGGATCGGCCGGGCGGACGAGGTGGCCCTGACGATCGGCGATGAGCCGGCCGGCATCCTCCAGGTCGAGGAGGTGTTCCGACGTGACCGGGAGGCGGAAGCGGAGTCCGTGTTCCAGACCACGGACCGCTCCCACCCCGGGGTGGCCGCCCTCGACCGGGCCGGCGACTGGCTCCTGGGCGGCCGGGTCCGGGCCTTCGCGGTGCCCCGGCACGACACCTTCGTCGAGCATCGCCGGACGCCGGCCGAGACCCGGGCGGCGTTCGCCGAGCGCGGGTGGCGGAAGGTGGTGGGGTTCCAGACCCGGAACCCCGTCCACCGGGCGCACGAGTACATCCAGAAGTGCGCCCTGGAGATCGTCGACGGGCTCCTGCTGCACCCGCTGGTCGGCGAGACGAAGGAGGATGATGTCCCCGCCGACGTCCGGATGCGCTGCTACATGGTGCTCCTGGACAGCTACTACCCGAAGGACCGCATCCTCCTGTCGGTCTTCCCCGCGGCCATGCGCTACGCGGGTCCGAAGGAGGCCATCTTCCACGCTCTGGTGCGGAAGAACTACGGCTGCACGCACTTCATCGTGGGCCGGGACCACGCCGGGGTGGGCACGTTCTACGGAACGTTCGACGCCCAGAAGATCTTCGAGCGCTTCGCTCCGGAGGACCTGGGGATCACGCCGCTCATGTTCGAACACGCCTTCTGGTGCCACCGGTGCGAGGGGATGGCCACGCCGAAGATCTGTCCCCACGGCGACGAGGACCGCTTGATCCTGTCCGGCACCAAGGTCCGGGAGATGCTTCGCCACGGCGAGCGGCCGCCCCCCGAGTTCAGCCGGCCCGAGGTGGCCGACGTGCTGATCGAGGCGCTGTCCGCCCCGCGCTAGATGTCCTGCCGGTCCGCGTTCGGGCCGGGCCCCAGGCGGAGCTGGAAATGGGTCTCGCCCATGCAGCGGTTCATCACGACCTTGAGCCCGCCCTGGGCGGCGATCCGCTCCGCCTCCTCCGACTCGATCCCTTCCTGGAGCCACAGCACCTTGGCCCCGACCCGAACCGCGTCTCGGGCGACGTCCGGCGTCTCCTCGGAGGGACGGAACACCTCGACCACGTCGATCGGTTCCTCGACGTCCTCCAGCCGCCGGCGGACCTCCTGCCCGAGGATCTCGCCGCCCTTGGGGTTGACCGGGATGATCCGGAAGCCCTGTCGCTGGAGGTAGCGAGGGATCGTGTGGGCCGCCTTCCGCTCGTCGCCCGAGGCACCGACGACAGCGATCGTCTTGGTCTCCTCGTAGATCGTCCGAAGCTCGTCCGGGTCGGTGATGGCCACCTCGTTCGCCTCCTCGCTACAGGAACGGTTCCAACGCCGCCGATAGCTGCTTCCGGTGCTCCGCCGTGGCGAAGTCGTGCATCGGATCGCCGTCCAGGAGCCGCTCGGTGACCCGCCCCCCCTGCCGCACGTACACGGCCGGACGGATCTCGCCGTGCTCCCCGGTCTCGACGGTCGCCGCCACGGCGTCCTGTCCTCCCTCGTCAACGAAGTGCTGGAGAGGCAGGATGCCATCGTCCACGATACCGCGGTCGGGGGCGAACGAGACCACCCTGGCCAGGTAGGCCTGCTGGTGCCACAGCTCGGGGCCCCGGGCCATCTCCTGGCAGAGGAAGTCGACGACCTGGTCGGGTTCCAGGTAATGCTCCGGCCGCTCGATCCCGAAGCGCGTCCGGGCCAGGTGCCCGGCCAGCGTCCTGGCGTTGTACCGGAAGCCGTGGACGGCGGCCGATCCGCTGGGTCGCCCGTACTTCTTGAGCCCGATCGAGCCCTGGGTGATCGAGCCGGCGAAGAAGATCCCCGGGGCCCCTGGGCTCTCCCAGAACGGCGTCTGGCTGGGGAGGCGTCCCTGGAAGAACGTCTGCACGCCGAGGTCCGGCAGGTCCCGGAGCGGGGTGCCGAAGCCGGTGGCGGCGATGACCCGGTCGACGTCCAACACCATGCTGCCGGGCACCGTGGTCCCTGTGGCGTGGACCCGGTAGCCCTCGCCCAGCCGTTCGACCCGCTCGATGGCCGCATCGAGGACGAACGTGCCCCCGCCGAGGACGTGGTCCTCGTACGGCTGCAGATACCGGGCCCGAGCTGCGGCGACGGAGCGGACCAGGATCGACAATCGAGCCGGCCGGGGGGAAGCGAGGACGATCTGGCGGGCCCAGGGGAGGAGGCCGTCGGCGATCTCGAATCCGGAGTTGCGCTTCCCGATGACGAACACCCGCCGGTCTGCGTACGTCTCGGGGGCCTCGGTCTCCACGTAGTGGGGGGTGTCCGCCATCCCCTCGATGTCCGGTGGCTTCCACGGCTCCGTCATCCCCACCGCCACGACCAGCGTCGAGCACCGATAGTCGCCGTCGCCGGTGTGGACCGTGAACGTGCCGTCGTCCTCCCGGCGGGTCGATTCCCACCGGCACCGGTACCGCACCCGGATGTGCCCCCGCTCGGCGAAGGCCTCCAACCCGCGCTGCATCTCGGCGCGGCTGGGGAAGTACGACGTCCCGTCCATGAACCCGGGGACCAGGGCCTGGAGGTTCGGGTCGTCGCTGACCAGGGAGTTCCAGTCGAACCGCTCGTACCAGCGCGTGCCTCGCTTCACCACGGCGAACGGCTTCGACCAGCTGATCAGTCGCTGGAAGAACGGAAACCGGCGAAACATCCCCCCCGACCGCTCGTCCTCCGACAGGACGGCGTGCTCCACGCCGAGCCGTGACAGGGAATGGCTGAGCTGAAGGGCGCCGGGTCCGCTCCCCAGCACCACCAGGGGATAGCGGCCGGGAGGGAACGGCCGATCGTCTAGCTGCGCCACTCGATCGTGGCCCGCAGCCGGCGGGCCTCCGCCTGGAGCATCCGGAGCATCACCCGGGGCTGGGAGACCAGGAACTCGGCGACGTCGCCGCCGGCCAGGACGAGGCAGCGCATCGACCGCAAGGCAACGATGTCCGCCGTGGGGGGTTCGCCGAGGAGGACCGAGACCTCGCCGAAGAAGTCGCCCCGGCCCAGGGTGGCCAGCTCGCTGCCGTCGACCCGCACGGCCGCCTCGCCCTCCAGGATCACGTAGAAGTTCGAGCCCTGGAAGCCCTGACGGATGATCCGCTGTCCTTCGGAGAACATCTCCTCGTCGAAGGTGTGGGCCACCGACTCGAGCTGTGGCCGCTGAAGATCGGCGAATAGGGCCATGCCGGCCAGGAGGTCCACAACGTCGCCCGCCATCGGTGGGGAAGGCTAGCCGTCCGGGGGGGCCACTGTCGATGCCCCTCGGGGGGCCGGTGCTCCCGCAGGGGAGCACGGAGAAAGTGTCGCCCTGCGGGTCGAGACGCCACCCGGCTGCGGGCAGACGGGTCTGCGGTCACCGTCAGATGGGTCAGGAGAGCTACCGAGCGGGCTGGGCTCGGCGGCGGGCCTCGGCTACCACCCGCCGCGCTTCCCCGACGTCCCGGAACCCCTCGGTGTGGGTTCCTTTCCCGCCCTCCAGATCCTTGTACACCGCGAAGAAGTGCTCGATTTCGGCGCGGAGCGTCGGCCGGAGGTCGTCGAGGCCGTCCACGTGCGACCACGTCGGATCCTGGAGCGGGACGCTCAGGACCTTGTCATCCCGTCCTCTCTCGTCCGTCATCCGGAACAGGCCGACGGGCCGGGCCCGGATCCGGCACCCCGGAAAGGTGGCCTCCCCGACGAAGACCAGCGCGTCGAGGGGGTCGCCATCCTCGCCCAGGGTTCCCTCGATGAACCCGTAGTCGGCCGGGTAGTGGGTCGACGTGAACAGCATCCGGTCGAGGACGATGACGCCTCGTTCGTGATCCATCTCGTACTTGTTGCGCGACCCGGTCGGGATCTCCACGACCACCACGAACTCGGAGCTCATCGGGCCGACGGTACGACAACGGGCCCTTCCCCGCACCGAGCGGCCGGGGGCCGCGAACAGCGTCCCCTGATCGGCCTACGATCTGCAGGTGGACCGCCCGGATCGCCGGGCTCTTCGCGTCCTTGAACCTCCAATCGGGCTCTGGTAGGGTGCCGGCCGAACTTGCCCAGGCCACCAGCCGTACCCGAGCCGCGACTCGGGGAGGGAGGCGGTTGACCGTCAGCAAGGGGAAGGCGCCCTACATCACGCCCGTGCTCGCCGCGATCCTCGTGGCCGGGCTCTTCGCCCACCCCACCTTCGCCCAGAGCACCGAGGAGCAGCTGGAGGAGGCCAAGCGGCGGCTGGCCCAGGTCGAGGCGGAGGCCCAGCGGGCCACCGCCGCCTACGAGGAGGCCTATGAGGCGGTGCTCCTCACCCGCGATGAGATCGAGGTCACGCGGACCGGGCTCGACAGGGCCGAAGAGCGGGCCCTCAGCCTCCAGAGCCAGCTGGACGACCGGGCCCGGGAGACGTACCAGCTCGGGGCCCAGAGCACGTGGGACCTGCTGCTCGAGGCCCGGGATTTCTCCGAGTTCTCGGACCGGCTCGTCTACCTCGACCGCCTGGCCCAGGACGACGCCGACCTGGCCACCCGGGTCTCGGTGCTGGCCGAGGAGCTTCGCCGCCACCAGGAGCGGATGCGTCGTCTGGAGGAAGAGCAGCAGGCCGCCCTGGAGAAGGCTCGCCGCCAGAGCGAGATCGTCCAGTCCCGGCTGGCCGAGGCCCAAGCGATCCGCGACAAGTGGGCGGACCAGTTGGCCGCGGAGCAGGCGGCCGCGGCGGCCGCGGCGCAGGCCGCCGCTGCGGCGGCGGGCGGCAGTGGAGGGGGAGGTGGCGCTCCGGCTTCGATCGCGGCCACGGGCGGAGGCGGCGGGCTGGAGGCCTGTCCCGCGCCGGGAACCTCGTTCTCCGACACCTTCGGTGCCCCTCGGTCGGGCGGGCGGGCCCACGCCGGGGTCGACATGATGGGCAGCTACGGGCAGCCGGTGTACGCGGCCATCTCCGGCTCGGTCAGCCACTCGTCGAGCTCGCTGGGTGGTAACCAGGCCTACGTGAGCAACGGATCGACGTACACCTTCTACGCCCACCTCCAGGGCTTCAGTGGCGCCTCGGGGAGCGTGTCCGCCGGGACCCTGATCGGGTATATCGGCGACACGGGGAACGCCACCGGAACGCCCCATCTCCACTTCGAGTACCACCCGAACGGCGTCCTGGTGAACCCCACACCGTACGTCGCCGCCGTCTGCTAGCGCCCCGGACGTCTCCCGCAGGCGGTACCCTTCTCCGGATGGACCCCCTGGTGATCACGGTCGCTCCCGTCGGAGGAGAGCTGACCCGAGAGCGGCAACCCCATCTGCCGCTCGCCGCCGACGAGATCGCGGAGGAGGTGGCCCGGTGCCGGGAGGCCGGCGCCTCCATCGTCCACCTGCATGTCCGCGACGAGGACGGGGCCCCGTCGCAGAGCCGCGACCACTTCGCCCGGGCCGTCGACGCGATCAAGCGGTCTGCGCCGGACATCGTCATCCAGACCTCGACCGGGGGATCGGTGGGGATGACGGAGGAGGAGCGGGTCCAGCCGCTCGATCTGAAGCCGGAGATGGCCACGCTGACCACCGGGACGGTCAACTTCGGCGACGAGGTGTTCGAGAACCCGTTCCCTCTGGTGGAGCGGTTCTTCCTCCGGATGCGGGAAATCGGTGTCCAGCCCGAGTTCGAGGTGTTCGACACGGGGATGGTGGAGACCGCCCGCCGGCTGACGGAAGAGCACGACGCGGAGCCGCGTCACCGGCACTTCGACCTGGTGCTCGGGGTGCCCGGGGGGATGGCCGGGACCGCCGGGGCGGTGGTGCACATGGCCTCGATCCTCCCGAGCGGGGCGACGTGGAGCGCCACGGGGATCGGCCGGACCCACCTGCCGGTGACGCTGGCCGCCCTGGCCCTGGGCGGCCACGTGCGCACCGGGTTCGAGGACACGATCTACTACGGGGAGGGACGGCTGGCCGAGACGAACGCCGAGCTGATCGCCCGGGTGAGTCGGATCGCCGGTGAGGTCGGCCGAGAGGTGGCCACGCCCGACCGAGCCCGGGAGATCGTCGGGATCACGAGGAGGAGCGGATGAGCGACACGATGGCCGGCGGCAACCGCCGGATCGATCAGGTCCTGGAGGCCGGATTTACCGAAGGCCTGGCGTCGTTGGACACCTCCGAGGTCCGGCGGCGTCGCGACCTGGCCCGGGCCGAGCTCGAGTACCTGTCATTCCTCCGCCGGCTCCTCCAGGGTCGACGGGACCTGCTCCGGGACGAGGTCGACCGCCGCCGCACCGGCGGCGAGGCCCAGCCCGTGGTGGAACGGGTGGTCTCGGTGATGGCGGAGGGAAGCCGGGGTCCGTCCCGCGGCGAGGCGCCGATGATCCCGATGCCGGAGGACGAGATCGCCATGGCCCGACGCCGGGTCGAGCGGCTGCTGTCCGACGCGCGGCTGTCGGATCTGGAGGCCCTCTCCGACCAGGAGCTCGACGACGCAGCGGGAAACATCGAGCGGGAGGAGCGCGAGGTCTCCGACGTCCGGACGCGGGTGATCGGGGTTCACGACTCGCTCCAGGAGGAGATGAAGCGCCGCCTCAAGGCGGAGCTGGGGAACCCCGCCTCCTGACGGTAGCGCGCTCCCGCTAGGGTCATTGGCATGCCCCCGGTACCGCTGGTCCGAGTGGTTCGCTCGGGCGTCGAGGAATCGGTGCACCTCGGATCCGTGGTGGTGGCCGATGCAGACGGCCGGATCCTGTCCTTCGCAGGTGATCCCGCCAGGGTGGCGTTTGCTCGCTCCTCCATGAAGCCGCTCCAGGCGGCGGTCTCGCTCGACCTGGCCGGGGACGACCTCCCCGATCCCCAAATCGCGGTGATGGCCGCCTCGCATAATGGCGAGCCGGTACACCTCGAGGCGGTGCGCTCGATCCTGGCCCGAGGTGAGCTCGCCGTCGGCGACCTGCGGACGCCGCCGGACCGCCCGATCGACGTCGAGTCGGCCCGAAAGGTGGCCGAGCCCCGTCCCGAGTATCACAACTGCTCCGGCAAGCACGCGGGGATGCTTCTGGCGTGTGCTCGCCGTGGATACCAGGTCGACCGGTATCGGGAGCAAGGGCACCCCCTCCAGCGGGCCGTCCTGGACGCGGTGGAGGGCGGGGCGGGCCGGGCCCCGGAGTCGATCGGGGTGGATGGCTGCGGCGTCCCGGTACATGCCCTTCCTCTGGCAGCGATGGCCACCCTGTACGCCGGGCTCGCGGCGGGCCGTCTGGCCCAGGCGGATCGGGTCATGGCGGCCATGCGGTCCCAGCCCTACCTCGTGGCCGGCCGGAAGCGGGCCTGCACGGCGGTGATGGAGGCCTCCCCGGACGTGGCCGTCAAGACGGGGGCCGAGGGGATGATGTGCGCGGCCCTGCTCGAACAGGGGATCGGCGTGGCCCTCAAGGTCGAGGACGGTGCCTCGCGAGCGTCAGATCCAGCGATCGTCCACGTCCTCGACCTCCTCGGGGTCCTCGATCCGTCCGCTGTCCCCGCCTTCGCCCGTCCCCCCGTGCTGGGTGGCGGTCGTCCGGTCGGTTACCTGGAGCCCGTCTTCTCGCTGGAGCGGTCCTGACCCGAGGTGACCTTCGCCCGCGCTTGCTAGAGTATGCAAGTGCTTGCAAGTGTTATACAGATTCTGGTAGGGTCAGAGGCGATGATGAAGGTCCGAGACGTGGGGAGGTTCATCCGCGAGCAGCGAAGTGCGGTCGGGATGTCGCTTCGCAAGCTGGCCGCGGCGGCCGGGGTGTCGAACCCCTACCTCTCCCAGATCGAGCGGGGGCTCCGCCGTCCCAGCGCCGAGATCCTGAACGGAATCGCCAAGGCGCTGCGGATCTCCGCCGAGACCCTCTACGTGCAGGCCGGGATGCTGGATGATCGGAAGGGCGCCGAGGACGTCGTGGCAGCGATCATGGCCGACCGATCCATCACCGAGCGACAGAGGCAGGTGCTGGCCCAGATCTACAAGAGCTTCCGAGAGGAAACCGAGACCCGTCGGGCCAGACGGAGGCGGGCCCGGAAGAGCGGGGCGTCGGCTCCCGAACGACCCCGTGGGAGGGTGGAGTCCGCAGGCTGAGCAGTCCTCACCCGGCTCCCTCCACGCTCCCGCGATCAACGTGACTCGCAAGGAGGTGAAACAGATGGATCAGTGGAAGAAGGCTCCGTTCGCGGTGCTGGGCACCGGCGATCTGGCGATCGAGAAGGCCACCGAGCTCTACGGCAAGGCCTCCTCCTTCGGTCGGAAGGCTCGTCGGACCGACGCCGGCAAGCTGTACGACGGGCTGGCCGGCCGCGGGGAGGCTCTGGTCACGCGGATCCAGCGGTCGAAGACAGCCAGGCGCGCCGTCGACGGCGGAAAGCAGGCCAGCCGCCAGCTCAAGGGCGCCGTGACCAGCTTCCGGAAGGCCGTTGGCCTGGAGGAGCAGAAGAAGGGCTCCACCCGCAAGGCCAGCTGAGACCACGTCGGAAGGCCCCGCTCCGTTCGGGAGCGGGGCCTTCCTCATTCGATTTGCGGGCTGCCTCTCCGAGCGGGTGCCGTACCATAGATGTGATGAGCGACCGGGCGGCTCTCGCACGGATCGCGGTCATCAGCCTCCACACCTCACCGTTGGACCAGCCTGGAACGGGCGATTCGGGGGGGATGAACGTGGAGGTCCGGGAGCTCTCCGAGCGACTGGCCGGCCGCGATGTGGCGGTTGACGTCTACACGCGATGCGCGGGTCGAGGCGTTCCCGAGGTCGACGTCCTCGGGCCCCTCTTTCGGGTCGTCCAGATCCCCGCCGGGCCGTGCGCGCCCGTCGACAAGGATTCTCTTCCGGACCTGGTCCCGGGCTTCGTGGACTCCCTTGTCGACCGGGCGGAGGCATATGGCTCGTACGACTTGGTGCACGCCCATTACTGGCTCTCGGTGCCGGCCGGGGCCAGGGCGAAGGCCCGGTGGGGGGTTCCTCTCGTTGCCTCCTTCCACACTCTGGGAGAGGTCAAGAACCTGGCCCCGGAGATCGGGCGGACCGAGCCGGTGGTCCGGATGGCCGGCGAACGTGACGCTGCTATCGTGGCGGACCTGATCCTGGCCCCCACCGAGGAGGAGTCCAACAATCTGGTCGCCCTCTACGGGGCCGACCGGGGCCGGATCAGGGTTGTCCCGCCCGGGGTGGACCCGGCGTGGTTCGCACCCCGGCCGCGAGCGGCGTCGAGACGGGCGCTGGGGATCGACGGTCCCCTGGCCCTGTTCGTGGGCCGTCTCCAGCCGCTGAAAGGGCCCGACGTGGCCATCCGGGCCTTGGCCGAGGCTCGCCGGGCGGCGCCCGACGTCGCCGGCAACCTCACCCTGGTCGTGGTGGGAGGTCCGAGCGGCCCGAATGGCCCGGCCTACGTCGAAGATCTCCGCCGGCTTGCCCGAGAGCTCGGCGTGGCCGGGGCCGTCCGGTTCTTCGGACCGATCCGTCATGAGAACCTGCCGCAGATCTACTCGGCCGCCGACTTCCTGGTCGCTCCCTCGCGGTCCGAATCGTTCGGTCTCGCCGCCCTGGAGGCCCAGGCCTGCGGCGTTCCGGTGGTGGCGGCGGGGGTGGGCGGTCTTCGGTCGGTGGTCCGCGACAACCGGAGCGGCTTCCTTCTGGGCGATCACGATCCGGCCTCGTACGGGCGGGCCATGATCCGGATCCTGCGGGATCCGGCAGCTGCTCGGCTCTCCGGGGAAGCGCGCCGGCAGGCCCGGGAATTCTCCTGGGAACGGACGGTTGGGGGCGTGATGGACGCCTACGGCGAGCTGCTCCCCGATCTGCTGGACGTGGCCCGGGCTTCGTGAATCCGCGGCAGGTCCGCACGTGAGGCTTCACCGCGGGGAAGTTCGACAAGAAATATGTGCGCTGTGACCTGCGCAAACACTGGATGAGCAGGCATTTTGGCGAGTTGACGCCTCCGCCACCCGGCCGATAGTCTTCGCCTCGCTCCGAGCAGCCGGAGTGGCGAACCGGAGGCCCGAGTGGGGCCCCCTGGGAAAGCCGTAAGGCCAACTGGGCGCACCTTGCTGGTACGGTCGGGACAGCTAACTGGCTGTGCGGTAGGGGAAGTTCGGGAGGCCCCAAAGCCCAACGAAAGGGGCTACCGCCGGGACTTTCGAAGGGCCGCAAGGGTTGCTCGGAGCACTTGGCCCGAGGGGTTGACGGTGGCCGTGGCGCCGACGAGGGTTCGCCCTCGGAAGGAGTCCAGCGGCGAGCCGAAGGTCCCTCGGGCCTTTTGATATCCCCCCGCGACTCAAGAAGGGGCGGTGCGTACGCGCCGCCCCTTCTTTCAGTCGGGATCCTCGCTTGTCGGACCGACGAACAGGGTGAAACCGGCGAACGTGCAGTGAGTTGCCGGTCTGGTTGATGGTGGCGTCGACCACGCCCCAGATCGTCGCTCCGTTTGGAGCGACGGCACTTCCTCCCACATCCGGACCTGCACGCTCAGAGGGACTCGGTGTGCCCGGGAACGGCAGGACCGTACCAGGATGTGAGGAGGGTCAATGGGAACTTCCGGCCTATACTTCGTTGGGTCGAGAGGCGTCCCGTATGGAGGAACGTGTGCCCGGCCGGGTCCTGATCGTCACCGACGCACAGGAAGGTTTCACCCGACAGGGGAACCTGGCTAGCCCGGAATGCACCGCGGCGATCCCTCGGATCCGGCGGATCGTCGAGGACGAGATCGCTGTCGGCACCCCGGTGCTCTTCACCAAGGACAGCCACGTCGAGAACGACGCCGAGTTTCGGATGTTTCCCCCCCACTGCATCGTTGGGACGGACGAGCACGACCTGGTGGAGGAGCTCCGAGACCTCGAGCCGGACGCCGCCGCGGTGATCCAGAAGCATCGGTATTCGGCCTTTTTCGAGACCGAGCTGGAGCAGGTCCTCAAGGACCTCCGCCCCGATGAGGTCCACGTCTGCGGGTTCTGCACAGACATCTGCGTCCTGCACACGACCTCCGACCTGCGGAACCGGGACTACGACGTGGTCGTCCGGCGGGATGGGTGCGAGACGTTCAGCGCTCCGGGCCACGAACACGGGGAGGTCAATCGGTGGGCTCTCAGCCACATCGAGAAGATCCTCGGGGCCCGGGTGGCCTGAGGTGACCGGGGCGCCGCTCCGGGCGCCCGTGTCGTGGCTGGCCGGGCTTCGACCGGTCCGCCGGGTGGTGACCTCCACCGGGTTGGGCAGGACCGTGGCCGGCCGATTCGTCGCCGGAGAGAAGCTGGAGGACGCGCTCCGTGCGGCTCGGGACCTTGAAGGTGGCGGGATCCGGGCGATGCTCGACTATCTCGGAGAGAACGTGACGTCCGAGTCCCAGGCATCGGCCGCCGCGGACGCCTACATCTTGGCCCTGAAGCGGATCGAAGAGGTGGAGACCCTCGACTGCAACATCGCCGTGAAGCTGACCCAGCTCGGCCTCGATCTGGGGATGGACCTATGTCTGGAGAGCACCGAGCGTGTGCTGGCGGCCGCCGAGGCTCGAGGCACCCTGGTCATGATCGACATGGAAAGTCACGAGTACGTGGATCGGACCCTCGAGGCCCTCCGGAGCCTTCGTCGGCGCCACCGAAACGTGGGGGTGGCGCTGCAGAGCTACCTCCGGCGGACGGTCGAGGACGTGTTCCGCCTTCCGTCCGAGGCCCCGGTTCGACTGGTCAAAGGGGCGTATCTGGAGCCGTCCTCGGTGGCGTTCCGACGCCGCGTCGACGTTGACCGCGCCTACGCGGTCCTGTTCGCCACGCTGGTCGAGAGGGAGCACCCCGTCCACGTGGCGACCCACGATCCAGGACTGCTGGAGGGTGCCGTCCGGCTGGTTGATCGGCGAGGCGTCCCCTGGGAGCGGGTGGAGCTCCAGATGCTGTACGGCATCCGGCGCGATCTCCAGCAGCGCTACGTCGAGTCGGGCTACCCGGTCCGGGCCTACATCCCGTACGGTTCACAGTGGTACCCGTACCTGACCAGACGGCTGGCCGAGCGGCCTGCCAACATGTGGTTCTTCATGAGCAACCTGCTGCGGAGGGGTGGATGACGGACGAGCGTAGAGTCGCATTCCTGGGCGCGGGAAAGATGGGCGAAGCCCTGGTGTCGGGCCTGATCCGGTCGGGCGGCCGGAGCGCGGACGAGATCACGGTCACCGCCCGCCGGGAGGAACGCGCCCGTGAGCTCCGCGACCGGCACGGCGTCGAGGCCACGCTGTCGAACCCCGACGCGGCGGCGTGGGCCCGGACGCTCGTCCTGACGGTTAAGCCGCAGGACATGGACGCCCTGCTCGACCTGATCGGACAGCACGTGACACCGGACCATCTGGTGATCACGTTCGCCGCGGGGATCCGGTGTTCGTTCATCGAGTCCCGGGTGCCGGAGGCGACCCCGGTGGTTCGAGTGATGTCGAACGTTCCGGTCCTGGTGGACGAGGCGATGTCCGCGATCAGCCCCGGGACCCACGCTGGGGACAAGCACCTCGCCGTGGCCGAGGAGCTGCTCGGCTCGGTGGGTCGGGTGATCCGGGTGTCCGAGTCGGCGCAGGATGCGGTCACCGCTACCAGCGGGTCGGGCCCCGCCTACTTCGCATTGCTGGCCGAGGCCATGATCGACGGCTGCATCCTGCTGGGGCTGTCCCGCGACGTGGCCACCGAGCTCATCGTCCAGACCATGCTGGGAACGGCGAAGATGCTTCGGGACACCAGGATGCACCCCGTGGAGGTCCGGGAGATGGTGACCTCCCCGGGCGGGACGACGATCGCCGCGATCCGCCACCTGGAGCAGGCGGGCGTGCGGGCCGCCTTCCTGAACGCCATCGACGCGGCCCGCCAGCGGAGCACGGAGCTGGCCAAGGGGAGCGAGGCCGAGCAGCTGTAGCCGAGGACGAAGGGGTGGACATGGGTAGGGGTGACAGGCGCAAGGTGCGCTGGGCGCACGACCGGGAGCGAAAGAAGAAGGCCCGGGAGAAGCGAAGCACCGGGGAGCGGGGTGTCGCCCGCCGGTCGCGGGCCAAGTCGTAGCGAGGGAGGTCGGATGTTCCCACTGTCGAAGGGAAAGGTGGCCAAGCAGGCTCACGTCGGCCTGCCCGATGGAACCTATGAAGAGGAGCACGGCCGGGAGGCGTTCGAGGGGCGGGCCTCCCATCTCTACCGCTCTCACCCGCCCACCGCGTGGGTGAGGATCGAGGGGGACCTGACGCCTCGAGCGTACGACCTGAGGGGGCTCAAGACCCCGGACCAGGCCGACGCCTCCGATTCCTGGCAGCGGATTCTGTGGAACGACGACGTGGCCATCTTCGTCTCCCGTCCGGCCGGGGTCACTCCGAACTATCTCCGGGACGCCGACGGCGACCTCTGCTACTTCGTCCATCGCGGCGAAGGGCTGCTGGAGACTGACTACGGCCCCCTCCGATATCGGACCGGGGACTACCTCATCGTCCCCAAGGGGACGACCCACCGGGTGATCCCCGAAACCGGCGACACGTTCCTGTACGTGATCGAGGGGCGAGGAGAGTACCGGATCCCCGACCGAGGGATCCTGGGCAAGCACTCGCTGTTCGACCCCGGCGTCCTGGAGACGCCGGAGCCCGAGCCCCACACCGAGGAGGGTGAGTTCGTCGTCCGGGTGAAGCGGGACCATGGCTACACCACGCTGCTGTACCCGTTCCATCCGCTGGACGTGGTCGGGTGGCAGGGCGACCTCTGTCCCATCCGGCTGAACGTGGCCGACTTCCGGCCGGTGGTGTCCCCCCGCTACCACGTCCCACCCAGCGTCCACGTCACCTGGGCCTCCGACGGGTTCGAGATCGGGACGTTCGCCCCCAGGCCGACGGAGACGGGCGACCCCGAGGCACTGCGGGTCCCGTTCTTCCACTCGAACATCGACCGGGACGAGGTCCTGTTCTATCATCAGGGCCAGTTCTTCTCCCGGGCCGGGATCGGCGAGGCGTTCATCACCCACCACCCCCAGGGACTGCACCACGGGCCCCAGGCGGCCGCCATCGAGGCGTCGAAGACCAAGGAGTTCGCCGACGAGTACGCGATCATGGTCGAGGCGGAGCGGCCGCTGAGCGCCGACCAGGCCCTGGGGACGGTCGAGGTGGATGGATACCCGACCTCGTGGGCCCGGGGGCTCGGCCTGATCGACTGAGGTTTGCGTGTCCCGGCCGGCGGACATAGCCTGATCGGAGAGACAGGAGGAGGAGCCGATGACGGAGCGGGACAGGACCCTGACCGACGAGGACATCCGCACGGTCACGGTCGGCGGCACGATCCGAGGCGAGACCGACCCGGATGCCGATGACGTCGACGACACCGACACTGACGACAAGGACGACACCGACGCCGACGACGATGCGACCGACGACGCCGGCGGCGACACGGACGCCATCGACCCGTAGCGCGCCCGACGCGAAGCGCTCGACCGGATGACCGCGGACGGTGCCGCCCTCCGGCGGTGCGTCGGTGAGCCTGGCGCGTTCCTGGACCGCCATTGGGGCAGGGAGCCGCTCCTGCACCATGACCAGGACCGGTTCGACGGACTCCTCGATGTGGGGGACGTCGATCACCTCGTCACCGGGACGCTCCTCCGGATGCCTTCGTTTCGCCTGGTCCGGGATGGCGCTCCCCTGGAGCCGTCCTCCTACACCCAGACGATCCGGATCGGTGGGCGGCCCGTGGAGCGAACGGTTAGGCCGGATCGGGTGATGGCCGAGTTCGCGGACGGCGCCACCATCGTCCTCCAGGCCCTCCACCGGCAGTGGCCTCCGGTGGCCCGGTTCTGCCGGGACCTGGAGCTCTCGCTGACCCATCCCGTCCAGGCGAACGCCTACGTCACGCCGCCCACCGCGCGGGGCTTCGCCGTCCACCACCACACCCACGACGTCTTCGTGCTCCAGACGAAGGGCCGGAAGCGGTGGCGGGTCTACCGGCCCCTGATCGACCTGCCCGGACCGGAGCAGCCCTGGAAGGAGTCGCTGGGCGATCCCGGATCGCCCCTGCTCGAAGCCGAGCTCGAGCCCGGCGACGCCCTGTACCTCCCTCGGGGGTTCCCCCACGACGCCGAGGCCCAGGAGGAGGTGTCGATCCACGTCACGATCGGTGTCCTGGCCCACACGTGGCTGGATCTGTGGCGACACGTGTTTCGCCGGGCCGCCGAGCACCGGCCGTTCCGTGATGCGCTTCCTCCGGGATTCGCCGGCGATCCCGAGGCGCTCACGGCCGAGCTCGGTGTACGGCTGAAGGACCTCCACCACTGGCTCGACCGCGCCGTCGATGGGGATGCCGTGGCCGCATTCTCCAAAGCGTTCTGGTCCCGACGCCGGCCGCTTCTCTCCGGTCAGCTCCATCAACTCGAAGCGGCCCGGCGGATGGAGGCCGGCACGGCGTGCCGACGGCGGCCCGGCGCGGTTTTCGTGGTCGCCGTCGAGGAGAAGGAGGCCGTGGTATCGCTGGGCCTGCGGGAGCTCCGGATGCCGGCGTTCTGTGAGACCGCCCTTCGGTTCGTGGCCGATGCCCGGGAGCGGTTCCGGCCCTCCGACCTCCCCGGCCTGGACGAACCTTCGAGACTCGTCCTGGCCCGGCGCCTGGTCCGGGAGGGCGCGGTCGAGGTCGTGGATGCCGGAGGCTGAAGCCGCCCGCTGCGCGGACCGGTCCGAGGCCCGGGGGGAGCCGATGACGGGGACGGCTTCCCGGTACCGGTTCTGGCTGATGGTGGAGCAGCCCGGGCCGTGGGGTCACGACGCGCTGGTCCAGAGCGATCTTCCCACCGAGGTCGGGATCCGCCTGCGGGCCCTGGCTCGGCGTCATCGGATCCGCGTCCTGCTGATCAAGCGCCGCGGCCGGGCCCGCGGCCGGCCCCGGCGCTGCTTCGTGGCGTACACGGGGGCGCGACAGCGTCTGCTCAGGACGTTCGAGCTCGAGGATGTCGCCCAGATCCTGGATATGGACATCGCCGGGGCGGCTCGCCGGCGGTTCGACGGCCTGGGCGAAGAGGTTGACGATCCGCGCTATCTGGTGTGCACGCACGGGAAGCACGATCCGTGCTGTGCGCGTCGCGGCGGGCCGCTCTATCGGGCCATGGCCACCTCGCCGGACGTCTGGGAATGCACGCACATCGGTGGAGACCGCTTCGCCGGGAACCTGGTCTGTTTCCCGCACGGCCTGTACTTCGGGCGGGTGGGCCCGGATGCCGGCGCCGGCGTAGCCGCTTCCTACGCGGAGGGGCGCATCGAGCTGGCCTTCTATCGGGGACGATCCGCGTTTTCTCCGCCGGTCCAGGCCGCCGAGCACGTGATCCGGCGTCGCCACCGGATCGTGGGGGTGGACGACCTCGTCCTCGTCGACCATGCCGAGGTCGGCGGAGGCGTCCATCGAGTCGAATTCGTGGAGGGAACGACCCGGCGGGCGGTCGACGTCGAGGTCGGCCGGCGCGGCCCACAGCTCCTCACCTGCAAGGCTACCGTCCCCCACGCGGTTCGGAGCTTCGTCGCCCCCGGCGGCCGATGAGACACTGATCTCGATGCAGACCCGGAAGCTGGGATCGCAGGGCCCGGAGGTCTCCGTGGTGGGCTTCGGTGCCTGGGAGGCTGGCGGCGACGCCTGGGGGCCGAACGAGTCGGAGGAGCGAGTCGTCGAGGCCATCCGGGCCGGACTCGACGCCGGCGTCACCTGGATCGACACCGCGGAGGTCTACGGGGACGGGACCTCCGAGCGGCTGGTCGGGCGAGCCGTCGAGGGCAGGCGGGACCAGGTCGTCCTGGCGACCAAGGTCGCTCCTCGCCCGGACGGAACCGGCTTCCGTCCGGACGAGGTCCGGCGGGCCTGCCGCGGGAGCCTGGAACGGCTGGGCACCGACCACATCGATCTGTACCAGCTCCACTGGACCGACGACGACGTGGCCGTGGAGGACACGTGGGAGGCCATGGCGGGCCTGGTGGAGGAGGGAACGGTGCGGGCCATCGGCGTGTCGAACTTCGATCGGGAGCTGATCGAGCGCTGCGCGGAGATCCGGCACGTCGACTCGATCCAGCCGCACTTCTCGATGTTGCATCTCGAGCATCGCGATCTGATCCGGTGGTGCGGCGAGCGAGGGACCGGCGTGGTGTGCTACGGGCCGCTGGCCTACGGGCTCCTCACCGGGGCGATCACCATGGAGACCGAGTACGAGCGGGGCGACTGGCGAAGCGGACGGTGGTCTGGCGGGTACTACCGCGACATGTTCGCCCCCGGCAAGAAGGAGCGCAGCCTGGCCGTGGTCCAGGGGATGCGCCCCATCGCCGGCCGCCTCGATGTGACCGTTGCCCAACTCGCCCTGGCGTGGACGTTCCACCAGCCGGGCGTGACTGCGGCCATCGCCGGGAGCCGCAATCCCGACCACGTCCGCCAGAACGCCGCCGCCGGTGAGATCAGGCTCGACGAGGCGACGCTCAAGGAGCTGGACGAGCTGCTTCCCCTCGGCCCCGATTTCGCCTGACCAGGATGGTCGTCCCGGCGACGGCCAGGAAGGCCAGGGTTCTCAGCCCGGCTTGGGGCCGACCCGGTTGCGGAGGACGCCGATCCCCTCCGCCTCCAGCTCGACCACTGCGCCGGGCCACAGAAAGCGGCCCAGATCCAACCCGCACCCACCGCCGAAGGTGCCACTCCCGTACACGTCGCCGGGCCACACCTCCTCGCCCTGAGACACGTGAGCGATCATCTGAGGGAACGTCCAGTACGCGTCGGCCAGAGATCCCTCGGCCCACACGTCGTCGTCGATGCGGGCGGTGAGCCGCACCGACGCCGGGTCGAACTCGTCCGCCGTGATGATGCAGGGGCCGAACGAGGTGGCGAAGTCCTTGCTCTTGGCCGGACCCAGCCGGGCGGCCATCTCCTTCCGCTGGATGTCCCGGGCCGACCAGTCGTTCATCAGCGTGTAGCCGAACACCAGCTGGGCGGCCGTGCCGGCGTCCAGGTCGCGGCCCCGCCCGCCGAGGACGGCCGCCACCTCGAGCTCGAAATCGAGCTCCTCGGTGAACGGCGGCCAGGGGACCTCCTCGTCGGGCCCGATCACCGACCGGTGGTTGCCCTTGTAGTAGATGGGGATCTCGTACCAGGCCTCCGGGACCGATTCCCCCCGACGGGCCGCTCCGGCCTTGACATGGTCCTCGAAGGCCAGGAAGTCACGAAGCGACGATGGGAGGAGAGGGACCAGGAGAAGGGCGTCCTCAACGGCGAACCGCTGGGAGGCTCCCCGGGGCCGCAGCGCTTGGCGGGCCCGCTGCAGGGTCGCCGGCCCGGCGCCGACGAGGCCTTCCATGGTGACCGGAAAGCCCGGGTGGTCGACCGCCGAGGGCAGATCGACCACCACGTCGTCGACCAGGGCCCCGAGCCGACGGCCCCCCTCGTGGTCGTACGTGACGAGCCGCACCTAGAGGGCGCCCCGGGCCTTTCCCAGGTCGTCCAGGCCGAAGGCCAGCCCACGCTCGGCCGGGTAGGCCAGCTCGATGTTCGCACCGGCGTCGGCCAGGGCCCTGGTCACTCGCCCCAGCTCCCCGGGCTTCTGCTGGACCGAGGCGATCAGCATCTCCCGCTCCGCCGCGACGGCAACGCCCGCGGCCTGGAGCGCCTGGCGGGCCGCGGCGGCGTCCTCCACCATGACGTGGACCTCGCCGGCGGTTCCGGCGGTGGTGGCGCAGAAGCCGGTGATGTTGACGCCCGCACCGCCGAGCGCCTCGCCCACCCGGGCCAGCTCTCCGGGGCGGTTCTCCAGGTTCACCGTCAGGTCTGTGGCCATCCGATCCTCCCTTCTCCGTGGAGGGGCCATTGTGCCTCACGTCCGACGGCGACGGTGACGGGAATAGGATGGTCGGACCGGGAGTGGAAGGAGAAGCGTCCATGACGGAGGAACATCGCAACTACATCGGTGGCAAGTGGGTCCCCGCCGGCTCGGGAGAGACGTTCGAATCGAGGAACCCCGCGAACCGCGACGAGCTCGTCGGAACGTTCCCTCGGAGCGGGTCGGAGGACGTGGCCCGGGCGGTCGAGGCGGCAGGCCAGGCGTACCGCGAATGGATGGCCACGCCGGTCCCCGAGCGCGCCGACTACATCCTCCGGGCGGGGCTCATCCTGGAGCGGCGGAAGGATGAGCTGTCGGAGCTGATGACCCGTGAGATGGGGAAGACGCTCAAGGAATCGCGGGGGGACGTGCAGGAAGGCATCGATTTCTGCTTCTACATGGCGGGAGAGGGCCGGCGGTACTTCGGCCACACGATCCCCGCGGAGCTCCGGAACAAGTTCTCCATGACGGTCCGGCATCCCATCGGCGTGGTGGGGCTGATCACGCCGTGGAACTTCCCGATCGCCATACCCCTGTGGAAGATCGCCCCGGCCATCGTGTCCGGGTGCACCAGCGTGTTCAAGCCCGCGGAGGACACGCCGCTTCTGGCCACGATCCTGGTCCAGGTCTTCGAGGAGGTGGGCCTCCCTCCAGGCGTGCTCAACCTGGTCCACGGCTTCGGCGAGGAGTGCGGCGAGTCCCTGGTCGTTCACCCCGATGTCCGCGCGGTCTCATTCACCGGATCGCTCGAGGTGGGTCGGCACATCGCCGAGACCTGCGGACGGCTGATGAAGCGGTGCTCCCTGGAGCTCGGTTCGAAGAACGTCCTGATCGTGATGCCCGACGCCGAGATGGATCTCGCCGTCGAGGCCTCGGCGTGGGGCGCCTTCGCCACCAGCGGCCAGCGATGCACGGCCACCTCTCGGCTTGTCGTCCATCAGGCGGCCCGGGACGAGTTCACCTCGAAGCTGCTCGACCGGGTGAAGGGGATGAAGGTGGGCTCGGGCCTCGATCCCGAGGTCGAGCTGGCCCCCGTGATCAACGCCAAGCAAAAGGAGCGCGTCCTGGAGTACATCGAGATCGGCAAGAAGGAGGGGGCCACACTCCTGACGGGCGGCGAGGAGCTGACCGGCGACGGTTACGAGAAGGGCAACTTCGTCGCTCCCACCGTGTTCGGTGACATGACGCCGGAGATGCGCATCGCCCAAGAGGAGATCTTCGGTCCGGTGACCGGGATCATCCGCACGGGCGACGTGGACGACGCGATCCGGATCGCCAACTCGACCGGCTACGGCCTGTCGGCATCGATCTATACCCACGACATCACGAATGTGTTCCGGGCGATCACCGAGCTCGAGTTCGGCGTTGTCTACGTGAACGCCCCGACGATCGGTGCGGAGGTCCAGCTGCCCTTCGGGGGGATGAAGAACACCGGCAACGGCCATCGAGAAGCGGGACCGCAGTCCCTCGACGAGTTCACCGAGTGGAAGGCGGTCTCGGTCGACTTCTCGGGCCGGGTCCAGAAGGCCCAGGGCATCGATTAGGTGGAGCGGCGGCTGGTCAGCTCCGGGGCCCCCTGGGAGCCGGTGGCGGGCTACTCTCGGGCCGTCGTTGCCGGGGAGCACGTCCACGTCTCGGGGACCGTGGCCTCGATGCCGGATGGGGCAGAGCCGCCGCCGGACGCGGAGAGCCAGGCCCGGCGATGCTTCGAGATCATCTTCGCCGCGTTGGGCGAGGCTGGAGCGGGGCCCGACGACGTCGTTCGAACCCGGATGTACCTCACCCGAGCCGAGGATGCCGAACAGGTCATCCGGGTGCACGGTGAGCTGTTCGGGGCCATCCGCCCGGCGTCGACCGCGGTCGTCGTCCAGGCGCTGATCGACGCCCGGTACGTCGTCGAGATCGAGGCCGACGCCGTGATGCCCCGGTGAGCCGGCGGGTCGTGCTGGTCTACTCGCCGGAGCTGGTGGCCTACGACCACGGCCCCGAGCATCCCCTGAAGCCGGTCCGGGTCATGCTCACCCGGGAGCTAATCCGGGCGTATGGGATCGTCGACGGGCGGGTGGAGGAGTTCCCGGCCCGGATCGCCGCAGACGAGGAGCTCCACCTCGTCCACACCATGCGGTACGTCGACGCGGTCAAGCGGGCCGGCGCCGGCGAGCCGGGGGAGTGGTTCCGGTTCGGGTTCGGCCCCGGCGACAACCCGATCTTCCCCGGGATGCACGAGGCCTCGGCCCGCGTGGCCGGCGCCTCGCTGGTTGCCGCGGAGGAGGTGCTCTCCGGCCAAGCGGAGCACGCCTTCAGCCCGGCCGGCGGCCTCCACCACGCCATGCCGGAGCGAGCCTCGGGGTTCTGCGTGTACGACGATCCGGCCCTGGCCATCGCCTGGCTGCTCCGCCGGGGCGTCGAGCGGGTGGCCTACGTCGACGTGGACGTCCACCACGGCGACGGACCTCAGGCGGTCTTCTGGGACGACCCCCGCGTCTTGACGATCTCGGTTCACGAGTCCGGCCGGTACCTGTTCCCCGGCACGGGTTTCCCGGACGAACGGGGGGGAGGGGACGCCGAAGGGACGAAGGCGAACGTGCCCCTTCCGCCCTACACCTCCGACGACGGCTGGCTGGAGGCGTTCCGGGCCGTGGTTCCGTCGAGGGTCCGCGACCACCGGCCCGACGTGCTGGTGACACAGCTCGGCTGCGACACGCACCACACCGACCCGCTGGCCCATCTGGCCCTCTCGACCAGGGCCTATCGCGAAGCGGCGGCGGAGCTTCACGGGCTGGCCCACGAAGCCGCCGGCGGAAGGTGGGTGGCCACCGGAGGCGGGGGCTACCAGTGGGCCCGGGTGGTCCCCCGGGCATGGACGATCTACTTCGCGGAGATGGCCGACGCGGAGCTCGACGACGACATCCCGGTCGAGTGGCTGGACCTCGCTGCGGAGGTCGGTGGCCGGGGCGTGCCCGACCGGCTCTCCGAAAGCTCTCCATCGGCCGCCGAGGACCTGGACGCCGTCAGACGGGTCGTGGACGAGCTGGGGGGTCGGCGTTGAGGGCGACCAAGCTGGTCTGCACCCTCGGACCTGCCTCCGAGCACCGGGTCGGGGAGTTGGTCGCCGCCGGGATGGACGTCGCTCGGATCAACTGCTCCCACGGCGAGCCGGACGCTCGGGTCCGGATCCTCGAGGCCGTCCGCCGGGCATCCGGCCAGGGCGGCCGGCCGGTCGGTGTGATGGCGGATCTCTCCGGCCCGAAGGTCCGGCTCGGCGACTTGGAGGGCGGCGAGGTGACGCTGGAGACCGGTGCGAGGTTCGAGTTTCGCCCCGATGGGATCGGAGACGTTCGAGGCGCCGGCACGACGCATGCCGCCCTGGCATCGGACATCGAGCCGGGAGACCGCGTGCTCCTGGCCGACGGCGCCGTCGAGCTTCGGGTGATGGAGCGGGCCGGCGGCGGGGTGATGACCGAGGTTGTCCGGGGCGGGACGGTCCGCTCTCGGGCCGGGGTGAACGTTCCGTCCGAGCGGCTGTCGATGCCGACGATCTCGCCGAAGGACGAGGAGGATCTCCGCTGGGCGCTCCGCGCCGGGATCGACATGGTGGCTCAGTCGTTCGTCCGCCGGGCGGGCGATGTCCGGGCGCTGGCCGGGATGATCCCCGACCCCAGGCCGGTCATCGTGGCCAAGATCGAGACTCGCCCCGCCGTCGAGGACGCCGCGGCGATCCTGGACGCGTCGGACGGGATCATGGTGGCCCGGGGAGATCTGGGGGTGGAGACGCCGCTCGAGGAGATCCCCGTGCTCCAGAAGCGCCTAGTCGCCCTGGCCAGGGACACCGCTCGACCGGTGGTCGTGGCCACGCAGATGCTCGAGTCGATGATCGGAACTCCCCGCCCGACCAGGGCCGAGACCCAGGACGTGGCCCAGGCCGTGTTCGACGGCGCCGACGCCATCCTCCTGTCCGCGGAGACCGCCATCGGGCGCTATCCCGTGGAGGCGGTCCGAACCGCTGCACGGATCCTGGAGACCGCAGAGACCGCCGGCGCCGACTTCCTGCCACGGGGTCGAGAGCCCGGCGCGCTCGACTTGGAGGAGCTGCCGCTGGCTAGAGCCGCCGCTGTCCTGGCCCTCCGGGGGGGTGCCGAAGCGGTGGCCTGCTTCACCCGGAGCGGTCTCACCGCCCGGCTGCTGTCGGCGTGCCGTCCAGGCGTGCCGATCCACGCATTCACCCCGGATCCTCGGGCCGTCGGGCGAATGACGCTCTTCCACGGAGTCGCCCCCCGGGTATGCGAACCGCCCTCCGACACCGACGCGATGATCGCCATGATGGAGACCGGACTTCGTGACATCGGCGTGGGGGGGTCGGTGGTGATGGTGGCGTCGTCTCCCGCCGGCCGGACACACGCGAACCTGCTCAAGATGCATCGCCTCGATGTTTGACACCCACGTTCATCGATCCGTAGAGTGCCTCTGGCTACAAGCACAGGAGGCTCGAATCGTGCAACCCGCGTCCGCTCGTCCCCCGCTGATCACCGCAGCCGGCATCGTCCTCATCATCGCCGGCGCGCTGAGCGTCGTCTCGGCGCTGATCCTGCTCAGCCTGGCGGGTGGCCTCGGGATCCTGTACGTCCTGATCGGGCTGGCGGTCGGCGCTGCCTCGATCTGGGCCGGATGGATGGTCCTCCAGCTTCGGGAGCAGGGCCGAAGCCTCGGTCTCATCCTGGCGATCGTCGGCGCCGTGTTCGCCTTGATCGCGCTGATCCAGGGGAGCACGATCTCGATCATCAATCTGGCCCTCGACGCGTTCCTCATCTACGCCCTGTCGACGACCCGCCAGTACTTCACGGTGTAGTGGTCGGCGGCGTGCATCGCATGGCGAAGGAGGTAGAGTCTCGTCCATGAGTCTTGCTCCCTCGCCCGTGGACACCGTCCGGTGGAAAGGTCGGACGGGACCGTTCGATCTCGAGCTCACCCCTGAGGTCTTCCGGCCCACCCCGACCAGCATGCTCCTGGCGGACTCGCTGGAGGTCCGGCCGGGGGAGACCGTGATCGACGTCGGTTGCGGGAGCGGCATCCTCGGCTTCGTGGCCGCCCGGCTCGGCGCCGGTCGGGTGGTCGGCACCGACATCATGCAGGAAGCCGTTCGGGTGGCCACGGAGAACGCCCGTCGTCTCGGTCTCGCGGACAGAACCGAGTTCCGGGCCGGGAACCTGTTCGACCCGGTTCCGGACGTGACCGCCGACCTCGTCATCGGAGATGTCTCAGGGATCCCTGACGAGATCGCTTCGGTGGCCGGATGGTTCCCGGGCGGGTACTCCGGTGGACCCACCGGGGCCGAGGTTCCGGTGGCCATGCTCGAGCGCGTCCGGGAGCGCCTCCGGCGGGGCGGGCGGATGTACCTGCCGACCGGGACGATCCAGGCCGAGGATCGGGTCCTCGAGGTGGCCCGGACCATCTTCGGGCCGTCCAATATCGACGAGGTGTCTCAGCGGGAGTTCCCGCTTCCCGGCCTGGTGGCCCGGTCGAGGGCGCTGGCTCAGCTCATGGCCGACGGCCTGATCCGCCTTCGCCAGCGCGGCAGCCGGGTGCTGTGGCGGCTGGCCATCTGGCGCTGCGTGCGCGACTAGCGCTCGCCGCCGGGTGCCTCGGCGGTGCCCGCCCGTCCCCCCGCGATGCGGCCCAGGGCGGCCCGGTACAGCGGCGGGGCGAGGATTCGGGCCGCCTGCGGCGCGCCCAGCCATCTCGGAACCGATACCTCGGGACCCTTCCGGTGTCGGACCACGTCGACGATAGCCCTCGCCACGCGCTGGGGGGGCATGATGAACGGTCGGGCGATGCGGTCGCGCCACAGCGGGCTGTCGGCCGGGACGAACCCTTCCGTGGCCACCAGGCCGGGGTTCACCGCGGTGACCATGACGCCGAGGGGCGTCAGCTCGTGGTGCAGCGACTCCGAGAAGGCCACCACGCCGTGCTTTGCCGCGGTGTAGACCGCCGCGCCGGGCAGGGCGTATCTCCCTGCCAGAGAGGCGACGTTCACCACATGCCCCCCGGTCCGGAGGAGCATCGGGAGGAAGACCTTTGTGCAGGCCATGACGGCGAAGAGGTTCGTCTCGGCGACCAGGCGGATCCGATCGAGAGACAGCTCGGCGAACCGACCGCCGCCCGGCACGCCGGCGTTGTTCACCAGCACATCGCACCTGCCGTGCGCCTCGGCGACGTGTTCCCGGAGGGCCTCCAGCTCCTCGATCCGGGTCACGTCACAGCGCACCCATGTGGCCCCGTTCCCGATCTCATCCGCGCATCGAGCCAGCTCGTCCTGTCGTCGAGCCGCCAGGACCACGGCGGCCCCCACCCTGGCCAGCGCCCGGGCGGAGGCCTCCCCGATCCCGCTGGAGGCACCGGTGACGACGCAGACCTTCCCCTCGAGCGACCTCACTGGACCAGGTTGCTGACGGTCTGACCCCCGTCGACCACCACCACCGAACCCGTCATGAACGAGGCGGCGTCGGACGCCAGGAACCGAGCCACCTCCGCCACTTCCTCGGCCCGGCCCCACCGCCCCATGGGGATCGTTGCCTTGATCGTGTGGTAGAACGACGGGTCCTCTCGGGCACCCTCGTTCAGCTCCGTCTCGATCCATCCGGGGGCGATGGCGTTCACCCGGACGCCGAACCCGGCCCATTCACGAGCCACCGTCCTGGTCAGGTTGACCAGGGCTGCCTTGGCGGTGGAGTAGTACGCCAGCCCCGGACTGGCCACGAACGCGGCCACCGAGGCCACGTTGATCACGGACGCCCGCTCCCCGCGTTGCAGGAGGTGAGGAGCAGCCGCTCGGGTGCAGATGAGGGCGCTCAGGAAGTTGACCCGGAAGTACTTCTCGAAGCCGTCCAGCCGGATCGATTCCACCGGGGAGAGGAAGGGCGCGGCGCCCGCGTTGTTGACCAGCACGTCCAGGGACCCCAGCTCCCCGATCGTGCGCTCCACCAGGGCGTCGACCTGGTCAGCGTCCGCGACGTCCGTGGGGACACCCAGGGCCCGGCGACCGCGCTCCTCGACCTCACGGACGGCCTTCTCCAGCGCCTCGGGCCCTCGCGCGGCCAGGGCGACGTCGGCGCCCGCGTCCGCGAACGCCAGCGCCACGGCGCGGCCGATCCCCTTGCTCCCTCCGGTGACCAGCGCCACCTTGCCGTCGAGCTCCGGCATCGTCCGGACCTCCCTGTACGATGGATGCGGTGGCCAGCAAAGCACATCCCGGTGTCGAACCGGACGCCTGGATCCCCCGCCCGTACGAGCGGAGCACGCTCCGAGCAGCCCTGGTGGACAGCGGCGCCGCCGGGGTCAACTCCCACGACCGTCCGAACGTCCTGTGGAAGATCAAACGCCTGTGCGACGGCGATCCCGACTCGCAGTTCGGGCTCACAGGAGTGAACGACATGACCCCCACCGAGGTCCTCCGGCTGGTCGCAGAGGCCGGCGGCATCGACGCCGATCCGTCGGCCCGCCACGGCCTGGTCCGGGTCGATCCCGACCGGGTCCTGGACGCGTTCGAGCGGATCGGCGACCGGCTCCGGCAGGCGGCGGACCGAGGGGAACGCGTCCTGCTGGCCACAGGCCATCCGACCGGACTGCCGCTCCTCTACCAGGAGAGCGGCAAGCTGCTGGCCGACCACGGGGCGAAGCTGATCCGCCCCTTGGAGGGGGAGATGTGGGAGGACCAGGGCCGGCGCCGGCAGATCCGGTTCTTCGCTGGGGTGGCCATGCTGACCGATCGCGCGTCCGCCCTCCACACCCACGGTCCGGAGGCCATGGAGCGGATGCTCGACGAGATGACTCCCGACCTGGTTTTCGCCGATCACGGTTTCGCCGGCGCGGCCATCGAGGCCGGTGTCGACACGGTGGCCATCGCCGATGTGAACGACCCCGCCCTGGTCGTGGCCCGGGCCCAGGGCCGGTGCGGGCCGGTGGCGGTGATGGACGACAACGTCCAGCCGGAAGCCTACTGGCCCTGCTTCCAGGTCATCGCGTCCCGCTTCCGGGACTGATGGTTCAGCCGCCGAGGAGCTCGGCCAGGCGGCGGGCGTACTGGGGAGCGGCGGTGCCTTCCTCGTGCTTGAAGAAGGCGAAGACGTCACGGCCCCCCACCCTCGCCGACTCGACGATGTCCGACCAGCGCTTGAGGTCCTCGTCCCCGTATTCCTCCTTGCGGAGGCGGAGGTAGACGAAGGGCTCCGTCGGGACGTCGTCGGCGGAGCGCTCGTCCGTCTCCGACACGCACCAGGCCACCCCGTTGTCACGGAGGATCGGCTTGGCTTCGGTCCACGACTCGTGGCGGAACTCCATGGCGTACGGCGCTACGGGTGGGAGGTAGGCCAGGAAGGACCGGATGAGATCTCGGTCGAAGTGCAGCGATGGAGGACACTGGAACAGGATCGGGCCCAGCCGGTTCCCCAGGAGGCGGGCCCGGTCCAGGAAATCCCCCACGTCCTGGTCGGCATCTCGCAGCCGGCGGGTGTGGGTGATCCGCTGGTTTGCCTTGAGGGCGAAGCGAAAGCCCTCGGGGGCCTGGTCGGCCCATCGGCGCATGGTCTTCTCCGCGGGGAACCGGCGGAACGTGTAGTTGATCTCCACCGAGGGGAATCGGGCAGCGTAGTGGGGGAGGAAGTCGCTGCTCTTGGCGTCCTCTGGATAGAAGGACCCTTTCCACTCCGGATAGGCGAACCCCGACGTCCCCAGGTAGAGCGTTCCCGCCACGACTCGATTCTGGCACGCGTGACGGATGGGCCGACGGTGACCGGAGCAAGACCGGTGGGGCCTCCGGGGGGACGGCCCTCTGTTACGATGCGCTCAGCGTGGCCCAGCGATCTTTCCGTGAGGCTCGTTTCGTGACCGTGAACGAGGTCGCCCAGATGATGCGGGTGTCCAAGATGACCGTCTACCGGTTGATCAAACAGGGGGACCTCCCGGCAGTCAGGATCGGCCGGGGGTACCGCCTCCGCGAGGAGGACGTCCACCGCTACCTCGACTTGAGGTACACCGAAGCGGGGTAAAAGGGCCTCTCGGATCGATCGCCCGACTGCGAGAGGTCGGGATGGATCCGTACGACGATGTCGTCGAGCGAGCGCTCGGCCGTCGCGGGGTGACGATGCTCCTCGGCGGGCTCGACTCGGGCAAGAGCACCATGGCCCGCCTCATCGCCCGGCGGGCGGTCGAGGCCGGCCTGGTAGCCGGGTACCTCGACGCCGACGTGGGCCAATCGACCGTCGGGCCGCCCGCCACGGTGGGGCTCAAGCTCTGCCGGTTGACCTCCGACCTCGATCCGGACGCGCTGGCCCGGGCCGATCAGCTGGGCTTCGTGGGAGCCACGTCGCCTCAGGGGCACCTGCTCCCCCTGGTCACCGGGACCAGGCTGCTGCTGGATGGGGCCCGGGAGTCGGGGGCCGACCTGGTGGTGGTCGACACCACCGGCCTGGTCTCCGGTGTGTACGGGCAGGTGCTCAAGTTCCACAAGGTCGCGGTGCTCCAACCGGACCTGGTCGTGGGCCTGGCTCGCGGCGGCGAGCTCGAGCCGCTGCTCGGCGTGATCCGCCGGTTCCATCCGGCCGAGGTGCTGGCGGTCGATGTCCACCGAGACGTGATGCCGACCTCCGTGGAACAGCGGGCGGCGACCAGAGAGGAATCGATGCGCCGGTACTTCCAGGAGCCGCTCCACCGGTGGCGGGTCAAGCCCACCGTGTTCATGCCGGCCCTCCCCGCCCTGTTCGACCTCTCCGTCCTGGACCATCTGGTGGTCGGTCTATCGGACGGGAAGGGCCGGTGCATCGGGCTGGGCTACCTGGAGCACCTGGCCGACGATGGGGCGCTCCGGTTGATCTCCCCGGTGGCGGACGCCCCGAAAGCCCTTATCCTAGGGTCGGTCCGGCTCGAGGACGGGTTCCGTGCCCGGCGGGTCGACCTCCGGAACCTGTTCGGGTCCGACTGATCGAAAGGAACGCATGCCCTCGGTCATCAAGAAGCGGCGCAAGAAGATGCGCAAGAAGAAGCACAAGAAGCTTCTGAAGAAGACTCGCTGGCAGCGGCGTCAGCGCGGCAAGTAGCGTGCGCCGCGTCGCCGCGGCAGCCCTGATGGCGGTCCTTCCGGTCGGGTGCGGTACCGAGCCGCAGCCTCCGGCCCGCACCGCCCGATTCACCACCGCGGACGGCGTCGATCTGGTCGGCGACGTCCGGGGACGGGGCCCAGCCGGTGTGGTCCTGGCCCACATGTTCCCCTCGGACCGCACGGTGTGGACGGGGTTCGCCGAGTCGCTGGCGGCCGAGGGGTTCCACGTCCTGAACTTCGACTTCCGCGGGTACGGTCAGTCTGGTGGATCCCGGGACCTGTCGCTGCTCTGGGAGGATGTCCTGGCCGCGGCCGACGAGCTTCGGGCCCGAGGCGCCCGTCGCGTGGTCCTGGTCGGGGCCAGCATGGGAGGGACGGCGGCACTGGTGGCCGCGGCGCGGGAAGAGTTCGACGGCGTGGTGACGCTGTCCGCCCCCTCAACGTTCATGGGCATCACCGCGCCACCCGACGTTGTGGCCGCCGTGGACGAGCCGAAGCTGTTCCTGGCGGCGGAGGGCGACGGCAGGGCCGCTGCCACCGCTCAGCAGTTCTACACCACGGCTCCGGGGGCCAAGCGAGTGGAGATCGTCACCGGGGACGATCACGGCACGGCCCTGCTGGAGGGCGGTCAGGCCCAGATCGTCCGGACGCACGTGCTCACGTTCCTGCGAGCCAATACCGAGCCGTGATCCGGCCTATCCTGTTCCTGTCCGACTTCGGCCTCGAGGATGAGTACGTCGGGCTGTGCCACGCCGTGATGGCCCGCGTCACGCCGGACGCCAGGGTGATCGACGTCCACCATGGCATCCCCCCTCAGGACATCGCCACGGGAGCGCTCACCCTGGTCCAGGCGGTGACCTACGGGCCGGGGGACGCTGTCGTGCTGGCGGTGGTCGATCCCGGTGTTGGGACGGGGCGGCGAGGCGTCGCCGTGGAGGCGGGTCCGGCGATCCTGGTCGGTCCCGATAACGGCGTCCTGATGCTGGCCGCCGAGGCCCTCGGGGGGATCCGGCGGGCCGTCTCGCTGGAGCCCGGCCGGGTCGTGTCGTGGCCGGTCTCGAACACGTTCCACGGCCGGGACGTGTTCGCTCCTGCGGCCGCTCGGTTGGCGGGAGGGGCGGATCTCGCCGACGTCGGAGGGGAGATCGGCGTCGAGACGCTCACCGAGCTCCTCCTCGGCGAGCCGCTGGTGGAGCGGGAGCGGCTTGCCACCACGGTGATCGGCGTCGACCGCTTCGGGAACGTCCGCCTGGGAGCCCGCCCGGCCGATCTCGAGGCGGCGGGCCTGGCGGGGGGCGACCTGGTGCTACTTCGGGAGGACACCCAGATCCCGGTCCGGCGAGTGGCGACCTTCGGCGCCCTGGGGAGGGAAGAGGTCGGGCTGGTCGTCGACTCGGCCGGATGGCTGGCCGTGGTCCGGAACGGTTCCCGTGCCGCCGATGCCCTGTCGCTTCGTCGCGGCGACGCGGTGGAGCTCCACAGCCGGGTAGGGTGAGGCTCGTGGGTCAGCGGGTCTTGATCACCGGGATCTCCGGGTACCTGGCCGGGAGGCTGGCCGGCCGTCTGGAGCAGGACCCGGGCGTGGAATACGTGGTCGGAGTCGGTCTCGAGGAACCTCACGCCGACCTGGATCGGACCGAGTTCGTCCGGGCGGACATCCGGAACCCGCTCACGGTCAAGGTGCTGCAGACCACCGACGTCGACACGGTGGTCCATCTCCACATCCTGACCACCCCCGCCCGTGCCGGTGGCCGGAGCCAGATGAAGGAGGTCAACGTGATCGGCACCATGCAGCTCCTGGGGGCCTGCCAACGTGCCGAACTCGTGCGGAAGGTTGTCATGAAGTCGACCACGGCGGTGTACGGTGCCGATCCGCGGGACCCGGCCCTCTTCACGGAGGACATGACCGCTCGGACCGAACCCCGTCACGGCTACACGAAGGACGCCGTGGAGATCGAACGGTACGCTCGGAGCTTCGCCCGTCGTCGACCCGATGTCGCCCTCACGCTTCTTCGCTTCGCGAACTTCATCGGGCCCGGCATCGAGACGCCGTTCACCCGGTACCTCTCGTTCCCCGTGGTCCCCACGCCGATGGGTTTCGATCCCCGGCTTCAGTTCCTCCACGAGGACGACGCCGTGGAGGTGCTCTACCGCGCCGTGCGCCAGGACCACCCCGGGGTGTTCAATGCGGCCGCCGAAGGGATCGTGTTCCTGTCCCAGGCCATCCGGCTGCTGGGACGGGCCTCCGTCCCGGTGATCGTCCCTCTGGTCGCCCCGCTGGCCTCGGTGGTGCGCCGGCTGGGGGTGGTCGACCTTCCCACCGACCAGCTGCGTCTGCTCCTGTACGGGCGGGTGGCCGACATCGTCCGTCTTCGCGAAGGATTCGGATACACACCCCGGTACTCGACCCGGGAGGCGCTCCTGGACTTCGCTCGAGGGCGCGACGTCCGGCGGTTGGTGTCCACCGGACAGCTCGAGGGCTGGGAACGGGACGCCTACGCGTTCCTCCGCCGGAAGAACCAGGAGCGGTTCGAACGCAGTGGGAGGCGGTGATGGCGGAGGTCATCCCGATCACCGGCCAGGGTGACCACCAGGCGAGCTGCCGCGCGCTGACCACCTCGGGACGCCGGTGTCGCAATCGGGTCACTGGATCCGACGGCTACTGCGGGGTCCATCGGCGGCCTCGTCGGGAAGCGCCTCCGGACGCCGACCGCCTGGGCGGGCTGCTGCGCTTCGTCCGGCGCCGGCTGACCGGTGAGTACGAAGTGGACGAGTTCGGATTCGACCCCGAGCTCACCGAGGAGGTCCTGGCGCCGCTTGCTCGGTTCTTCCACCGGCGCTGGTGGCGGGTCGATTGGATCGGCTTGGAGAACGTGCCCTCGACGGGTGCGGCCCTCCTGGTCAGCAACCACGCCGGCACGCTTCCGTGGGACGCGCTGATGATGAAGTTCGGGGTGCTGGACGAGCACCCGGCCCACCGTCACGTCCGGCTTCTGGCGGCCGACCTGGCGTTCGAGATGCCCTTCGTGGGCGCCCAGGCCCGCAAGTCCGGCAATACCCTGGCCGCCGCGGACGACGCCTTCCGGTTGCTCGACCGGGGGCAGGTCCTGGGCGTGTTTCCCGAAGGGTTCAAGGGCGTGGGCAAGCCGTGGCGCCAGCGCTACAAGCTCCAGCGGTTCGGTCGCGGTGGGTTCATCGAGATCGCCCTCCGGGCCCGGTGCCCGATCGTCCCCGTGTCGATCGTCGGTTCGGAAGAGATCTATCCGATGATCCACAACGCGAAGACGATGGCCCGGCTTTTCGGGTTCCCCTACTTCCCGATCACGCCGTTCTTTCCCTGGCTCGGGCCGTTGGGGATGATTCCGTTGCCGTCGAAGTGGATCGTCGAGTTCGGTCCACCGATATCCACGGACGATTTCCCCGTCGATGCCTGGCAGGACCCGATTACCGTGTTCGAGATGACGGACCGGGTGCGGGAGGAGATCCAGCAGGCCCTGGACCGGAACGTGATGACCCGGCGGTCCGTCTTCTTCTAGCGGGATGGCTCACCGAGATCTCCCGACCCTGATCCTCCGCGTGGAGGGCGCCGCTCTCCTGGTGGCGACGGTGTTCCTGTATGCCCGGTACGGGAACGGATGGCTCCTGTTCGCCCTGCTCATCCTGGCTCCGGATATCTCGATGGTCGGGTACCTGGCCGGGCCGGGGACCGGAGCGGTCGTCTACAACCTCGGCCACACCACCGTACTCCCGCTGGGCCTGCTCCTGGGCGGTGTGATCGGCAGCAACGAGCTCGTCCTCTCCGTCGCCCTGGTGTGGCTGACTCACCTCGGGATGGATCGGATGATGGGCTTCGGCCTCAAGCGTGCGAGCGGGTTCGGGGACACGCATCTGGGTCGGATCGGACGGGGACGGACCCGCTCGAGCGACTAGCGGGCCAGCTGCCGGACCGGTCCGGGGACGCCGACCCCCTCGTCGAGCCTGGCGGCCCAGGCTTCCAGCCACGCCGGCACGGCCGCCGCCGGGATCGGCTCGCTGAGGTGGAAGCCTTGGGCGACGTCGCAGCCCAGGGTGCCCAGGCGAGTCCATAGCTCCGCTGACTCAACCCCCTCGGCGATCACCTGGAGGCCGAGGTTCCGGCCGAGATCGATGGTCGACCGTACGATCACCGCGTCGTTCTCCTCGTGGAGCATCCCCATGACGAAGGACTTGTCGATCTTCAGGGCCTGAACCGGCAGGCGTCGGAGGTAGGCCAGCGAGGAGTAGCCGGTCCCGAAGTCGTCGATCATGAGCCGGATTCCCATGTTCGCCAGCCGCTTGACCACCTCGAGCACGCGAATCGGCTCTTGGAGGATGGCGCTCTCCGTGATCTCCAGCTCGAGCGCGTCCGCCTCGACGCCCCACCGGTCCAGCGACCTGGCCACCTGATCGGGGAGTCGGGCGTCCTCGAGGTTGCGGGCTGACAGGTTGACCGCTACGTGAAGATCGAGGCCGGAGTCCCGCCAGGTTCGACACTCGCGCAGCGCTTGGTCGATCACGTGTCTGGTCAGTGGCCCGATCAGCGCCGTGGGCTCCGCCAGGGGCACGAACCGGTCTGAGGGAAGGAGGCCAAGGTCTGGATGGTCCCACCGGACCAGGGCCTCCAGCCCCACCACCCTGCCGCTTCGAAGATCGGCCTTCGGCTGGTAGTGGAGGATCAGCTCGCCGCGCTGGATCGCCCCACGGAGCTCCGAGAGCAACGAGAGGCGTTCCGGGCTGTATCGGTCCCGCCCCTCGACGTACAGCTCGTACCGGGAGCCGGAGTCCTTGGCGACGTACATGGCCACGTCGGCCCGCTGGAGCAGCTCGTCGACATCCTCGCCGTGATCCGGGAACATGGCGATGCCGACGCTGGCTTCTACCTCGACGGAGACGCCGCCGATCGGGAACGGGAACTCCAGTGTCTTGAGGAGCCGGTCGGCGGTGAGCGAGGCCGCCGGTGCGTCGGCCACCTCGGGGAGGAGCACCGCGAACTCGTCGGTCCCGAGACGGGACACCGTGTCGGTCTCCCTGAGGGCCGTCTGGAGCCGGGACCCGATCTTGGACAGGAGCGCATTCCCGGCGGAATGCCCCAGCGTATCGTTGATCACTCGGAACCGATCGAGGTCCATGATCATGATCGCCACGCGGGAGCCGCCCCGACGAGCGCTCCGGATGGCCCGCTCGGCTCGTTCCCGGAACAGCACCCGGTTGGGGAGCTTGGTCAGTGGGTCTCGGAGGGCCAGCCGCTCGTGCTCCTGGGCCTGCTGGCGCATGGTCCGCGAGATCCGACCGACCAGCCGGAAGAGGCTGGCGTACAGGACGACGAGCGTCACGGCGAGGACGGCGTACAGCCCTCGAGTGCCGCCGGCGATCGACGTCTCGATCGGTTCGTACGGCAGGCTCACCCCCACCGCCCCGGCGGGACCTCCCGTCGCCGAGAACCGGATCGGGACGTAGACCAGGAGGACCTCCCCCGGATCCGGTTCGGTCCGTTCTCGGGACCCTTCCCCGTCCGATACCCGGGAGGCCACACGGCCCCGGAGCGCCACGCCCAGCTCTCCAACGGGTCGGTCGGACCGGCCGGCCAGGCCCGGTTCGTCCGAGTACACGACCCGACCCTCCTCGTTCCAGATCTTGATCCGGGCCACACCGCCGGCTCTGGCGGGCCCCAGGGTCTGCTCCAGGTCCTCCAACTCGGCGGCGTCGAGCCCTCGTTCGAGATCGTCCGGCGTGAGCAGCGGTCGGACGCTCAGCCGGACGATGAGGGTGGCCCTTCGTTCGGCCTCGCCGAGCGTTCGGTGGCGGACGCCGCGGTCGAGGAGGTACGTCAGGAACGCGCCCATGAGTGCGATCACCACGGCGCTCAACACGGCGAACCGCCTGAGCAGGCTGGGTCCTTGCATCTGCCGTCTCCTCGGGGGGCCCTTGGAGCCGGATATCGGCACCTCGGAAGACGCTCCTTAGGAGGCCGTGCTTGGCGTCGTCGTCGGTTCAGGGAGGCGGCCCCGGCGCTCGGCGAGCTGGAGCTGGTACACGGCCGCGATGGCCAGCAGGACCAAGAGCAGGATCAGGGTGACCAGCGTCCACCGCCGCACGGGATGATGCTAGCGTCGCCGCGCGATCGGGAACGCGGCGTCAGGTCACGCCAGGTCCATGGCCACGGCCGAGATCTCCCGGGCCAGGGCCTCGACGCCGGACATCTTCGGGATGCACACGGCCACGCCCACCTGCCGGGCCCGAGCCTGCACCATCTCGTCCACGAACGCCGAGTACAGGACGACCTGCTGATCCGGCCGGATGGCCCGGATCCGGTGGGCGGCCTCCAGCCCGTCCAGGCGTGGCATCCTGAGATCCATCACCACGACGTCCGGATCGGTGGCCTCCGCCAGCCCCACGGCGGCCTCGCCATCCTCCGCTTCCCCGACGATGTCGAAGCCGTGCAAGGACAGGATGTCGACGAGCATCTTCCGAACGTGCTCGGTGTCCTCGGCGATCAGCAGTCGAACGCTCATGTTCGGGCTGTCAGCCGTCGCTCACAGAATTTTCGGTTCCTGACCAGGACCTCCCGAACCGCCTCGTCGTCACCGAGGTACGACCGGAGATCGAGCTCCAGAGCCATGGTCCCCCCGAACGCGTCGGTGGCCACCTCGTCGAGCAGGTCCGCCAGCGGCAGGATCCCCTCATCCACCGGGAGATGCGAGTCCCATCCTCGTCCGGCGTTGTTCGACACGTGGAAGTGAACCACCTTCGTCCGGTAGCGCCGGTACGCGTCCACGATGTCGAACCCTGCCACCGCCAGGTGGCTCGTGTCCAGGACCAGTTGAGGGTACCGGTCGAGGTCCTCGAAGTCCTGGCTGGCGTGGAACCGGAGCCCCCGGTCGCCCCGAAGCTTGAGTGGAAACATGTTCTCCACGCCGATCGTGATGCCGGCCCGGGCGGAGTACTCGGCCAGGCTGGCGTCGACCCATTGCCGGAACCGAACCTGCCACTTGAACGGCGGATGAACCACGACCAGAGGGATGTCGGCCGATTCGGCGACCTGCGTGGCGCGGTAGATCTTTCCGACGGGATCCGCCCCCCAGACGCGCCGGAACAGGAGCAGGAACGGCGCATGCAGGGCGCCGATCCGCAGCCCGAACTCATCGGCCAGCTCTGAGAGCGACCTGGCGTCCTGGGTGGCGGGATCCGAGGTGACCATGACTTCCACGGCCTCGAAGCCCGCCTCCCGGGCGTGACGGAAGGCCTCTCTGAGCGGGTACCGATAGAAAGGGGCCGTCGACAGGAGCAGCCGAGGCGTTTGGTTCATCCGTCTCGTACCCGGCTGGCATCGTACCGCAGGGCCGGCATCGTCAACATCGACTCGCCCCGTTCAGGAAGCGGGCAGCCGTACGCAGAACCGGGCCCCTGGCTCGCCCGGTTCGTACCATGCCTCGCCGCCCTGCGCCCGAGCCAGGCCTCGGACGATCGATAGTCCCAGTCCTGTCCCGCTCCCGCTCCGGATCCGTCCCGCCTGGGCGAACTTCTCGAACAGTCGGGGGACGAACTCCTCCGGAACGCCGTCGCCCTCATCGGCCACGACCATCTCCACCCATCGGTGCCGGCGGCGGGCATCGATGCGGACCGGGGACTGGCCATACTTCAAGGCGTTGGTGACGTAGTTCACCAGGATCTGCTCCAGATGGTCCCGGTCGGCCATGGCCCGAAGACCGGGGTCGACCCGGACCTTCAGGTCGGCGTCGGCGAACGCCGAGACCACCCCTTCCGCCGCCTCGCCCACGTCGACGGGCTCCGTCCGGACCTCGAGCGCGCCGGCCTCGATCTTCGACATGATCAAAAGATCATCGGCGAGCCTCGCCAAGCGGCGGGCCTGTCCCTCGATCAGGCCGATCTGCTCTCGCTTCTCCTGGTCGGGGATCCGTTCCCAGTGGTTGAGAAGCGTCGTGGCGAAGCCGAGGACCGAGGTCAGCGGGGTCCGCAGCTCGTGCGATGCCACCGCCACGAAGTGGCTCTTCATCTCGTCTGCGGCCCGAAGTTCCTCGTTGGCCTGGCGGAGCTCCGTGGCGGACCGCTCCAGCTCTTTCTCGGCCCGGCGCCGCTCCTGTAGCTCCTGCTGCCCGGCGTGGTACAGACGGGCATTGTCCAGAGCGAGCGACGCCAGCCGGCCGAACCGGGTCAGTAGGTCGATCTGCTCCTCGTGGAAGACCAGGCCCTCCTCGGCGTGGACCAGCCCGAGCACGCCGACGATGTCGGATCCGGCCGTCAGCGGAAGGGTCACCGTGGCCCGCATCCAGTCGAACTCGGGAAGCCGCCCCGGCCAGCTGTGGTAGTCGTCCACGGCCACGGGCCGGCCCGTCTGCCAGGCCAGTCCGACCAGCCCCTGGCCTCGCTTGAGTCGCCGTCCCGGAAGGTCGGAGAACCGGCCCGTTCCCACTCGGGCGATCAGCTCGTCGGTGCCGGGGTCCACCACGTAGAGGTAGGCGTGCTCCGTACGCATCAGAGCCGCGGCTCGGGCCAGGATTGCTTCCAGGAGGCTGGTGGGCTCGAGCCGGCGGATGAGATCGAGCGTGGTCTCGTGGAGCGCGGTCAGTTCCTGCTTTTGCCGGGCCAGCTCTTCCTGGCTGTGGACCCGCTCAGAGATGTCGTGGACCAGGCCGTTGAACCGATGCCCCTCCTTGCCGCCCGTCGGCCAGATCGTCAGCTCCACCGGGAACTCTGTGCCGTCTCGCTGGACGGCCGAGAGCTCGAGCCGCTTCCCCAGGACCGGCCCATGGCCGGTCTCCAGGTAGCGGTTCAACCCCCTCCAGTGCTGTTCGCGGTACCTCTCGGGGATGATCGTCTCGGCCAGGGTTCGACCGATGGCCTCGTCTCGAGGCCAGCCGAAGATGTTCTCCGCTTGCCGGTTCCAGTCGGTGATCCGGCCGTGGGCATCCATTCCGATGAACGCGTCCTGGGCGGTCTCCAGGATCCGGCGGGTCTCTTCCTCCCGGATCCGAAGGATCTCCTCGACCTTCTTGCGATCCGAGATGTCGAGCAGCTGGGAGATGAAGTACATGGGACGCCCCTCCGCGTCGCGCACCAGGGACCGACTGGCGATGACCCACGCTTCGGTTCCGTCGGGGCGAGCGTAGCGCTGCTCGATGACGTAGGAATGGCGCCGTCCCGCCAGGACCGCCTGGTCTTGCTCTTCCTGGTCACTTCGATCGTCCGGATGGGTGACGTCCCTCCAGGACGAGGCCAGGAGCTGCTCCTCCGATCGGCCGAGCACCGTGCACAGGGCCCCGTTCACCTGGAGGAACCTGCCCTCCGGGCTGAGCAGGGCCATGCCGATCGGGGCGTTCTCGAACGCCGTGCGGAACCTGGCCACCGCTTCGTGCAGCGCGGCCGGGGAGTGCATCTCCGGAAGCGGCCCGGTCATCATCAGCCTCGCTAAGGGTATCGGGCGTCCGGCGCCCGCTCCTGGAGAAAAGATTCACCACGGTACCCCCCCGCTCCTTCTCCCGGGTATGCTTCCGGCCGGATTGACCGAACGCGACGATCGCCCGCGGTGGGACGGCCGGCGTGGTCGATTCGACGTCTGGTTCCCGACGAGCTCGGCCTCGGGCGGGCGGTGGATCCGTTTCCCGCGCCGCCGCGGGGGGCGGACGGGGAGCCCGGGTGCCGGGGGACTCTCTCCGGGGCAGACGTCGTTGGCGGAGCACCTCGAGGTGGCGCCACCATGACCTCCATGGCCGAGGCGCTGGCCAGGGGCGCGGCCGACCATCCGGCCGCGGCCGCCTTGGTCGGCGGCGACGGCACGGTGACCTACCGCGAACTGCACGATCGAGTCTCCCGGGCGTCCGGCGCGCTGGCCGACCTCGGCGTTTCGCCGGGGGATCGGGTGGCCCTCCTCCTGGGCACGACCCCAGAGTTCGTCGAGGCCCTCCTCGGCGCCTGGCGGCTCGGGGCGGTGGTGGCTCCCCTGAACGTGATGCTGACCCCCGACGAGCTCGGCTACGTGCTGGCCGACGCCGAGGTCAAGGTGGTGGTGACGGAGCGGCCCTTCCTTCCCGCCGTCCTGGCGGTGCGGGACCGCCTGGCCGAGCTGGACCATGTGGTGGTCGCTCGAGGACGCTCGCCCCGGAGGACCGATTCGTACGAGAAGCTGCTGGCCCGAGCTTCCGCGAGGCCGGCTCGCCCCGTGGACGCCTCCGATGTGGCGCTCCTGGCATACACGGCGGGAACCACCGCCAACCCGAAGGGCGCCATGCTCACCCACGGCAACCTGACGGCCAACCTCGACCAGATGTCGCAGGTTCCGACGCTCCGCGAGGCCGAGGACGACGTGGTGCTCCTCGCGCTCCCGCTGTTCCACATCTACGCCCTCAACGTCGTCCTGGGGATCACCCTCCGCGAGGGAGCCACGGCGGTGCTGGTGGAGCGGTTTGATCCGGTCGTCACGCTGGAGCTCGTCGAACGACACCGAGTGACCGTCCTGTTCGGGGCCCCGGCGATGTTCGCGGCGTGGCTTCGGGCCGCCGAGGATCGCTCCTTCGATCTGTCCTCGGTCCGGGTCGCCGTCTCCGGGGCTGCGGCGCTTCCCGGTGGGGTGCTCCGAGCGTTCCGGGATCGGTTCGGCGTGACGATCTGGGAGGGATACGGGCTCACCGAGACCGCTCCCGCGCTCACCACCACCGCGCTGGGGGACGACGCCCGCCCCGACTCGATCGGCCTGGCGCTGCCCGGGGTGGACGTCCGAGTGGTCGACGAGGACGGTGAGGACGTCGAGGAGGGCGACCCGGGGGAGATCGTGGTGCGGGGGCCCAACGTGTTCGCCGGCTACTGGCGGAAGCCCGAGGAGACCGAGGCCGCCTTCCGCGACGGCTGGTTCCGAACGGGCGACGTGGCGTACCGCGACGAGGACGGATACCTCCACATCGTCGATCGGACCAAGGACCTGGTGATCGTGTCCGGCTTCAGCGTGTTCCCCAAGGAGGTGGAGGATGCCATCGCCGAGCATCCGAGCGTGGCGGAGTGCACGGTGATCGGGATCCCCGACGAACGGACCGGGGAGGCCGTCAAGGCCCTGGTGGTGCCGGCTTCGGGCGCCACGCTGACCTCGGATGAGGTGTTGGAGCAGTGTCGGCGGCGGCTGGCTCGGTTCAAGTGGCCGCGGGAGGTCGAGATCATGACGGAGCTCCCCAGGCACGTGACGGGGAAGGTGATCCGTCGGCGGCTCCGGGAGTCGGGCGGATGATCTTCCTCCCGATCCTGGCGGCGGCCGTCGCCCTGACGTTCGGCATCCACCTGCTGATCCGGTCGGGCCGTCGTCGCTTGTGGCACGAGGCGGTGTGGGGCGTCTCCATGCTGATGTTTGCCACGGCCACCGGCGCGCTCATCCTGGGTATGGCCGACGGCTGGTCCTCGGCGGAGTTCCGGGTCTACTGGCTGTTCGGGGCAGTTCTCACCGTTCCCTACCTGGCCTTGGGGGAGGTCTATCTGCTGATCCGGCCCAGGTGGGTTCCGCATCTGCTGCTGGCGCTCCTGCTGGTGGCCACGGCGACGGCCACGGCCATCGTCCGGACGGCGCCGGTGTCGGAGGCGCTGGCCGCGGAGTTCCCGCTGGGCCGAGAGGTATTCGGCGACGGCACCGCCGCGCACCGCCTCAGCCAGTATTACGCCTACACGGGGTACGTCATCCTCATCGCCGGGACGATCTGGTCGGCCTTCCGGATCGGGGGCCGCCCCGAGCTCCGGGACCGGTTCCTGGGGATCCTGCTGATCGCCGTCGGAGCGACGATCGTGTCCATCGGCAGCGGCGTCGGCGCGGGGTTCGGCAACTTCGCCGTGTTCTCGATCGGTCACGCCGTCGGCATCGCCGTCATGTACTGGGGCTTCCTCACCGCAACGCGGCAACGCGCCCCGGCACGATCCTGAGACCCCGACCTGCGTCGGCTACTCCGGGCGACGGCTGAGGGCCTCCTCCGGCGCGGCGGGGGCGGCCAGCGACGCCAGCCAGGTCGTGATGGGAACGGCGGTCACCAGGCCGATGCTGCCGACCAGCGTCCGGAGGAGCTCGGTGGCGATCACCTCGCCGTTGGCCACCGTGGCCAGCGACTGGCGCGACAGGACCAGCAGCAGGAGCACCGGCATCGACGCGCCGGCGTAGGCCAGAGCCAGGGTGTTGACGGTGGACGCGATGTGGTCGCGTCCAACGCGGAGGCCGGAGCGGATCAGCGCGGCTGCTCCCATCCGGGGATCGGCCGCCCGGAGCTCCCACACCGCCGAAGCCTGGGTGACGGTCATGTCGTCGATGGCACCCAGGGCGCCGATCACCACGCCGCCGAGGATGATCCCGGCCAGGTCGACGTTCGCCGCACCGATCTGCACCACGATGGCTTCCTCCGAGGCGAATCCGGAGAGCCGGGCCAGGCCGACGAAGAGCTGGGCCAGCGCGGCAACCAGGGCCAGGCTGGCCAGCGTCCCCAGAAGGGCCACCGTGGTCATCGTGGTGAAGCCATGGGCCAGGTAGAGGGCCAGGAAGGCGATGGCGGCCGACGAAACGATGGCCACCGCCAGGGGGCTCCGCCCCTCGAGGATCCCCGGGAGTGTGAACGTCAGCAACACGGCGATGCTGACGGCCAGGCCCGCCAGCGCGGTGATCCCTCGCAGTCCGCCGAGGAGGACCACCGCCACGACGAAGGCGACGGCCAGCCACCCCAGCACGGCGCCCCGATCACGATCGACGAAGCGGTACCGGAACTCCGGCGCGGCCTGGGGATCCCGGGCCAGGACGACCCGGTCGCCCTCCTCCAGCTCCGGCGTCGTCCCCGTGAGGACCAGCTCCTGGGTGGCCAGCTCGCCGGCGTCGGGACCCGTGGTCAGCTCGAACGTCACCCGGCGGCAGGACACGCCCTCCTGGGGCTGCCCCTGGCAGGGAACGTCATCGGCCGCGACGACCTCGGCGTCGGCGACCTCGCTGATGAAGCCCAGCCCGGAGAGATCCGGTCGCCGTTCCCCGCTCGGCCACAGCGCGACGAGGGCGACCACGGTGGCCACGGCCAGGATCCCGGCGATGCCGGCCAGTATGGTCCGGATCCGCCGGGGGACGTGACTGCCGAAGCGATGGGCCATCGCCGCCGAGTGTCCCCGGCGAGACGCGCAGGTTCAAGCAGCCGCCGTCAGGCGGTGACCCGGGCGCTGACCAGCGGGGAGGCCTCGGGCCGGGGTCCCCCGCCCCGGGGCTCGTCGGTGAGCATCACGACCTCCCACTGGTCGGGGTTCGTGTCAACCGGCATCATCCCCCACCCGTGGGTCACCTCCAACCGCCCGGCGTGCCACGTCTTCCCCTGACCCAGGAACCACACGTGGTATCCGAACCGGGGGTCAGGGAGGTTCGTGGCCATCAGGTAGGAGTGCTCGTCACCCGGCACGAACAGGACGGACACGCGCTCTTCGCCGCCTCCCGTCAGCGCCAGGACCTCGTGGCTGGGATGGGTGGCGGTGGAGACCGCGTCGACCAGCCATCCGGTCTGGATCTCCGCTTCCTCCAGCCGGGCCGACAGGCCGACCGCGGTGACCAGGCTCCATCCCGACGCCCCGGCCAGAACGACCGCCAGAGCCCCGGCCACGACCCACGCCGTGCTCCATCGCCGCCGGGACGGGAGCCGCGCCGATCGACGGAGCCGAGGGAGAAGAGTCTCGGGGGGCGCCACGGGCGGAGCGACCAGGGCCAGGTCGCCGGCGATCGTGGCGAAGCCGTCGAGGGCTCGACGGCAGCGCTCGCACTCCGGAACGTGCTCCAGCAACGCTCGCTCGGCCAGTGCGGCATCCTCGGGGTCCAGACCGCCCAGCGCCCGGCCGGCCAGGAGCTCCTCGACCCGCTCGTGGTCCCAGCTCACGACAGGGCTTCCCGGAGCCGGCGCATGGCCGCGAACACCCGGCTCTTCACCGTACCGAGGGGGATCCCCTCGGTCGAGGCGATCTTCGACTGCGTCCATCCTCTGAAGTACATGAGCTCCACCAGGCGGCGCTGATCCTCGGGGAGGGCATCCATCGCTTCCCGGACCGCCCGCCGCCGGTCGGCCAGGTCGGCCTCCTCGACGACGTTCTCCATCACATCTTCGCCGGGGTCCGGGCCCGGGTTCGCTCGGCGCTCGCGGTCCCGGAGCCGCTCCTCCCTGCGCACCGCGTCGACCGCCCGATGATGGCCCAGGGACAGGAGATAGGCCCGGAACGGGCCCCGGCTGGGATCGTAGGCGTCGGGCGCGTTCCACACCGCCATGAACGTGTCGTGCACCACCTCCTGGGCCAGGAACGGCTGGCGGAGGACCCGGACCGCCACGCCGTAGATCGAGGGCCCGTACCGTCGGTACAGGTTCTCGAAGGCACCGGGATCCCGCGAGGCGATCCGGCGGATCAGCTCGAGGTCGGTCTCGGCCACGGGTCAGCAGTATGACCATGCGGACCCGCGTCTGCCCCCTTGTATCCTCTTCGCGTGAGCGGGGCCCCCGACGCCGGGACGGACCAGGACTCGGCGTCCCGACCCTCCGGATGAGCGCCCAACCGCCGCTGACCGGAGCCGAGCACGTCGACTTCCGGGGTCGCCGATTCGTCCTGGGACGCACCGCCGACCGGTACGCTCTGTGGGACGGAACGACGGGGGGAGTTCCCGTGGAGGAGTTCGCCCTGTCGATCGAAGGCTGGGGTCGTGCCTGGCAGCGGTACTTGCTCCTGGAGGCGGCCGGCGAGCCGGCGGCGCCGGCCGGAGGGGCTCCCTATCCGCTCACCGTGGGACAGATCCTGGGCGGCGCGTTCCGACTGTGGGGCCGTCACTTCTGGGGCCTCACGGCCATGTCCGCCGTCCTGGTGGTCCCCACGCAGGCGATCATCCTCTCGCTCACCCTGGCCACGGTCCGCGTCGTCGTCCCGCCGGGGGCCCCGGCGCAGGCGACGGTGCCCTGGTGGATGAGCGTGATCACCAACCTGATCTCAGCCCTCTCGTTCGCCCTGGTGGCCGGGGCGGTGATCCGGGCCGGGGCGCTGGCCCTCCAGGGCCGGCGTCCCTCGATCGGCGACTCATATCGGGTCGTGGCCCGCCGGGCGTTGACGCTCCTGGTGGTGGCCCTGGGGGGCGGCCTGGCCGTGGCCGTCCCCATCCTCCCCGGAGCGGTGCTGTTCGGGACGTGGGAAGGAACCAGCCCGTCCGGCCTTGCCGTCGGGGGCGCCGTCCTTCTGCTGGTCGGACTGGTGCCGGCGGTGTTCCTGGCCATGCGCTTCCTGCTCGGATCCGCCGTGGTCGTCATCGAAGGTCGGCGAGGGTTGTCGCCGCTCGGCCGGTCCTGGTCGCTGGTCCGGGGACTGACCTGGCGCACGCTGGGAGCCATGGTGCTGGCCGGACTGATCCTGTTCGGGGTTTTCCTGGTGTTCTTCGCCGTCGTGGTCGCCGTGTTCGCCACCTCGGCGGACGTGGTCTCGGAGGCCGTTCTGAAACGGTTGATCCTGTGGTCGGGCATCTCGGCGGCCGTGATCTTCGCGGTCATGCTCCCGTTCGTCGACCTGGTGATCGGCCTCCTGTACGTCGACGCCCGGGTCCGGAAAGAGGGACTCGACCTCGACACGCTGGCCCGAGAGACCGGTGGCTAACGTGGCCATGTACTCCCGCACCACGTGCGGCCTGTGCGATCAGGCCCGGGAGGCGATCCTCGCCGTCCGGGCCGAGCTTCCCTTCGATTTCGAGGAGGTCTTCGTCGACGGCGACCACCGGTTGGAGCGGGCGTACGGCCTCCGGGTGCCCGTGGTCCTGATCGACGGCGAGGAGCGCTTCGAGCTCCACGTCGACGCCGGGGAACTCCGGGCGGCCCTCTCACACCCAGGCGCTTGAGCGATTGAGAACCTGAACGGCCCCGCGGTACACTGGCATTCGCATGTTCACAAGCGCACGGCGGGGGATGGGGTGAGGCGGCGAGCCATCCCCGAGGCCACGGTGGGGCGGCTCCCGGTCTACCTCCGGGCCCTGGTGGAGATGGCCGAGGGGGGCAGGACCACGACCTCGTCAGAGGACCTGGCCGAGGCGGCCGGGGTGAACTCGGCCAAGGTCAGGAAGGATCTCTCCTACCTCGGCTCCTACGGGACCCGGGGGGTGGGCTATGACGTGGCCTACCTCATCCACCAGGTGCGGAGGGTGCTGGGCCTGACCCAGGACTGGCCCGTGCTGATCGCCGGCATCGGCAACCTCGGCCAGGCCCTGGCCAACTACAAGGGGTTCGCCGAGCGTGGGTTCCGGGTGGTGGCCCTGGTCGACTCCGATCCGGGCAAGGTGGGGGAGGTCGTGGCCGGCATCCAGGTCCGCTCCGTCGACGACCTGCCGCGGCTGGTTCGCCGCCATGATGTGGCCATCGGGATCGTCTGCACCCCCGCCTCCGGGGCTCAGGAGGTGGCCGATCGGATGGTCGAGGGCGGCATCCGATCGATCCTGAACTTCGCCCCCGCGGTGATCGCCGTGCCGCCCGGGGTATCCCTTCGAAAGGTCGACCTGTCGATCGAGCTTCAGATCCTCGGCTTCTACGAGCAGCGGAAGGCGGTGCTGGCCGACGTGAAGGGCGGCCGGGGCCGGCAGCTGGCCGAGGTCGGGCCCCGTTCCTGAGGAGCTGAGCCATGCCCGTCCTGGCGCTGGGAGTCTCCTACCGGGCGGCTCCGGTCGAGCTCCTGGAGCGGCTGACCATCCCCGAGGAGCAGGAGTCGAAGTCATACCGGCGTCTCCAGGGGCTGGAGTCGATCCGGGAGTCCGTGATCCTGTCGACGTGCAACCGGATCGAGGTCTACGCGGACGTGACCCTGTACCACCAGGGATTCCTGGACCTGAAGCGTTTCCTCACGGAACAATCGGAAGTGCCGGCCGAGCAGCTCGCCGAGCCCCTGTACTCGCACTACGAGGACGATGCCTCGGAGCACCTCTTCGCCGTGGCGTCGGGGCTAGATTCGATGGTCTTGGGAGAGCCTCAGATCCTGGCCCAGGTCCGGGCGGCGTTCCGGCGGGCCGATGCCGAGGGTGCCGCCGGCCCGGCCCTGGCCGACCTGTTCCGCCGGGCGGTCCGGGCGGGAAGGCGTGTTCGGGCCGAGACGGCCATCGGGGCCAGCCCGGCCGCGTTCGTCGAAGCCGGCGCGGAGCTGGCCGCCGAGCACCTGGGGGGGCTCCCGGGACGATCCGTGCTGGTGATCGGGGCCGGGGACATGGGCGCGCTCGCTGTCCGGGCCCTTCGGGACCGCGAGGTGGGTGAGGTGGTGGTCCTGTCCAGGCGGGCTCATCGAGCGGAGCGCCTGGCGGCCACGATTGGAGGGCGGCACGGTTCGATGGAGGAGATCGAGGCGGCCCTTTCGGGTGCGGAGCTCGTCGTGTCGTCGACCGGGTCCACCGGATCGGTGGTCCACGTCCCGATGGTTCGTCGGGCCCTGGGGGGCCGGGCCGGCCGGACGTTCCTCCTCGACCTGGCGGTCCCTCGTGACGTGGACCCGGAGGTGGCGGTGCTCCCGGGGGTGGCCCTCGTCGACATCGACGACTTGCGAGACGTAGTCGCTCGGCGGCGGGGTCAGATCGCGGCCGAGGTTGACCGAGCCACCGGGATCGTGGCCGAGGAGACCCGGCGGTACGCCGTGGCCCGGCGGGCGGCGAGGCTGGCACCGCTGATCGAGGCTCTCCACGCCCGGGGAGAGGCCATCAGGGCCGAGGAGGTCCGCCGGATCGCCGGAAGGCTGGGGACCGAGCGCGATCGACACGCGGTGGATGCGCTGACCCGACGGATCGTTCGCCGGCTGCTCCACGACCCGGTGACCAGGCTCAAGGACCGGGCCGGGAGAGGAGTCGGTGAGGATTCCGCCCGGACGCTGGCCGAGCTGTTCGGCCTCGAGCCTCCGGAGTAGGCCCTGAGGCTCCGCATCGGCACGCGGCGATCCCGCCTCGCCCTGGCCCAGGCCGAGGAGGTCTCTGACCTCCTGAGGGCCCGGGGTCACCTCGTGGAGGTGGCGCCGATGACCACGGCGGGGGATCGGGGCGCCTCGCCGGAGGCGTACGGCATCAAGGGCCTGTTCGTGGGAGACATCACTGAGGCGGTGGTTCGGGGCGAGATCGATCTGGCCGTGCACTCTGCCAAGGACCTGCCGTCGAACGATCCGCCGGGTGTCGAGGTCGTGGCGGTTCCCCAGCGAGGTCTGCCGTACGACGTCCTGGTCACCCGGGAGCCGGGGCTGCCGGAACGGCCTGTGGTGGGGACGTCCAGCCTCCGTCGGCGAGCCCAGTACCTGCGGATCCGGGGGGACGCCGACGTCCGGGACGTGCGAGGGAACGTCGACACCCGGCTTCGCCGGTTGGAAGACGGCCCGATCGACGGGCTGATCCTGGCCGCGGCCGGACTGGCCCGGCTGGGGGTGACCCCGACGCACGTCCACCCGCTCCCCGTCGACGAGATGGTTCCCGCCCCCGGCCAGGGGGCGCTGGCCGTTCAGGGCCGGGTCGGGCCGGCCGGGGAGGCTGCGGCCGAGATCGACCATCTCCCATCGAGGACCGCGTTCGAGGCGGAACGCCGGGTCGTGTCGCTCCTCGGCGGCGGCTGTCGTCTGCCCCTCGGGGCGTACGCGGAGACCCGGAGGAATGCGGTTCGGCTCCTGGCCGTGGTCGTGCGACCCGACGGCTCGGATCTCCTGTGGAGCCAGGTCGAAGCCGATACGGCCGAGGACGCCGCGGCCGAGGCGGCGGAGATCCTCCGCTCGGCCGGCGCCGAGGACATACTCCGGGCCCTGGAGCAGTGACCGGGCCCCTGGAGGGCCGGGTCGTCCTGGTCACCCGCCCGGCTGAACAGGCCGAGGACCTTGCCGCCCGTCTCCGGGCGCTGGGAGCGGACCCGCTGGTTGCCCCCACCATCCGTTTGTCCCCCCCGGAGGCCGGGGGCGACCTGGACGCGGCGATCCGAGGGGTGGCAGCGGGGCGGTACGCCTGGATCGTCTTCACCAGCGCGACTGGGGTGACGGGGTGGTCCGAGCGGGCCGCCGCCGTCGCCCCCGCCGCCGTCCCCGCCCGCCTGGCGGCGATCGGTCGAACGACGGCCGAGGCGGTCCGAGCCGCCATCAGGAAGCCGGATCTGGTCCCCCCGGCGTTCACCACGGCTGCCCTCGCTGAAGCGTTCCCCAGAGGCAGCGGAGCGGTGCTGCTCCCCCGTGCCGACCTGGCCACGGATGAGCTGGAGGAGGCTCTCCGCGGGAAGGGGTGGTCACCTGTCCGCGTGGATGCCTACCACGTGTCTCTGGTCGAATCGCTTCCCGCGAGAGCGCGTCGAGCCCTGGAGGAGGAACGAGTGGACGCCATCACGTTCACGTCCCCATCCACGGTGGAGGGGTTCGTCACACTGGCCGGTGTGCCGCGGCGGCCATCGATCGTGTGCATCGGGCCCGTGACGGCCGAGGCGGCCCGGGGTGCCGGCTTCGACGTCGCCGCGGTGGCCGACCCACACACGACCGAGGGGTTGGTGGAGGCGCTCGGCCGGGCCCTCGGGTAGTAGCCAGCAGCTCGACGTCGGCACCAGGCATCCAACCGGGGGAGTCGTACCGGCTCGAGCTTCCCTGTCCCCCTCGGGCGGCCTCGGCCAGGACTTCTCCTGCGAGGCCGACCTGAATCGCCACCGAGCCCTTCGGATGGGATCGGGCCACCCTCGTGTAGCATCGCCTCATGGCCGCGTTCCCCCACCACCGGGCCCGGCGGCTCCGGCGCACGGTGTCCATCCGGGCACTGGTCCGGGAGACCGATCTGTCACCCCGGCACCTGGTGGCTCCGATGTTCCTGAAGGAAGGGATCGAGGAGCCGGCACCGATCCGGTCCATGCCCGGCCAGGTTCAGCACACCCTGGAGTCTCTTCGGAAGGAGGCCCGGCAGATCCACGCGGTGGGGGTCACCGCTTTCGTGCTGTTCGGCATCCCGGAGAGGAAGGACGCCGAGGGGAGCGAGGCGTGGAACGACCGGGGTGTGGCCCAGGAGGGGCTCCGGGCGCTCCGGGAGGAGTTCGGGGACGACGCGGTGCTGATCTCGGACCTGTGCCTGGACGAGTACACCGATCACGGCCACTGCGGGGTGCTCGACGATCGGGGCATGGTCGACAACGACCGAACCCTCGAGCGCTACCGCCGGATCGCCGTGTCGCAGGCCGCGGCCGGCGCCGACCTGGTGGCGCCGTCGGGCATGATGGACGGTCAGGTCGCTGCGATCCGGTCGGCGCTGGACGACGAAGGCCGCTCCGAGACGGGGATCCTGGCCTACGCCGCCAAGTTCGCCTCCACCTTCTACGGCCCGTTCCGGGACGCCGCGGAATGTGCTCCGCGATTCGGTGACCGCCGGGCGTACCAGATGGATCCGGCCAACGCCGACGAGGCCCTCCTGGAGATCCGGCAGGATGTCGACGAGGGGGCCGACATCGTCATGGTCAAGCCCGCGCTCCCGTATCTCGACGTGATCCGGCGGGCCAGGGTGGAAGCGGGCGGTGTCCCCGTGGCCGCGTACAACGTCTCGGGCGAATACGCCATGGTCAAGGCCGCGGCGGAGCGGGGATGGCTCGACGGTCCCCAGGCCATGGTCGAGGTGCTGACCTCGATCCGCCGGGCCGGGGCGGATCTGATCCTGACGTACTTCGCCCGCGAGGCCGCCGAGGCCCTGGCCTGAGCACCTCCGAGGAGCTGTTCGACCGGGCCTGGGACGTGGTTCCCGGCGGCGTGAACTCGCCCGTCCGCGCGTTCCGGACGGTCGGGGGAACTCCGAGGTTCGTCGCCTCGGGGGACGGGGCGTATCTCCGGACCGTGGACGGGGACGTCCTCCTCGACTACGTGCAGTCCTGGGGTGCGCTCCTGTTCGGTCATGGCCGGCCGGAGATCGTCGACGCCGCAACCGAGGCCGCCCGACGGGGGACGTCGTTCGGGGCGCCGACGGAGGGTGAGGTTCGCCTGGCCGAGCGCATCGTGGAGATGGTCCCGTCCGTGGACGCCGTTCGGCTCGTCTCCAGCGGCACGGAGGCGGCCATGAGCGCCGTCCGGCTGGCCCGGGGAGCGACCGGCCGGACGAAGGTCGTCAAGTTCGAGGGCTGTTACCACGGCCACGCCGACGCCCTGCTGGCCGCGGCGGGATCCGGGGTGGCCACGCTGGGGATCCCGGGCACGCCGGGGGTCACCCACGGGGCCGTGGCCGACACCATCGTGGTCCCCTACAACGAGGCCGATGTTCTGGGCACGGCGTTCGAGCGATCGGGGACCTCGATCGCCGCGGCGATCGTCGAGCCGGTGGCCGCCAACATGGGAGTGGTCCCTCCCTCGGAGGGGTTCCTGACGCGGCTCCGGAGCCTCACCCGGGAGCACGGCGCCGTGCTGATCTTCGACGAGGTGATCACGGGCTTCCGGCTGGCCCCGGGCGGCGCCCAGCAGCGGCTGGGCATCCTTCCGGACCTCACGGTGATGGGCAAGGTGATGGGCGGGGGCTTCCCCTCCGCCGCCTTCGGGGGTCGGGCGGACCTGATGGACCACCTGGCCCCGGCAGGACCGGTGTATCAGGCCGGAACGCTGTCGGGGAACCCAGTGGCCGTGGCCGCCGGGCTGGCCGTCCTCGATCTGATCGACCGGCTGGATCCCTACGACGCGCTGGAGCGAGCCGCGGCCGAGCTGGCCGACCGCGTGTCGGACGCCCTCCGCGGGGCTGGCATCGCCCACACCGTGAACCGGGTCGGTCCACTCCTTTCGGTGTTCTTCGGCCCCGACCCCGTGACCGACTTCCGGTCGGCCCAGGGGGCGGATCACCGGGCATTCGCCCGCTTCTTCCACGCCATGCTCGATCGGGGCGTGTACCTTCCGCCGTCCGGCTACGAGGCCTGGTTCCCGGGCACCGCCCACCGGCCCGCCGAGGTCGACCGGACCGTGGCCGCGGTTCGGGAGGCGGCCCGGGTCCTGGCCGGCTGAGTCGTCCCCCTACCGGGCGATCGTGATCAGCATGGCCACGAAGACGACGACCACCATCACCGAGAAGAGGATGAACGACAGCCCTCCCTCCTCCACCGCCGCGACGATGAACCCCAGCGCCTCCATCCGTCCCTTCCTACGCCGGTCCCCGCCACGGGGCCTGCTGGCCACCGGTGAGGATGTCCTTCCGCTTCCGCTCCGCCCGATCGAGGAAGGGAAGGTGGACCACGAACCCGATCACCGAGGCCGCCAGGAACAGGTACGAGGGGAGGGGCTCGTTCCCGGGATCCTTGTACGCGAACACCTCGACCTCCGGACCTCCCCCGGAGGCGAACGCTCGGGCCGCGGCCAGCGGCGTGTCGTCGACCGTGGTGAACTCGATGTCGGTGACCTGGAAGTCCTCCGGCGTCACCTCGCCCTCGATCCGAGCTCGGGCCAGCTCGGCCTGAGCCTCCTCGGTCAGGAACTCCTGCACGGCCAGGGTGACCGACTCGACCTCGGGGGTGCGGGAGGGGTCCTCCTCGGCCGATGTCCACGGATCGTCCGGATATCGGTCGAGGACGGGGAACGTGGGGGAGGTCAGGTCTCTCCCCGCGTCGAGGGCGATCCACGTGGGGATCTCCCCCTTCGGTCCCAGGAACGGTGGGGTCCCGACACCGAACAGCTCGGCGCCGAAGGACCACAGGGCGGACAGGATGATCATGAAGGCGAAGAACCCCGTGGCCACCAGGAGGTAGGCCATGCGCAGGCCGAACACCGCTCCCAGGAGCAGCAGCACACTGCCGCCGAAGATGACGAACGCGGAGACCACCACCAGGACACCCTCGATGTTGTCCCGGGTGAGGGCCAGGAGCTCCATCAGGCGTTCCCCGGCGAGGCCTCGGGTCCGGGCGACGAACCCCCGCCGCCCTGGCCGGCCCCGCCCTGCTGGGGCTCCTCGCCGGTCGGCGCGCCGGGAGTCACGGACGCGGTCGGGCCGGGGGCCGGTTCCTCGTCGGCGACCGGCGGGTTCAGGCACAGGTTGGCGTCACCGGTCACCGTCTGGATGGATACCAGGTAGTTGATGAGGTCCAGGATCTGCTGGTCGTTCATCGGTCCCTCGTACGACACGCTCCACGAGGGCATCGGGGTCCCCTCCCGGCCCTGCTCGATCGTCGTCCTGATCTCCTCGACGTCGAGCCGACCGCACACGTCCGACAGGGACGGCACCGGATACTCGATGGGCTCCTCTTCGCCCTCGGGGGTGAACGGCACGCTGCCCCCCTGGGCTTCCTCGCCGTGGCACCGGGCGCAGCCGTAGCCGGTCGGGTTCTCCTCGGAGGTCTCCTGGAACCACTGGGATCCACGCTGCTCCGACCGCGAGATCAGCTCGATAGCGTCGTCGACGTTCTGGCCCGGCTCCCCCAACCACAGCGCCGGGAGCCAGATCGCGGAGAGGAGGACGAACAGGACCCCCCATCCCATGACCTTCTCCCGCTGACGCCGCTCCAGGACCTCGTCCGAGGGACCGGGGCGCATCCCCGGGGGGATGTCCGGACCGCGGTCGCCTCGCTTCCGGATGGCCAGGGCGATCAGCCAGGCCACGAAGCCCAGGCCGATCAGGACGCCGGCCACCAGGGCGATGGTCACCGGGGTGGAGAGCGCCAGGAGGTCGGTCATTCCCCGCCGATGTTGACGCAGAAGGGGCCTTCTGGCTCCTGCTTGATCGTGTCGATTCCGCGGGGCGGTCCGAGGACGATCTGCGTCGTGTCGACCTGGACCGTTCCGCCCTGGGTCCGGACGGCGAATCGGTCCATGCCCCGGGGCGCGGGGCCGTCACGGTACTCGCCGGCTCGGTTGTACTTGGAGCCGTGGCAGGGACACTCGAACCACTGGCTGGCCTGGCAGAACGGGACCCGGCACCCGAGGTGGACGCACTTCTGGTACAGGGCCATCAGCCCCTCGCCGACCAGACCCTGGTACTCCGTGTCGGCGCCCTCGCCGTCGTAGGTGACCAGGTAGAAGCGTCCCGCGCCGAAATAGAACGGCAGGCGGTCTCCCTCGATCTGGCTCTTCACCGCGCTGGCGGGGAGCCCCAGGTCGATCAACGATCCGAACCCTCCCTGGAGGTTCGGCCAGATGAAGGCCAGGCTGGCCAAGCCGAACTCGGCCCCGAACACGGCGAAGGACGTCAGCAGCGCCCCCCGGAAGAAGTCACGGCGGGAGACGGGCCTCGGCTTCGCGGCCCCCTCCCTGCGCTCCGGCGTGGGGGGTCTGGGGACGGCGCCCCGGGCCGCCTCCCGGAACACGGTGGCCGCTCGTCGCGACCGGACGAACGCCGCAATCACCAGAAGGACGAACAGGGCGAAGAGCCCGGCGACGATGATGATGGCGAACGTCTGCGGGCTCATAGGTCGAAGAACACCCCGTCCACCCACGGCCAGATGAAGTTGAACCCCGGCCCTCGGAAGAATGCCCCGATGATGGTCAGGACGGCGAAGAACATGAGGAGCATCGTGAAGAGCACGATGGCCAGCTTCCGGTCGCCCGGCTTCGAGCTGGGGTTGCGGTCCGCGTAGGGCAGGGCGAACAGGAACGCGAAGAACAGGGTGGGAACCAGGACGCCGGCCACCATGGGGTGGAAGTACCGGAGCAGCTCCTGGAGGCCGAGGAAGTACCACGGTGCCTTGGATGGGTTGGGCGTGAGGTTCGGGTTGGCCAGCTCCCGGAGCGGCGCGTTGACGAACGTCGAGAACACGATCAGGGCCGCGGTCACGATCACCAGCGAGAGCAGCTCCTCCAGCAGGAGGTGGGGGAACGTGTTGATCCGGTCGCCCTGCTCCCGCTCGACCCGCTGGACCCCCTCCGGCTGGACCAGCGCCAGGAGCCGGTGCTTGTCGGGGGCCCCGGCCTTCGGTGTGGGCAGCTTGCCGGTGGGCGGCGGCGCGGTCAATGGGGCGGCTGGCGCGGCCACGGCCACCGAGGCGGCCATCGGCGCGCCGGGGGCCGCGGCGGGTGCGGCCGGGGCCGCGGGAGCCGCGGCCGCAGGGGCGGCGGCCTGGCCGTCGCCGCCCTCCGGTGGGCGGGTGGCCGCCCCGGCGGGTTCCTCCTCGCCGTGCTGCCGGTTGTACTCGACCATGGCCACCCGCCGGGCCCGGCCCTCGGCCACCCGGGGCGGCACCCCCTGGCCGAGCAGCTCCTCACGGACTCGGTTGAAGGTCTCGGGGTTCAGGTTCTCGGCGAACTCGGCCATCAGAGCGGTCCCGAGATCCCGCCGTCCTTCCGGATCCTCCAGAAGTGCACGGCCAGGAAGATGGTGATCACGAACGGAAGCGCCAGGACATGGAGAACGTACCACCGGAGGAGGGTCTCTCCGCTCACCTCGAGCCCTCCGAGGAGGATGAACTGGACCTCCCTGGCCACGAGCGGCGAGTACGCCCCGAAGCTCGTGCCGACCGTGAAGGCCCAGAACGACAGCTGGTCCCACGGCAACAGGTAGCCGCTGAAGGCCAGCAGCAGGGTGATCAGGAGGAGGATCACGCCGACCACCCAGTTGAACTCCCGGGGCGGCTTGTAGGCGCCGGTGTAGAACACCCGGGTCATGTGGAGGAACACCGTGATCGTCATCAGGTGCGCCCCCCACCGGTGCATGTTCCGGACCAGGTCCCCGAAGGCCACGCTGTTTCGGATCGTCTCGATGTCGGTGTACGCCTGGCCGGAGGCCAGCTCGGCCGACGGACGGTAGAAGAACATCAGGAAGATGCCGGTCACGGTGAGCAGGATGAACAGGAAGAAGGACAGGCCGCCCAGGCAGAACGTGTATGTCAACTTGAGCCCGTGGCGCTTCACCTTCACCGGGTGGAGGTGGTACAGCACGTTGTTCATGGCGGCCAGGGCCCGGTCCCGCTGCGTGTCCTTGTACCCCTTCCGGAAGATCGATCCGGGCCGGAACATCGAACGCCACACCTCGGTGTCCTGGATGTAGTCCAGGACCTGCGTCGGGCTCGGGGGGCGGGGGATCCTCACGCCGGCTCCTCGGCCTTCTGCGACATCGGCACGGAGCCCATCGTCCGCTGCCCTCCATCGCCTCCTTCGGGCAGCCGGGCGTAGTACAGGCAGTCGCTCGGGCAGCGCTCCACGCACACGGAGCACCGGGTGCACGCGTTGTCGTCGACCACGAACACCGCCTCGGCCTGCTGGACGAGCTCGCCGGTGGCCGGGTCCTCGATGGTCTGGATGATGCCCGTGTCCAACATGAAGATGCAGTTCCAGGGGCACACGTCCTCGCACGCCCGGCACAGGATGCACGGCTCGGGGTCGAGCATCAGGTGCTTGGGCGACTTCACGCCCTCCTTCAACCAGACGGGGTCGACGGCCTCGAGGGTGTAGTCCTCTCGGATGTCGACCTCGGTCTTCTGGAACGGCATCGCTCGTCTCCTTAGCGGTATCCGCCCGAGTAGCGCTCGGCCTGCTGCTCGCCGCGGAGCCGCTTCCGGATCACCTGGAACTTGTAGAAGGTCACCACGAAGATCCCGGCCCATACCCCGAGCCAGCCGGTCACCACCAGGTCACGGATGGCCAGGGTGATGCGGTTCTCGGGCGAGATGCCCAGCGACTGCTCGGAGAAATAGAGCATCCAGGACGGGATCACCGCCAGCGTGGTCAGGGCCACGAACGAGATGATCAGCCCGGCGATGAAGGCCGAGGTCCAGGTCCACTCGAAGGTCCGGAGGAACTGCTCGCCCCGGCGCATGAGCGGTCGCAATCTCCGCTCGACCGCCTTCGGGATGGGGAGTCTCATGGTCGGGCCACTCCAGTTCTGATTCTACCAACGGGGTCCCGGGGCCCGAGGGGCCCGGTCCGGCCCCGGGGGGCCGGCGTCGTCCTTGTGAACCGATTCACAAGCACCGGACCGGATTCTTCCCCAACGGGTCCGGGTTGGCAAGTGCCACACTGTGGCCCGTGGGCGTGGCGGAGGCGCTGTCCTCGTGGTGGGCCCCGGCGCTGGCGTTCGCCGCCGGCGTGGTGTCCTTCGCCTCTCCCTGCGTGCTTCCCCTGGTTCCCGGATACCTGAGCTTCGTCTCGGGCTCGCAGGAGGAGGGGCGCCGGCCGGTGATGCCGCTGCTGTCGTTCGTCCTCGGGTTCGCCGTGGTGTTCACGCTCACGGGGGCGTTCTCGAAGGTGTTCCGGCCCGCGCTCACCTCCCCGGCCGGCCAGAGGATCGCCGGAGTTGTGGTGGTGGGCATCGGCGTGCTGATGCTCCTGTTCGCGTTCCGGCTGGGGAACGCGGGGCTGTTCTCGGAGTGGCGGCCCCTGCTCAGCCGGGTCCGCCCGGGGAGGTGGGGGGCCGTCCCCCTGGGGATGGCCTTCGCGGCCGGGTGGACGCCCTGTCTGGGGCCGGTCCTGGCCGGGATCCTGACGCTGGCCGCGGTCCAGGGCGGGGGCGCCTGGGGAGCGTTCCTCCTGTTCTCCTACTCGCTGGGACTGGGCCTCCCGTTCGTCCTAATCGGCCTGGGCCTCCGCCGACTGACCGGGGCCCTGGGGTTCGTGAAGCGGAACTACCACTGGTTCGCCGGCGTCGGCGGGGGACTCCTGGTCGGCATCGGCGTCCTGCTGGCCGCGAACCTGTGGCTCCCGCTCCTCTCCCGGTTGGGGATCCTCCGGTGGGTGCAGGGGTTCACGCCCCCGATCTGAGCGGTCGCGGTACGATGCGCCGGGCCGGCTGATGGCGTCCCCCTCCGAGTCGCTGTACCGCTCCCTGGTCGCCGTGTGGCGAACGCTGCGCTCGATGCGCACGGCGCTGATCCTTCTTCTGGTCGTGGCGGTGGCCAGCGTGTTCGGCTCACTGGTGCCCCAGGCCCCGATCGCCCCGAGAGCCGTGGCCGACCTCTTCGTGGAGCACCCCTTGCTGGCCCGTGTCTACCGGGCGGTCGGGCTGTTCGACGTCTACGGGTCGTGGTGGTTCACGTTGACCTATCTGCTCCTCCTGATCTCGCTGGCGTCGTGCCTCATTCCCCGGACCCGGCTCCTGGCTCGGAGTCTCGGCCAGCGGCCTCAGCCGCTCCGGGACCTGGCCGGGATGCGTCACTTCACGGAGGCGGTGATCCCCGAGGCCCCGGCGTCCGCCCTCGACCGGTCGAGGCGCGTTCTCCGTCGCC
>DASQTB010000135.1:0-3849 GCA_035642095.1 Actinomycetota bacterium | reverse complement strand
CCTGGCGGCCTCGAGCCTCGAGCGAGCCGACCTGTTGGCGCTCCCGGTGGTCGAGCTCGGGGCGGGGCTGACTCGCCCCGACGAGAAGGGGATCGGCGATCTGGTCGACGACCGATTCATCCCCCAGCCCGGTGACGTGATCCGGCTGGTGGTGTTGAATGGGGTTGGTGAGCCGGGGATCGGGGAAGATGTGGCCCGAATCCTGATTCCGAACGGATTCCGCTTGGTGTCATCGGAGAACGCCAACCGCTTCGACTACAAGGTGACGAAGATCATCGCCTCATCGGAGGAGGACCTGCCCGCCGCCGAGCGAGCTCGCGATCTGCTGGGCGTGGGCCAGATCCTGCTCGGTGCTCAGCCGCAGCTCTCCGACGTTATCGTCGTGGTCGGCCGGGACTTCACGGGAGGCCGGTGACGGGATCGCGCGACGCAGCGGTCGCCGCGGCACGCGCCGCCGCGTCGAAGCAGGCTCGCCACGTGGTCGTCCTGGACGTCCGTGACCTGATCGTCATAACCGACTACTTCGTCATCGCCTCGGGGACCAGCGACCGGCAGGTCCGCACCATCGCCGAGGAGGTGGAGCGGGCCGTCAAGGCCCAGGGCCTGCGGCCCCTCCGCCGGGAGGGGCAGCGAGAAGGACGGTGGGTCCTCCTCGACTTCGTTGACTTCGTGGCCCACGTGTTCCAGGACGAGGATCGCGACTACTACGGCCTGGAGCGCCTGTGGGCCGACGCCCCACCGGTGGACTGGGACCAGCGGGCCGCTCAGAGCGGCTAGGACGGTACCATCACTACCGTGGATCAACGCACGGCGGAGCATCCTCTGACGGCGGCTCGAGAGGCCCTCGACCGGCACGCCTGGCGGGAGGCATTCGATCTGTTCCAGGAGGCGGACGCCGGCTCATCGCTTCGTCCGGAGGACCTCGAGACGATGGCTGAAGCCGCGTGGTGGTCCGGTCTGATCGAGGAGTGCATCGGCGCCCGAGAGCGTGCTCACGCGGGGTACATCGAGGCCGGGAATCGCGCTCGAGCCGGTTATGTGGCGGTCTGGCTGACCCGCGATCACCTGGCGAAACTGTCCAAGTCGATCGCCGACAGTTGGTTCGCCAAGGCGGAACGACTCCTGGCCGGGGAATCCGAGTCGGTGGAGCACGCCTACCTGGAGCAGCTCCGGGCCATGATGGCCTACTCGCGCGGAGACCTTCAGGCCGCGTACGAGCACGGTGGCCGGGCGGTGGAGATCGGCGCCCGATTCCAGGATCGAGACATCCAGGCCAGGGCGTTGACCAACCAAGGAGAGGCACTGGTAGCCATGGGCCGGGTCGAGGAGGGGCTCGCCTTGATCGACGAGGCGACCCTGGCCGCGGTCAGCGGTGAGCTCAGCCCGATGGCCACGGGCATCGTGTACTGCAACACGATCGTCACCTGCGCCGAGCTCGCCGACTACCGGCGGGCAGGGGAGTGGACCGAAGCCGCCCGACGATGGTGCGAGCGGCAGTCGATCAACGGGTTCCCCGGGGTGTGCCGGGTCCATCGCGCCGAGATCATCCGGCTCCGAGGCGCGTGGGCGGAGGCCGAGCGAGAGGCCCGGCAGGCCTGCACCGAGCTTCAGGAGTTCGGCCTTCCGATGTTCGCCGGCGACGGCTTCTACGAGATCGGCGAGATCCGGCTGAGAAGCGGAGATCTCGGCGAGGCGGAGGAGGCCTTCCGCCAGGCTCACGAGCTGGGCCGCGATCCGCAGCCGGGGCTGGCGATGCTCCGACTCGCCCAGGGGAAGCTCAAGGCGGCGGCGACGTCGATCGGTCGAGCGCTGGCCGAGACCGAAGAGCCGCTTCGTCGGGCCCGTCTCCTCCCCGCGGCGGTGGAGATCGCCGCCCGGACGGAGGATCGGGCCACGGCTGGACAGGCCGCCGAGGAGCTCGAGCGGATCGCCGAGGCGTTCGGAAGTCCCGCTCTTCGAGCCAGCGCGGCGACTGCCCGGGCGCGGGTCCAGTTCGAGGAGGGCGATCACTCCGCTGCCCTTCGAAGCGGGCGAACGGCATGGCAGCTCTGGCGTGAGATCGAAGCGCCGTACGAGGCAGCGCTCGCTCGGTCGATGCTCGGACTGGCCTACCGGGCCATGGGAGACGACGACGCTGCGGCGCTCGAACTCGGCGCCGCGCGATCCACCCTGCAGGAGCTCGGCGCCGCGCTCGACCTTCGGCTGTTGGACGAGGCGCTGGGCCCGAAGCGTTCGGGACCTCGAGTCGCCCGGACCTTCATGTTTACGGACATCGTCCGATCGACGAATCTGGTCGAGGCGATCGGCGACGAGGCGTGGGAAGACATGGTCGGATGGCATGACCGCGCGCTCCGGGAGCTGTTCCGGAAGCACCACGGTGAGGAGGTCGACCACGCCGGCGACGGGTTCTTCGTAGCCTTCGAGCAGCCGGGGGCGGCCCTGGCGTGCGCGGTGGCCATCCAACGCTCGCTGGCCGAACACCGTCGGACCCACGGCTTCGCTCCTCCGGTCCGGATCGGCGTCCACGCCACAGAGGCCACCCAGCGGGAGCGCGACTACGGCGGCGTGGGCGTCCACGTCGCCGCCCGGGTAGGGGCGCTGGCCGAAGGAGGCGACATCGCGGCCACCGAAATGACGGTCGAGGCGGCCGGGGGCGACTGGTCGGTCTCCGAGCCGCGGCGGGTGACGCTGAGGGGGATCTCGGAGCCGGTGACGGTCGTCTCGGTCGACTGGCGCTAAGGGTGTCCACCGGCGCCTGTTAGAATCGAGTCCTTCCGGGGCTGTAGCTCAGCTGGTAGAGCGCGTGCTCGGCAGGCACGAGGTCACGGGTTCGACTCCCGTCAGCTCCACCGGACAACGGCCCTGGTAAGGGGCCGTTTCTACTTCTCGGCAGGGAGCTGGACTACCTCCGCTTCCTCCGCTTGAGGTGACGGATAGGTGACAGCAGCGCGGAACGTCTGTTCGAGACCCGTCGCCAGCCGCTCATCAAGGCTCGGGAGCATGTGGCGTAGACCCGCATCGTCACCACCGGGTTTGAGTGACCAAGCCGCACAGCAATCTCCCTGACGTGGGGACCCTGGGCCACCAGGAGCGAGGCGCATGTGTGCCGCAGGATACGGACATCGCTCGGCTGGTTCAGAAGATGGACCGCCTGGATGCCCTCCGGGACGGTCTTGAGGGACGAATTCGCTACGCCGAGGAGACCATGGCCAGCGGGGTGGAAGAGAGCGGGGGAAGGTCATTCGTCAAGTAGGACGGCTAATCGAGATCCGCAAGGAAGCAGAGCGGGCGCTCGGGGGACATCCAGCGGTCGATCGCCCAGGAGATCGGCCGGACCAAGGCTGCTGTGGAGGCTTCACGGGGGAAGTGGGAAGGAGCGTCGCCTGGATGGCTGCTGGATCGCGGAGCCCGTGGCCGATGAGGGCCAGGAGGATGTGCAGGAACGTGACGATCTCGAACGCGCTCATGCCTCCACCGGCATCCACCACTCGATGAACTCATCGCACCGCCCGTCCCCGGCCAGCCGGATCACCCACAGGTTGCTGTAGTCGGGGTCGTCTGTGTGGTACCTGGTCCATCCTCGAACGAACCCCACCGAGCCGTCCACACCGAGAACCTCGTACCGGAACCCCCAGTCCCCGGGCTCGTCCTTCCGGTTCAGCCATCCCCGGACGATGGCGTCACGCCCGGTCCACGGCTCCCGATGGGGGGCCGTGTAGTACCGGGCGTCGTCGGTGAAGAGCGCGCCGATCTGATCGGGAGCGTTCGATCCCCAGGCCTCGACGTATCGATCGACCCACCCGGCGACGTCGGACCGGTCCACCTCCCCATCATGGCCGTTTCGATGCC
>DASQTB010000134.1:0-4382 GCA_035642095.1 Actinomycetota bacterium | reverse complement strand
CCCCGCCGGCAGGCCTATCCGTGGCGAGGGGCGGGTGATCCCTACCGGATCCTGGTCAGCGAGATCATGCTCCAGCAGACCCAGGCCGCTCGTGTCGTCCCCGTGTATCGCTCGTTCCTCCGTCGGTTCCCCTCGATCCGTGCGCTGGCCCGGGCCTCGTCGGGCGACGTGCTACGGGCGTGGTCCGGGCTGGGGTACAACCGGCGGGCGGCGGCCCTCCACGAGGCGGCCCGAGCGGTGGTCCGGGAGCATGGTGGACGGGTTCCTGCCGATCCGGAGATGCTCCGGCGGCTGCCCGGTGTCGGCCCGTACACGGCCGCGGCGGTGGCGTCGATCGCTTTCGACGCACCCGCGGCGGCCGTTGACACGAACGTGGCTCGGGTGGTGAGGCGGTACCGCCTGGGGCATGACGCGGCCACACCGGGGGAGGTCCGACGAGCGGCCCAGGGCTGGCTGGATCGGCGGGCCCCCGGCGATTGGAACCAGGCCGTGATGGATCTGGGGCGGGATGTGTGTCGTCCGGTCCCTCGGTGCACCGCCTGCCCGCTGGCCCGCTCCTGCGTCTTCCGACGGAGCGGCGCCCTCCCGGAACCGTCACGACGACGCCGGCCGGGCTTCGAGGGCTCGTCCCGCCAGCTCCGGGGCGCCATCGTCCGCATCCTGCGGGATCGGGGATCGGCCACGGTGGCCACGCTGTGGCTGGCGACTCGCCGTCGGAGAGAGGAGGTCGTTGGATCGATCAGGGTGCTGGCGGCGGAGGGATTGATCCGGGCCGGCCCGTCCGCTCGGCGCGGTGAGGCCCGCGGCGTGGTGCGTCTGTAGTCGGAGGCTCGGCGTACGATGGCCGGACCGTGAGCGATGGGATCTCGGTCCTGGGCGAGGTGGCCGGCGGGTGGTTCCGGGAGGCGTTCGGCGACCCCACACCGGCCCAGGATCTGGCCTGGCCGGCCCTGGCCGCCGGCGAGTCGGCCCTGGTCGTGGCTCCGACGGGCTCGGGGAAGACCCTGGCCGCCTTCCTGGTGTTCCTCGACCGGCTGGCTCGGGAGCCGCGCCCGGAGCCGGGCGTCCGCGTCCTCTACGTCACGCCGCTCAAGGCGCTGGGGAACGACATCCACCGGAACCTCGAGGTGCCGCTGGCCGGGATGGGTGACCTGGCGTCCCGTCTCGGGCTGGCTCCCCCGGACATCACGGTCGGGATCCGGACCGGAGACACGCCACAGCGGGACCGGGAGCGGCTGGTTCGGCGTCCGCCCGACGTCCTGATCACCACGCCCGAGTCCCTGTACCTGTACCTCACCTCCGAGCGGGCCGCCCGGACGCTGACCGGTGTCGAGGCGGTGATCGTCGACGAGGTCCACTCTCTGGCGCCGGTGAAGCGGGGGACCCACCTCGCCTTGTCGCTGGAGCGGCTGGCCTGGCTCACGGGGAGGCCGTTCCAGCGGGTCGGCCTCTCCGCCACCGTGCGGCCCGCCGATCGGGTGGCGGCGTGGCTCGGCGGGCTGGAACGCGGGGAGCCCCGCCCGATCCGGGTCATCGACTCCGGCGGCCGAAAGGAGATCGACCTCACCGTCGAAGCGCCGGTGGAGGACTTTCGAGAGCTCCCCGGCGACAGCGTGTGGCCCTCGATCTACGAGGAGCTCCATCGGCTGATCCGGGAGCACCGGTCCACCCTGATCTTCGTGAACAACCGAGCCCTATCGGAGCGGGTGGCCCGCAACGTGAACGAGTTGGCCGGGGAGACGCTGTGCCGGGTCCACCACGGCAGCATCAGTCGGGAGAAGCGGTTCGAGGTCGAGGAGCTGCTCAAGGCGGGGAAGCTCCCCGCGCTGGTGTCCACCAGCTCGCTGGAACTGGGGATCGACATCGGCGCCATCGACCTGGTGATCCAGATCGAGAGCCCGAAGAGCGTCACCGCCGGGCTCCAACGGGTGGGCCGGGCCGGCCATCTGGTGGGCGAGACCGCCGTCGGCCGGATCGTGCCGAAGTACCGGCCCGATCTGGTGGACACGGCTGCGCTGGCCCGGGGCATGCTCCGCCGGCAGGTCGAGACCACCGAGGTGCCGGAGGGATGCCTGGACGTCCTGGCTCAGCAGATCGCCGGCGCCACCACGAACGGGCAGTGGACCGCGTCGGGACTGTACGCGCTGGTGCGAGGGGCCTATCCGTTCCGAGACCTCGATCGCCAGCGGTTCGAGGCCGTCCTGGCCATGCTGGCCGGCCGGTACCCCGCCGCGCGGTTCGGAGAGCTCCGGCCGCGGGTGATGTGGAACCGGGAGACGGGCCAGGTCCGGGCCCGGGCCGGGACGAGGATGCTCGCCGTCACCAACGCCGGGGCGATCCCCGACCGGGGGTACTACCGCGTGGTGCACGCCGAGACCGGGGCCCGTCTGGGCGAGCTCGACGAACAGTTCGTGTTCGAGGCCCGGCCGGGCGACTCGTTCGTCCTCGGCACCGCGGTGTGGCGGATCGAACGCATGGACCGGGATGAGGTGCTCGTCCATGCCGCCCCGGGAGCGATGCCGACCATCCCCTTCTGGCACGGCGAGCAGCCGGGCCGCCCGTACGAGACGGGGCTCCGGATGGGGGAGTTCCTGCGGGAAGCCGGTGGTCGGCTCGACGACCCGGACTTCACGGAGTGGGCCCGAGAGGAGTGCGCCCTGGGCGAGCGAGCCGCGGCGAACCTCCACACGTTCCTCCTCGATCAACGAGAGGCCGTCGGCGAGCTCCCGACCGATCGAGCGGTCGTGGTCGAGGAGTTCGACGATGAGCTCGGGGACCGCCGCGTGCTGATCCACTCGCCGTTCGGCTCCCGCGTCCATCACGCGTGGCTGCTGACGATACGGGCCCGGGTCCGGGACGCGGAGAACCTCGATGTCGAGGGGCTGGCCGTGGACGACGGCATCATGCTCCGATTCCCGGAGCGGGACGGGCCGCTGCCGATGGAGCTCGTCACGGAGCTTCCGGACGATGAGGATCTCGACGAGCTGCTCCTCCGCGAACTCCAGATCTCGCCACTGTTCGGCGTGCTGTTTCGGGAGAGCGCTGCCCGGGCGCTGCTGCTTCCCCGACGCGGTCCGAATCAGCGGACGCCCCTGTGGCTCCAGAGGATCCGGGCCCAGGACCTGATGCAGCTGGCCAAGCGGTACGGCGAGTTCCCCATCCTCCTGGAGGCCTATCGGGAGGCGTGGGATGACCTCCTCCGGGTCCGCGATTTCAGGAAGGTCGCGGACGGGATCCGTTCGGGAGACATCGCCGTTCGCCGGGTGGCGTCCGACGTCCCCTCGCCGTTCGCCATGCACTTCCTGTTCGACTACAACGTGGCGTTCCAGTACGTCGGCGACTATCCCCGGGCAGAGTGGCGGAGCCAGCTGCTGGCCGTCGACCGGGACCTCCTCGCCCGAGTGGTCCGGCCCGACGCCCTCCGCGACCTCCTCGACGAGCGGGCCATCGACCGGGTGGAACGGTTGCTCCAGCGCGCCGATGATCGCTCCCGTCCGCGCACCGCAGACCAGACCGCCGACATGCTCGCCGCGCTCGGCGACCTGTCCGATCAGGAGCTCTCCGTCCGTATCGGCCCCCGGTGGCGCGAGCTGGTCGAGGCCCTGGACGGGGAACGGCGAGCCCGACGGATCGACATCGGAGGTGAGTCTCGGTGGGTCGCGGCGGAGGACGCCAAGGACTACGAGGCGTTCGAGGAGCCCGAGGCCCGGCGACGCGTGGTTCGTCGCCACCTGGCGGGACGGGGTCCGGTCACCGCACGGGACGTGGCCCTTCGGTACGGCATCGGCGAGGGTGAGGCGGCCGCCGTCCTCGTCGACCTCCAGGGGGGCGGGGAGGTGGCGTCGGGCGAGTATCGTCCGGGCGGCACGGAGCGCGAGTGGGTCGACGCGGACAACCTTCGGCGGATCCACCGGGAGACCCTCAAGGTCCTCCGGGAGGACATCGAACCGGTCGACCCGAGCAGGTTCGCCGAGTTCCTGCTCGACCGCCAGCGCCGGGTGCAGGGGGCCACCGAGGCCGGGGCCCGACTGGTCCTCGACGTCCTGGCCGGCCTTCCCCTCCCGGCGGCGTCGCTGGAGGACGAGGTCCTGTCCCCCCGGTTCCGGGGCGGTGACCGCGCTGCGGCCGAGCGCCTGGTGGCCTCCGGTGCGTACCTGTGGCAGGGGCTGCCCGGGCGGCGGGTGGCGCTCCTTCCCCGGGAAGCGGTCCCGGTCCTGCTCCGGCCCCCGGCTCCCGTCGCCGGAGAGGCGGTCCGCTCAGTCGAGGAGGTCCTCCGCGCTCGAGGGGCCTCGTTCCTCTCGGAGATCGCCGCCGCGGCGGGCCTCACCGAACGCGACGCCCTGTCGGCGCTGTTCGAGCTGGCCTGGGCCGGCCGGGTCACG
>DASQTB010000133.1:0-4989 GCA_035642095.1 Actinomycetota bacterium | reverse complement strand
GGCTCCTCGGAGCCGCCCCTCTCCGTTTCTACAGGTGGCCGAGAAAGAGGCCGATATCTACATGGATGCAGCCCGGAGACACGCTTTGTCCGGTATGAGAAAACTGATCCGTTCGCTGAAAGACCAGCGCGGCATGACGTTGGTCGAGATCCTGGTCGTCCTGGCGGTGGTCGGGGTCCTCTTCGCCATCGCGGCGCCCTCGATCAACAACCAGATCGCCATCCAGGAGATGCGGAACGCCACGGCTGAGATCGTGGACGTCCTCCGCGACGCCAGGAGCAGCGCGGTGGACGAGGGAGTCCCCCGGTACGTCCTGTTCGATCCACCGCGGAGCTATCAGCCGTGGCGGTACGACGGTACCGCGTGGGTCGCGGAGACGGCCGAACAGGACCTTTCCGCAACCGTTGAGTTCGACCCCGTCAACTTCAAGAGCTACAACGATGAGCCCGAGACGGGCGCCACGGTCCCCAGCAACGCCGTGTACTTCGATACCAGGGGCGGCTACCCGAATGCACCCGGCCTGGCGGACAGCTACTCCATCACCCTTCGCGGAGGAGTGGGTCGGGTGGAGACGATCACCGTCCACACGTCGACCGGGCAGGTGACCACATGAGCCGGTGGCGTCGCCAGGAGGGGTTCAGCCTCATCGAGCTGGCCGTCTCGCTCGGGCTGTTCGCCATCGTCGTGGTCAGCCTGTCGCTGATGTTCGACCGGGCCCTGGAGACCGGCAGCCGGGTCCGCTTCGATCAGGTGGGAAAGACCCTGGCCCAGGAGCGGCTGGAGGAGCTTCGGGCTCTCCCGTTCTACATCCCCTGGACCGATGAGGCTCGGCGGGTGGATCTGCTCGACCTGTACTACCCGAACACGACCGGGACACCAGTGATCCCCGGAACGACGGCGTCGTACGACGGAACGGCCAACGTATGGACGTTCACCACCACGGAGACCCCGCTGGTTCGAGAGGGCAAGGACTTCATCCGTTCCACCACCGTGCAGTTCGTCGGGGTGCAGGACGACGGGACCCTGACTCCCAGGCCTCCGAAGGCCGGCTACGCCAGCGACGTGGCCGATGCGGACGAACCCGGAGCGCAGGCGGTCAAGCTCACCGTCAACCTCGGCTGGACCAGCCAGGGACAGAGCCGCGGGGTGACCCTGGACACCGTGATCCACAACATCCGTCGGGGGGTCCCCAACGTCGAGGCGTCCGGTTCCGTCCTGGCGGGCCAGCTCTCGGGCGTCGTCTTCCACGACGGCATCAACGCCGCGGAGGGAACGACGGCCGAGGTCCTGGCCACGGTGGGGGAGGCCTCGACCTCCTTCCGGGAGGTCACCGGATCTGAGTCCGACGCCACGGCCGATCCCATTGACGTCGTGGAGCGCAACCCGATCAACGGGGTCCTCCTCCAGCCGGAGGCGCCTACCGAGGGTGCCGCCGCCTCGTCGGTCCCGAACACGACCGACGGGAACAGCGCCATCGACAACGGCTCGCTGTCGGCCGGCTCCGTGAGCTCCCTTGCCGGGGTGGGAGCCTTGGCCGGCTGGGGTTCCAGCTCAACCGCCACCGAGGCGAACGTGTCGGCCCTCCACACGCTGAACCCCGAGGGCGAGGCTTCGGTCAACGTCGCCGGATTCATCGTCACCTCCCGTGATCCGAACGACGCCCAGGATGAGCCCCCGCTCCGGATGTTCGAGCTCGGTGGCGTGGCGGGGACGGTCGAGGAGCGATCGACGACCAGTCAGGTGACGGTGGACTCCTCGGTCGATCTGACCACGATCCCGGCCTCCGGGAGCGACCCGGCCCGCCCCGCGGTGACCGTGTGGGCCAGCGAGGCGTTCGAGACGGGGAATCCCGATGAATACCAAGGCGTGGTGACGATCGAGAGCCTCGAGGTCGACGCCCGGGCGGTGGCCAGCACCACCGGCGCGTCCACGGCCGTCGACTGGCGGGTCAACGGCCTTCGGGTCTGGGATCCGGAGGAGCCTTCCACCGGGCCCGGCGACCTCCCAGGAGGGTATTCCGTGGCTTTCAACTTCGGATTCGACTCGACCTGCGGCGGGTGGGAGGACGACCCGGCGACCCCCGGCATCGAGGACCCCGCCGGGGGCCGGTGTGGCGCCACCCGAGTCGACCAGACCAAGGCCCCAACCGAGAACCCCAACCCCGTGGTGATCCCCGCGGCATACGTCGGGGACGACGACGATGGAGACCCCACCACGCCACCGCCCACGTCGCTGTCGATCGTGGCCGGTGTGACCGTTCGAGACTTTCGTTTCGATCCCGTCGCTGGGACTGCTTCCGCCTCCGTGGGCCAGAAGAACATCCTCTCCATCACCACGCGTCAGGACGTCACCGGCGCGACCCCGCTGTCACCGATGCTGGTCGGGGTGGGGGATGCCAGCGCCGATGCTTCGTACATCGTCCATGAGCACTGACCGACGGCCCGACGAGCGCGGCTACACGCTGGTGGAGTTCGCCGTGGCCATGAGCGTGTTCGCCATCCTCATGGCGATCGTCACCCCGCTGATGTTCAACCTGATCCGGAGCGGCCTGGAGACCCAGGATCGGATCGATCTCCAACAGAACGCCCGGACGGCGCTCCGAACCATGGTCCGGGAGCTCCGCCAGGCCTCGATCCTGTACCAGGGGACCGTGGACAATCCGACCCAGGGCGACCGCCTGTACTTCGGCGTCGATTACAACGGCGATGGCGTGATCAGCACGGGCACCGGGGGGGAGCAGTTCGTGTACTACGAGAAGCCCGGCCGGGATGCCCTGTACCGGGGGCCCGCCTTCAACGAGGGGGCGCCGCTGGCCGAGGACCTCGACACGGTGACGTTCGAGATGTTCGGGTCGAACCTGGCCCTGGATACCAATAGCGACGGTGTGGTGGACGAGACCGAGCTGAATCCGACGGGTGGTTGGACGAACGCGGAGCTGGCCAACGTCACCCGGATTGCCATCGAGCTCAAGATGAAGGACGACGACACCGAACAGACATATGAGGCGGAGGCATTCCTCCGGAACAGGGTGTCGGGATGATCGGGCGACTGGGGGACCAGCGGGGCGTGGCCGCGATCACCGTGCTGATGGTGACCGCGGTGACCGCCCTGGCCGGGGCCAGCGTCCTGTTCACGGCTACGGCCGAGCTCGACATCGGGGCCCGAGACCGCCGGGCCGAGGACGCCTTCGCCGCCGCGGAGGCCGGGCTGGACCAGGCATCGGCATACCTGTTCGGGCATCCGTCCGCGCTGTCGGACATCGTTCCCGACCCGACGACCGGCCAGAGGGCCCGATGTCTGAACAATCCCCTGGCCGGTGACACCGCGGACATCCCCTGCGAGGTCCGGATCACGTCGCCCAGCAACGGCGTGCTCGTCCGTCCGCTCGATGGGGGCAAACCGTACGTCCTGTACGACGTCCTGTCGCAAGCCCGCGAGGGCCGGGCGGCCACCAGGGCCCTGGCGGCCCGGTTCCGGATGGATCCCAAGGACGTCCCCTACGGTCTGTTCATCAACGGCAACGTCGACCTGAACGGCGGGCCTCAGCTCCTCCGGATCAGCATGCTGGTGAACGGGGTGGTGACCTCCCGGGACAAGATCGTCACCGACTGGAACGGCAACGGCCAGTTCGACGATCCCGATCTCGGGTGGCCGTTCCACAAGGACCGGATCCAGGCCAACCCCGGCCCCAACGTGACGTGTTCGGACGCCAGCTTTCCCGGAGAACAATTGGGATGCACCTCTGTGTACTCGAACTTCCAGATCTACCGCAAGAACCAGGTCAAGGCGAGCGACGAGATCCATTCCTGCGACCCTCCCTGCTTCCCGAACGACCGGGACGCTCACCAGGCCGTCGTCATCAACGGCGCGCCCCAGCCCGTGGTCTCACTCCCGGATACGGATGTCCTCGAGGCCATGGAGGGCATGAAGCAGCTGGCGGACGATCAGCAGAACTACTTCAACTTCAAGGACGGATCGAACAGAAACCACATCATCCAGCCCTCGGACATCGGCGCTCCGGGCAAGGACTTCGCCAAGGACGCGGTGTTCTACATCGATGCCGACGCCGGGGACCAGATCAAGTGGCGTCCGAGCCTCATCCCCGACAGCGCCGCGTCCGACATCCGGTACATCAACCCCGCCGGCGATAAGGTCGGTTCCCAGTCGGGGATCATCGTGGTTCGGGGCGGCCAGCTCGACATCGAGGCCGGCACGGACTGGTCCGGCGCGCTGTTCGCGCCCGAGAACAAGGTCCGTCTGTTGGGGACGAACACATGCACCTGCACGATCTACGCCAAGTCCTTCGAGAAGGTCGGCGGAAACGCCACGGTCCAGCTCGTTCCCGAATGGTTCGGGCGCCTGCCGGCCGGCTTCTATTCGGTCACCCGCCAGAGCTTCGCCGAGTGCGAGCCGTATCAGGAATCGGCGAACTGCCCGGTTCCCTGAGCCCCGTCAGCTAGCATCCCGACACGTGCGGATCGCCCTGTTCGCCGTGCTGGGACTGATCTTCGGCTCGTTCCTCACGGTTGTGGTGCACCGCGTCCCGAGGGGGGAGTCGGTAGTCCGCCCCCGATCCCGCTGCCCCCGATGCGGGAGCGAGATCCGGCCGATCGACAACGTCCCGGTGATCTCCTACGTCCTCCTCCGGGGACGATGCCGGCGGTGCGGGGGCCGGGTTTCGCCGGAGTATCCGCTGACCGAGCTGGCCACGGGAATCCTGTTCGCGGCGGCGGCAGCCGTCCACCGGGATCTCTTCGTGGCCGGCGTCGTGGCCTCCTTCCTGGCCCTCATGCTGGCCGTGGGCCTGATCGACGCCCGGTGGCGGATCGTGCCCAACCGGATCGTGTATCCGGCGCTCCTCGTGGGTCTGGGGGCGCTGATCGTCGGCCACCTGGCGGGGGCGCCGGTCGACGCGGTTCGAGGACTGATCGGGCTGGCCCTTTACGCCGGACCCCTGTTCTTGGTGGCCCTGGTCGTGCCCCATGGCAT
>DASQTB010000132.1:0-14538 GCA_035642095.1 Actinomycetota bacterium | reverse complement strand
GGGATCAGCGTCTCGGTCCAACGGAGTCGGGAGCTCTGCTCCGCTTGGGGGAACAGCTCCATGAGGCCTCGTCCCCGGACCCACCCCAGATGGGCGATCTCGAGGACGTGGGGCGGGTCCCATCGGGTAACCCGGATCCGGTCGCGGGTCGAGATGCCGGCGATCCGAACGGTCGCCTCGGCTTCCACCCCGATGCCCTCCCGGTGGGGTGTCGATACCCGGACGTCGGAGATCTCCTCCATCCAGCGGTCGAGCCGTTCCCAGTCGACCAGGTAGGGCCACACCGCGGCGGTGGAGCGGCCGACGGTGATGCTCAGCGTGATCTCGACGGGGGCAGGCACGAACGGAACCCCCGTACACTAGCCGTCCATGGATCGAGCCGAGGCCTTGCGTATCCTGGAGGACGCCCGGAGGGACGGCGTGGCGGCCGTCCATGGCGCCGCAGACCTCGACGCTCTGCGTCAGCTCGAGGTGATGGTCCTGGGGCGCAGGGCTCAGGTGGCCAAGGTCCAACGCGAGCTGGGACGGCTCCCCGCCGATGACCGGCCGGACGTCGGGCGAGCGGTCAACGAGACGTTCGAGGCCCTCCGCGGGGCCGTGGCCGAGCGCGAGGCGGCGCTGCGAGCCCAGGCGGACGACGCCGTGGCCGAAGCCGATCGGATCGACGTCACGCTTCCCGGCCGGCGTCCACCCCCGGGTGGCCTGCACGCCCTTACCGAGATCGAGCGTGAGGTCGTGGACGCCTTCGTCAGCCTCGGCTACCGGGTCAGCGAGGGACCCGAGCTCGAGACCGAGTGGTACAACTTCGACGCCCTGAACTTCCCTCCGGATCATCCCGCCCGCCTCACCCAGGACACCGTGTACCCCGACGTACCCGGAAGGGACGACCTCGTCCTCCGAACGCACACCTCACCGGTGCAGATCCGGACGATGGAGTCCCAGGAACCGCCGATCTACGTGGTGATCCCGGGCCGGTGCTTCCGGCGCGATACCCCGGACGCCACCCATCTCCCCGTCTTCAACCAGGTGGAGATCCTGGCCGTGGACGAGGGCCTGTCGCTGGCCGATATGAAGGGGACGCTCGAGGCGTTCGCTCGAGCGCTGTTCGGCCCCGATCAGCGGATCCGGATCTACCCTGACTACTTTCCCTTTGTGGAGCCCGGCGCCGGCGTGGACGTCTCCTGTTTCCTGTGCGGCGGCGGCGGATGCCGGGTGTGCGGCAACGGATGGATCGAGATCCTGGGGGCGGGAATGGTGCACCCGGCGCTCTTCGAGAACACCGGCATCGATCCCGAGCGGTACACGGGATTCGCGGCCGGCCTCGGTATCGAGCGCATCGCCATGCTCCGCCATGGGGTGCCCGACATCCGGATGTACTACGAGGGTGACGTCCGGTTCCTGTCCCAGGTCGCCGGGAGGGCGTGAGGGATGCGCGTCCCGTTGTCGTGGCTCCGGGAGTACACGCCAGTGTCCGGACCGGTCGAGGACCTGGCCGAGCGGATGACGATGCACGGTCTGCCCGTGGACCGGATCATCCGTCCCTGGGAGGGCCTGATGGGCGTTCGAGTCGGTCGGGTCCTCGAGGTGTCGGATCATCCCGGAGCGGATCGGCTGTGCCGGATCGTGGTGGACGACGGTGGCGGTCAGCACGAGGTGGTGGTGGGCGTCCGGAACATGGCCCCCGGAGACGTGGTCCCCTATGCACCGCCCGGTGCCACGCTCCCGGGGTTCGAAGGAAAGCTGGAACGCCGAGACATCCGTGGCGTGCTTTCCGAGGGGATGCTCTGCTCTCCGAAAGAACTGGCCATCTCGGGCGATCACGGAGGGATCCTGATCCTCCCCGGGGACCTCGATCCGGGCGCCGACCTCAAGGAAGCCCTCGAGCTGGACCAGGCCGTGATCGATCTCGAGGTCCTGGCGAACCGAGCGGACCTCCTGTCGATCGTCGGCGTGGCCAGGGAGGTGGCCGCCATGACCGGCGACGAGCTCCGGGTGCCGCGGGCGGAGGCGACGGGCGGTCCGGGACGGGCCGAGGACGTGGTGACGGTCGAGGTCACCGACCGGGAGAAGTGCCCCCGGTACCTGGCCCGGGTGATCCGGGGCGTCTCGATCGCTCCGTCCCCGCTCGGGGCCCAGGTTCGACTCGCCGCGGCCGGGATACGTCCCCGGTCGAACGTCGTTGACGCCACGAACTACGTGATGCTGGAGGTCGGACAGCCGCTCCACGCCTTCGATCTCCATCTTTTGGCCGGGCCAGGGATCGTCGTTCGGCGGGCGTCGGAGGGGGAGAGGCTGACCACGCTGGACGGCGCGGAGCGCTCGTTCACCGAGGACGATCTCCTGATCGCCGACCGCGACCGCCCCGTGGCGGTGGCCGGCGTTATCGGCGGCGCCGACACCGAGGTCACCGGGGCCACCTCCGACGTGCTCCTCGAGTCGGCTCGGTTCCAGCCGGTGAGCGTCTTCCGGACGTCACGACGTCTGGGCCTGCGGACGGACGCGTCGACGCGGTTCGACCGTGGCGTCGATCCGGAGGGCGTCGAAGCCGCGGCCGATCGAGCCGCCGCGATGATCGCGGCATGGTCGGGCGGAACCGCCCTGGAGGGAGCGGTCGACGTCGGTGAGGTTCCGACCCGGAGGACCGTGGCCGTGCGCTCCGATCGGGCCAGCGCCCTCCTCGGCGTGCCCGTGGTCCCGTCCGACGTTCGCCAGGCCCTGGGCCGCCTGCTGATCCCGGCCACCGAGGAGGACGGTCGGGTGGTGGCCGAGATCCCCGGGCATCGGGTCGACCTGGAGCGAGAGGTCGATCTGATCGAGGAAGTGGGGCGGATCACCGGGTACGGACGCATCCCGTCGACGCTCCCCGGGGTCCGGCAGGCCGGTGGCCTGGACCGGTTTCACCGGCTCCGGAGGCAGATCCGCGATCTGCTGTCCGGGGCGGGCATGTACGAGGCCCTGTCCTACTCGTTCGGTCCGGCCGGCGATGCGGAGGTATCGGCCCTGGCCCGGCCGCCACTCCGGATCGCCAACCCGATCTCGGAAGAGGACGGCTTCCTTCGGGCCAGCCTCCTTCCAGGGCTCCTCCGGGCGGCCCGGCGGAACGTCGGCCACCGGAGGACCTCGGTGCGCCTGTTCGAGGTGGGGACCGTCTTCGCTGCCACCGGGGCCCGGCCCGACGAGGAGGAACGGGTGGCCGTGATCCTCACCGGCCCGGCAGCCGAGCAGTGGCCGGCCGATCGCCGGGAGCAGGATTTCCTCGACGGCAAGGGGATCCTGGAGCACCTCCTGGACGGGATGGGCGTGGCCGGCTGGTCGCTCGGCGGGCCACCACATGGTCTCTGGCATCCGGGGAGGTCGGCCACCGTCCTCATCGGCACAGAGCTGGCGGGTGAGCTCGGCGAGCTGCATCCCCGGATCGGAGGGGCCTTCGACCTGGTCGGGCGGGTGACGGCGTTCGAGCTCCGTCTGGCCCCGGTGGTCGAGGCGGCTCTGGCCGAGCCCGGGTACCGCGAGCTGTCCCGGTTCCCGCCGCTCCGCCGGGACGTGGCCTTCGTGGTTGGGGCCCGGGTGCCGGCCGGCGAGGTTCGGACCACGCTCGAGCAGGCCGGTGGACCCCTCCTCGACCGGGTGGTGCTCTTCGATGTGTTCGAGGGCGATCCCCTTCCTGCCGGGACCCGGAGCCTGGCCTTCGCCCTCGATCTCCGGGCCCCCGACCGCACGCTGACCGACGAGGAGGCCGACGCAGTGGTCCGGTCGATCGCCGAGCGGCTCCAGGCCGAGTTCGGGGCCCGGCTCCGCTCCGGCTAGCCCGGCCGGGCCTGGCCGTTGCCGGATGGACGGCCGGGGACCCGGAAAACGTGGGGCGGGCCGGCTAGGACGTCGTCGATCAGGCCGTACTCCACGGCCTCTTCCGCCGAGAGGATGAAGTCCCGATCGGTGTCGTCGTGGACCTTCTGCACGGGCTGGCCGGTGTGCCGGGCCAGGATCTCGTCGATCTCCCGGCGCTGCCGGAGCGCCTCCCGGGCGTGGATCTCGATGTCCGCGGCCCGGCCGCCGAGCTCTCCGTGGGGCTGGTGGATCAGCATCCGGGCGTGGGGGAGGGCGAATCGCTTTCCCTGGCTCCCTCCGGCGAGGAGGACCGCGGCCGCCGACGCGGCCTGGCCCACGCAGATGGTCGACACGTCCGGTCGGATGCACTGGATCGTGTCGTACAGGGCCAGCCCCGAGCCGCCCGGCGAGTTGATGTACACGTTGATGTCCCGTTCCGGGTCCTCGGCTTCGAGGTGGAGCATCTGGGCGGTGACCAGGTTGGCCACCTCGTCGTCGATCGGCGAGCCGAGGACGACGATGCGGTCCTTCAGGAGCCGGGAGTAGATGTCGAACGATCGCTCGCCTCGAGCGGTCGACTCGATCACGGTCGGGACAGGGTCGGCCACTGTTCGCCTCCTTTCAGGCAACCGCCCGGTTGCGCTATGGTACCGCGAAGAAGCACGGAGACGCAACCGCGGGGTTGCGAACAGGAGACCGTTGGGTGGTGGGCGTGGACCGGGTGGAGAGACGGATCGAGCTCCCCCTCCCTCCGGAAGAGGTCTGGCCGGCGCTGTCGGAGGGCCGCCGGATCTCCGAGTGGTTCGGGGCCACCAGCGACCTTCGGCCGGAGCCGGGGTCCAGGGCGACATTCCGGTGGCCGGACGACAGGGAGAGGGGCGCGGTGGTCGAGACGGTCGAGCCCGGCAGGCGTCTTACGCTCCGGTGGCTGCCGATCGAGCGGCTGCCGGACGGACGCACGGTGGTCATCGGGTCGGGCCGCATCGAGCTGGCGCTCGAGCCGGCCGGGACCGGCTCGGTGCTCACCGTGACCGAATGGGGGCCCACCTACGCTCGAATCCCGGAGCTCCAGGCGACGCGATGACGGTGGATCGCTCGGCGGAGGTGTTCGCGGCACTGGCCGATCCGACCCGCCGCCGGGTGATCGACCAGCTGTCCCGGCGAGGCCCGTCGTCGGCCACCGAGCTGGCCGGCTCTCTGCCGGTGAGCCGGCAGGCGGTGGCCAAGCACCTGGCCATGCTGGAGGAGGCGGGGCTGGTCTCGGGCCGGCGATCGGGCCGGGAGCGGCGGTATCGCCTCACGCCGGGTCCGCTGGCCGAAGCGGTGTCGTGGATGGCGTCGGTGGGTTCGGAGTGGGACGACCGGTTGGAGGCTCTCCGACGCCACCTCGGGCGGCGGTGAGCGCCGGCGGAGGATAGACTCGGCCCGTGCCCCGGCATTTCCTGTCGATCGACGACGTCACCCCGGACGAGCTCGGGCACCTGCTGGAGCTCGCCGCCAAGGTGAAGCAGTCGCCGGAAGACTACGCCTCCCGCCTCAACGGCCGAGCGGTGGCCCTGATCTTCGAGAAGCCCTCCACCCGAACCCGCGTCTCGTTCGAGGTCGGCGTGGCGGCTCTGGGGGGGCATCCGCTGGCACTTTCGTCGTCGGAGCTCCAACTGGGGCGAGGGGAGACGATCGAGGACACCGGGCGGGTGCTGTCCCGGTACTGCGACGCCCTCGTCCTCCGAACCTTCGGCCAGGAGCGCCTGGAGGCCCTGGCCGCGGGAGCCTCCGTCCCGGTCGTCAACTCGCTGTCTGATTACGAGCACCCGTGCCAGATCCTGGCCGACCTGCTGACGGTCCAGGAGAAGAAGCGGCAGGCGAAGGACCGGACGATCGCCTACCTGGGAGACGGCAACAACGTGGCCCATTCGCTCCTCCTCGGCGGCACGATGCTTGGGATGCGGGTTCGGGTGGCCACGCCGCCGGGCTTCGAGCCCATCCCCCAGGTGGTCGAGCGGGCCACCGAGATCGCCGGCCTCACCGGGGGATCGGTCGAGGTCACGAACGACCCCAAGGCGGCGGCCGAGGACGCCGACATCCTCTACACGGATGTCTGGGCCTCCATGGGCCAGGAACGGGAGCACGACGAGCGGGTCCTGGTGTTCACCCCCTACCGCCTCGATGGCGCCTCCGTCGACCGCGCGGCGGACGACGTCATCGTCCTCCACTGCCTCCCCGCCCATCGGGGTGAGGAGATCACGGACGATGTGATCGACGGGCCTCACTCGGTGGTGTGGGATCAGGCCGAGAACCGCCTCCACACCCAGAAGGCCCTGTTGCTCTGGCTCCTCGGAGCCGAGTAGCCTCACCACCACTCCGGTGCGCATGGCGATCTTCGGCACGGGCGGGGTCGGCGGGTACCTCGGTGCCCGGCTGGCCGAGGCCGGGCAGGAGGTGGTCCTCATCGCCCGGGGTGCGCACCTGGAGGCCATCCGTCGGCATGGGCTCCGCCTGGAGAGCATCGCCGGCGATGCGGAGGTCCGTCCCGCGCTGGCTACCGACGATCCGGCGGAGGCGGGGCCGGCCGACTCGGTGATCGTGGCCACGAAGACTTGGCAGCTCCGGGAGGCGGCCAGGGCCCTGGGGCCGATGGTGGGTCCGGAGACGACCGTGCTCCCCGTCCTCAACGGGGTGGAGGCGGCCGATGTCCTGGCCGAGGCGCTGGGCCGGGAGCGCGTGCTCGGCGGTCTCTGCGGGATGATCTCGTTCCTGGTCGGCCCCGGCCGGATCCGACACACGGGCGCGGATCCGTGGGTAACGTTCGGGGAGCTCGCCGGGAGCATGACCGAGCGGGTCCGCCGGCTGGAGGAGACCCTTCGCCGATGCCGTGGACTCCGGGTCGAGGCGACCACGGAGATCCACGTCGCCCTGTGGGAGAAGTTCGCCTTCATCACGGCGACCGGTGGGGTGGGCGCCGTGACCCGGGCGCCGATGGGCGCCTTTCGGAGCGTCCCGGAGAGTCGGCGGCTGTTGGAGGATGCGATGCGCGAGGTGGTCGAGGTGGCCCGGGCTCGGGGCGTTTCGATCCGGGATGAGGTCGTGGCCGAGCGGATGCGGCTCGTCGACGGGCTGGAGCCCCACGGCACCTCGTCCATGCAGCGGGATATCCTGGCCGGCCGACGGTCCGAGCTGGAGGAGTGGAACGGCGCCGTGGTGCGGCTCGGTCGCGAGGCGGGTGTCGAGACGCCGGCGCACGCCTCGATGTACGCCGCCCTGCTGCCCCAGGAGCTCCGGGCCCGGGGCGAGTTGTCATTCCCCGAGGCTCCCGGCACAGCCTCGTAGACTGAACGCCGATGCCTCGAGCGAACGAGGAGGTCGCCGAGCTCCTCCAGGAGTACGCCGATCTCATCTCCATCTCCGGTGGAGACGCCTTCAAGGCTCGGGCCTACGAGAAGGCGGCCCGGTCGGTGGGGGGGTACCACGGCGACGCGGCCACGCTGGACGACAAGGGCCTGAGCGCGATCCCGAACGTCGGCAAGTCGATCGCGGTCAAGATCCGGGAGTACCTGGGCACCGGCACGATCCACGCGCTGGAGGAGCTCCGGGCGGAGATCCCCGACGGCGTGCGGGCCCTGATCTCGATCCCCACGCTGGGGCCGAAGAAGGCCCTGGTCCTGTACGAGGAGCTCCACGTGGCCTCCATCGAGGAGCTCCTGGACGGGCTCCAGGAGGGGCGGCTCCGGGGTCTGCCCGGATTCGGCCCCAAGACGGAAGAGAACCTCCTCCGGGGGATCCGGCAGATGCAGCAGGCCGGCGACCGGGTCCTGCTGGGCATGGCCCTCGACCTGGCGGAGGAGATCCTCGACGAGCTGCGCGGGGTGCCGGCGGTGCAGCGATGCGCCTACGCGGGGTCGCTCCGCCGGATGCGGGAGACGATCGGTGACATCGATCTCCTGGTCGCCGCGGAGCGGTCGGCTCCGGTGATGGACGCGTTCACCTCGATGCGGTACGTCGAACGCGTCCAGGCCAGGGGAGAGACGAAGTCCTCCATCCTGACCACGAAGGGACTGCAGGTCGACCTCCGGGTGGTCGAGCCGGCGGTGTGGGGGGCCGCCCTGCAGTACTTCACCGGCTCCAAGGCCCACAACATCCGGACCCGGGACATGGCAGTCCGGAAGGGGCTGAAGCTGTCCGAGTACGGGCTGTTCCGGGCCAAGAGCGGGAAGCTGATCGTGGCGGAGACCGAGGAGGAGGTGTACGAGCGCCTGGGGCTTCCCTGGATCCCGCCGCCGCTTCGGGAGGATCGGGGAGAGGTCGAGGCCGCGCTGGCCGGAGAGCTCCCGGATCTGGTCCAGGAGAGGGACATCAAGGGCGACCTCCACACGCACACGGACCTGACCGACGGATTGGCGCCCCTGGAGGAGATGGTCCGGGCCGCCCGAGGCCGGAAGCTGAAGTACTTCGCGGTGACGGACCATGCCGAGCTCCTGTACATGCAGCGCATGACCAAGGAGAAGATCCTGGCCCAGCGGGCCCAGCTGGAGAAGCTTCGGAGTGGGGGCGACATGACGCTGCTCCATGGGACGGAGCTCAACATCCAGCCGGACGGCACCGTCGACTGGGAAGAGGACTTCCTGGAGGAGTTCGACGTCTGCGTGGCCTCGGTCCACTCGCACTTCACGATGTCGAAGGACGAGATGACCCGCCGGCTGATCCGGGCTATGGAGCACCCGTGCGTGAACATCATCGGCCATCCCACCACCCGTCAGATCGGCCGCCGACCGCCGATCGAGTTCGACCTGGACGAGGTGTTTCGGGCGGCGGCCCGCACCGGGACGGCGTTGGAGATCAACTCGTTCCCGGACCGACTCGACCTGAACGACGAGCACATCTCCTGGGCCCGGGAACACGACGTCCGATTCGCCATCGACACCGACTCCCACTCCCCGCTCCATCTGGCCAACGTCCGGTTCGGGGTGGCCATGGCTCAGCGAGGATGGGTGACCAAGGGGGAGGTCATCACCACGTGGCCGCTCGCTCGGCTGCGACGGTTCCTGGCCAAGGGACGAACCGGCCGGACATGAACCTCCGTCCTCTGTCCCGGCGGTTCTACGGCCGGGGGGCGTCGGAGGTGGCTCCGGACCTGATCGGCCGGGTGCTGGTCCGGGATACGGACGGCGTTCGGATGGTGGGGCGAATCGTCGAGGCCGAGGTGTACCGTCCGGACGACCCGGCCAGCCATTCGTTCCGAGGTCCGACGCCGCGCAACGCCACGATGTTCGGCCCTCCCGGGCACGTCTACGTGTACGTGTCCCACGGGATCCATCACTGTATGAACCTGACCACCGGCCGCGGATCCGCGGTCCTGCTGAGGGCCCTGGAGCCGATCCATGGCCTGGATGAGATGGCCCGCCGTCGGGGGGTGGCCGATCCTCGCCTCCTGTGCGCCGGACCGGGCCGGCTGTGTCAGGCGCTCGGCGTCACTCGGGCGGACGACGGTGCGGACCTGACCATGGGGGTAGGTCTGTGGGTGGCGCCCGGCGATCCGGTGAAGCCGGTCTCGGCCACGCCCCGGATCGGCCTGACCGTGGCCAGGGACCGGCCGTGGCGGTTCGTCGATCCGGGCAGCCGGTTCCTGTCCCGGGGCCGGTGACTATCGGGCCACCGTGATGGTCACGCTGCTGCCGGGGGCGGCGGGGGTCCCCGGAGCGGGAGACTGGTCGATCACGGTCTCCTGGGGATAGTCGCTGTCGCGCTCGTATCGGCGCTCGACCACGTAGCCCTGATCGCGGAGGATCTGGAGGGCCGTTCGAACGGAGATGCCCACCACGGCCGGCACCCCCTCGACCGATGGGGCCGGCGACGGCGTCCCGGCGACGTAGTCATCGCTGGTGTACGAGCACGTGGTGGTGGGCTCGGTGCCCGGCACGAACTGGATGTAGCGGACGTTCTCGGACGGCGTCGAGGTCGTGGCCCGGCAGCCCAGGGTGATGTCGATCGGGATCGTGACGTAGTCGACGGCCGGCTCCTTGAACTCCCTGACCGGCATGCGCCGGGTCACCTGGGACATGAAGGCGTGCCAGATCTGGGCCGGGAACGAGCCCCCGGTCACGTTGCCGATCCTTGTCCCCGTCATCGAGATCTGCCCCTGCGGGAACCCCACCCAGACCGCTGCCGTGAGCTGGGGGACGAAGCCGGCGAACCATGCGTCGCGCCATTCCTGAGCCGTCCCGGTCTTCCCCGCCGCCGGACGACCGATGTTCGCCGCTGTTCCGGTCCCGTAGAGGATCACCTTCCTCAGGATCTGGAGGGCGGTGTCGGCGACGGCCGGGTTGAGCACCTGGCGCGCCTTCGGCTTCGCCTCGTACAGGACGTCGCCGCTCGCGTCTTCGATCCTCATGATCGCCGTCGGAGGGACCCGCCGACCGAGGGTGGCCACGGTGCCGAACGCCGACGCCATCTCCAGCGTGTTCACCTCGTTCGCCCCGAGAACCGCGGAGCAGTACGGACGGAGGCGACTCCGGATCCCCATGCGATGCGCCACGTCGACGACCCGCTCGGGGTGGACGTCCCGGATGATCTGGGCGTAGACGACGTTGACGCTGCTGATCAGTCCCTGCTCCATGGTCATGCTGCTGCCGTAGCTGGCCCCCTCGTAGTTGCGGACCAGCCACGGAGAGTCCTCCGAGCCGCAGGGTGGCTCGTCCAGGACGATGGAGGACGGAGCCGGATAGGTCCGATACGGTGGGATGCCGTTCTCCAGGGCGGCGATCAGGGCGAATGGCTTGAACGACGATCCGGCCTGCCGCCCCGTGGATCCTCCGGTGGCCAGGTTGATCTTGGCGAACCGGTCATCGTGGCGGGGGGCCCAGTAGTCCCGTCCGCCGACCATGGCCTTGATGAACCCGGTTCGAGGGTCGACCGCGGTCAGCGCCCCGTAGGGGTCGCCCGGGTAGGCCAGGATGCTGCCGACCGCCGCCTCGGCGGCCCGTTGCATCCGGAGGTCGATCGTAGTGTAGATCCGGAGCCCCCCCTTGAACAGGAAGTCGTACCGGTCCTCGTACGTGCCCCCGAACCGAGGGCTCGACAGGATCTGGTGCTTCACGTAGTCCACGAACCAGGGCGCCGGATACCGGCGGGCGCCGAGGCGCGGCGCCAGGCGGAGGGGTGCGCCCTGAGCGTGAGCCCGCTCCGCCAACCCGATCATTCCCAGCTCCTCCATCCGGGCAAGCACCAGGTTCCTCCGACCCACGGCCGCGTTGGGGCGCTCGACGGGGTTCCACCGGACGGGCCCGGCGATCAGCCCGGCCAACAGCGCAGCCTCCGTCAGCTTCAGCTCCGTGGCGGGCTTCGAGAAGAACGTCTGGGCGCCGCGCTGGATCCCATAGGCCCCCCGCCCGAAGTAGACCGTGTTCAGGTATCGGGTGAGGATCTGCTCCTTGGTCAGCTCCTCCTCGATTTGCCACGCCAGAGCGGCCTCGCGGATCTTCCGGGAGAACGTCTGCTCGTCGGAGAGCATGCGCTGCTTCACGTACTGCTGGGTGATCGTCGAGCCGCCCTCCTCGATCCGGCCGGTGCTGGCGTTCACGTAGGCGGCCCGGAGGATGGCCTTCACGTCGATGCCTCGGTGCCGCCAGAACCGCTGGTCCTCGATGGCGATGACGGCGTCCTGGACGACCTGGGGGATGTCCTTCAGGGGAACCACGACCCGGTCTTCCTCGGCGTGAAGGGGGGTGATCAGCTCGCCGCGGGCGTCGAAGATCCGGGAGGTCTGGGCCAGGGGCTGGACGTCGAGGCGGGCCTCCTCCAGGTCGGCCACCGCCCGGCAGCCCGCCGAGAGCATGACCAGTGCCAGGAGGCCGGCGAGGAGGCGCGTCCGCTGGGCGGACGGGGAAGGCCGGTCCATGGTCCGGATCGAAGTATACCCGTGGGTCACAAGTTCACTTGCGTTACGATTCGGCGCGATGTCCTTTCCTTCGGACGTCGCCCACCACCTCCGGGTGCTGCTGTCGGGCGTGGCGGAGGTCACCCCCGCCGACGAGCTGGAGCGGAAGCTGGCTCGGAGCGTGTCGGAGGGGCGTCCGCTCCGGGCGAAGCTGGGGATCGACCCCTCGGCCCCCGACCTTCATCTGGGGCACGCCGTGGTCCTCGGGGCGCTCCGCCGGTTCCAGGATCTGGGGCATACCGCCGTTCTGATCCTGGGCGACTTCACCGGGCGGGTGGGTGATCCCACCGGCCAGACGGAGACCCGAAGGATCCTCACCCCCGAGGAGTTGGAGGCCAACGCCCAGACGTACCTGGCTCAGGCCGGAAAGATCCTCGACGTGGACAGGGCCGAGGTCCGGTGGAACAGCGAGTGGCTGGCGGCGCTCACGTTCGCGGACGTGGCCCGCCTGGCCGGGACCCTGACCGTGGCCCGGCTGCTGGAGCGCGACGACTTCTCGGCCCGGTTCCGAGATGGCCGCCCCATCAGCCTGTCCGAGTTCCTGTACCCGCTGATGCAGGGCTACGACTCGGTGGCCATCCAGGCAGACGTCGAGCTCGGAGGAACGGACCAGACCTTCAACCTCCTGGTTGGTCGGGACGTCCAGCGGGCGCACGACCAGGAACCGCAGGTGGCGTTCACCATGCCGATCCTCCCGGGGACGGACGGCGACCGGAAGATGTCGAAGTCCTTCGGCAACCACATCGGGCTGACCGATCCGCCGGAGGAGCAGTTCGGGAAGACCATGTCGATCCCTGACGACCTGATCCCGACGTGGGTCAGACTGTGCACCGGCGTTCCTCCGGAGGACGTGGACGCCATCGAACGTGGGCTGGCCGCCGGCTCGCTCCATCCGGCCGAGCAGAAGCGCCGGCTGGCCCGGGAGATCGTGACCCGGTACCACGGGGAAGGGGCCGCTCGGGCGGCCGAGGACCGCTTCGACCGGGTCTTCCGGAGCCATGAGGTCCCCGACGACGTGTCCGAGGTGGCGTTCCCGGAGGACGCGGTCCGGAATGGGTCGGTGTGGATCGTTCGGCTCCTGGCCGGCGTGGGCCTGGCCGCCTCGAACGCCGACGCCCGCCGGTTGATCGAGCAGGGCGGCGTCCGCATCGACGGACGGCCCGTCACCGACCCTGACGTCGAGCTTCCCGTATCGGACGTGGCCGGGCGGGTGCTCCAGGTCGGACGCCGCCGCTTCGTCCGTCTGGTCCGGGATGCCGCCCGGGGCTGATCCCGCCCCCACGGGGTGGCCGGGACTCGACTGGCGGGAGCCGGTCCCGAAAGGATCGACGTCAGTGCCGTGGCGAGGGCGCGACGCGCTCGGAGCCGGGCTGATCGTCGTGCTGCTCACCTTCCTGGTGGGGATGGTGGGGCGGGCCGCAAGTCCGGGCATCCTCTTCCCTCTCCTCACGGCGACGGTCGGCCTGGCCGCCATCGTGTGGGCCTCGTTCTACCGCCGTCCCGGCGTCCTGCTCGGCTCCAGGTTCCGCATCGGGCTCCGGGCGGTGGGCGTGGCCGTCCTCGGATGGCTGGTCGTGTTCGGGGCACAGATCGTGCTGGGCATCCTCGTGGCCGCCCTGTTCGGCCCTGGCGCGCTTCCGGAGAGGGGAGGCCTTCCCCGGGACATCGCCGAGGCTCCGCCGTGGAGCCTGGTCCTGGGGGCCGTGGTGGTCGCTCCCGTCGCCGAGGAGCTGTTCTTCCGGGGGCTCCTCCTCCAGGGACTGGCCCGCTCGTACGGACCGCGGATCGGCGTGGCGGGCTCCGCCCTCGTGTTCGGCCTGTTCCACTTCAGCGGTCCGAGCATCCAGACCGTCCTCCCGATGCTGTCCGCCACGGTCGTCGGATTGGTCCTCGGATGGCTCTTCGCCAGGACCGGGAACCTGACGGCCCCGGTCTTGACGCACGCCCTGGTGAACGGGGTGGCCCTGGTCGTGGGGGGGCTGCTTCCTACCTGAAGGTACAGACCGGACATCCCGGTCATGAGCGGGAGTCCACCGGACAGCCTCCCCGACCTGCCACTTCGCCCGACCGAGGGCCCGGTTGACGGCCGGTCTGCTCGGGGCGTATCATTTCGGGGTAACCCCTGAAGGGACAGGGGAGAAGGGTGCCTGTGTTGGCGAACCTCCTCCTGACAACCGAAGACGGGGAGGCTGCCTAGCGCCGGCCTGTTACACTGGTCGGTGAAAGGCGGCCGCCGGCTTGCCCGGCGGTTTTTCCGTCTCCGGAGTCCTCCGGGCGGCGCACCTTGAGAACTGAACAGCGTGCCAAAAGCCAGTGCGAAAACCCGTCATCGGGGACGTTTCGGCGTGCCCGAGTGGCGGACGTACCACAGCAACGAATCCGGAGATCCATGCCGGATCGATCTTTCTACGGAGAGTTTGATCCTGGCTCAGGACGAACGCTGGCGGCGTGCTTAACACATGCAAGTCGAGGGAGAACCTCGGGAGGGGTAACCCTTCCGAGGGGAGACCGGCGAACGGGTGAGTAACACGTGGGCGACCTGCCCCAGGCTCCGGGATAACCTCGGGAAACCGGGGCTAATACCGGATGCCCTGTTTGGATCGCATGATCCGATCAGGAAAGCTCCGGCGGCCTGGGAGGGGCCCGCGGCCTATCAGCTTGTTGGTGAGGTAACGGCTCACCAAGGCGACAACGGGTAGCTGGCGTGAGAGCGTGGCCAGCCACACTGGGACTGAGACACGGCCCAGACTCCTACGGGAGGCAGCAGTGGGGAATCTTGG
>DASQTB010000131.1:0-11134 GCA_035642095.1 Actinomycetota bacterium | reverse complement strand
AGACGTCCGGATCGGGCGCGGCGATCGTGGTGAACACACCTTCCCGCCCGGCGAAGATGCCGGAGTCGAAATCGATCGACTCGTCGAAGCCGATGTCACCCAGGTTGTTGATCGAAGGGCGGGAGTCGCTCCCATCGAAGTCGCTGGTGGAGGTGAGGTAGTGGGTCGTCACCTCGCGGCCGAATCCCGAGAACAGGCCTTCGTCGAAGCCGAGCTCCTCGTCGAGCTCGGCCTTGAAGGCGACCTCTCCGCTATTGCTGATGGACGTGTCGAAACCGAAGAAGTTGAACTGGTCCTCGGTGCTGGCGATGGTGATCAGCTTCTTCTTGCCGCCCCCCACCAGGACGGACTCGGTATCGGGCTTGTTGCCCCCATCAATCCTGGCGGCGAACGACACCTGACCGGCGTCGTTCATCGAGGGATTGAACCCGATGGTGACGAAGCGCTTCGGGTCCTCGGCGATGGTCGTCAGGCTCCCGTCCGCGTTGGCGCGGTAGATCCCCGGGATCGTGTTGAAGCCATCCGGAGCGACTCGACCCGCCTTGAACGCGATGTCTCCCCCGGCGTTGATCGTGGCGCACCCGAAGCTGAACGGGTCGAAGTTGTCCTCCGTGCTGTCCGCCACCTTGGTGAACGTGTAACTTTGCGCCGAGGCCGGCGAGGCGAGTCCAATCGCCAGGGCCATGGCCAGCCCCGCGAAGATCGCACGGATACGACCTGTGAGTTCCATCTGGCTCCTCCTTCGTTTCAGGTGATTCGTCCTTCGCTCCGGGTGATGCGTCGCGAACGAGTGTCCGGTTCGAGCATTCGGGCACTATTGAGCGAAAGATGAAGGATCTTTCATCCGGGACGGTCCCGGGCGTCAGCCGCCGAGGATCGCGTCGCGGCGGAGATCCCGGAACGTCGCTCGGGCGGACGATCCCAGCCGCACGACGCTCTGGCCCCCGACGAAGCCGCCCCCGCCGGAGACGACCCGATTCGGAACCTGCGCCGGCTCGATCGACAGGGAGGCGAGCAGGAGGTCGAGCATCTCATCGAGCGACAGATCGGTGCGGAGGTACTTCCCGGCCGCGGCGAGCCACCGGAACAGCGTGACCGGATCGCGCCTCATGTCGTCGCGCAACTCTCGCAGAGCCGCCACGATCATCCGGCCCTGGTTCAGGGATCGGCCGAAGTCGCCTCCGGGGACGTCGTGCCGGTTCCGAGAGAAGGCCAGAGCCTCCGGACCGTCCATCCGGGTCGGCCCCGGACGAAACCTCGCCTTGGAGAAGGGATCGTTCATCGGGTACGGCACCGTGACCCGCACGCCACCCACGGACGTGACCATCTTGCTGAAGCCCTTGAACCCGGCCAGGACGTAGGCGTCGATTCGGATCCCGGTGAGGTGCTCGACCGTTCGCACGGTCAGCTCGGGGCCTCCGTGAAACAGCGCCGCGTTGATCTTCTGGGTGCCGGCGCCGGGGATCGGCACGTACGAGTCGCGAGGGATGCCCACGATGGAGGCCGCGCCCTGCCGAGCGTTCACCCCGATCACGTGGAGCGAGTCGGCCCGGGTGCGCTCGACCGCCTGGCCGGGACGGGCGTCGCTCCCGATGGCCAGCACGAAGAAGGGTTCCGAGGAACGGAGGGCAGGCGAGAACGCCGCCTCCAGGACCCGTCCCAGCTGCCCGCCGGCCTGACCTCCCGTGGGAGGCGGTGCGGCCTCCACGGTTCCGGTCACCAACCAGCCGAGCAGGGCCGTCGCCCCGGCCGCCCCCCAGAACCTCATCGGCCTCCCGTCCCCAGGTGGCCTCGGACGTCGTAGGCGACCACCAGCCATCGGCCCTCGACCGGTCGGAGGACATAGCGGCCCTGATGCTGGATGGGGATCTCACCGATCGTCGGACCGAGGCCGGTCGCCCGGAATTCCATCAACACGATGGTGGAGATCGGTCGACCCTCCGCTCCGACCAGGATCCGCATGTTCACCCGGGCTCGCCGGGGTCGGACCGCCTCCAGCTCCCGGGCCGTCGGGCCCAGCGTCAGGTCCTTGACGTCGCGCCTCGATTCCACGCGGGCATCGCCGGCGAAGGATCGGCCCAGCTGAGGGAAGCGGCCCCCCGCCCACCCGGTGGGCTCCACGAAAGCCGTGGTGTACAGGGAGGTCAGCGTGTCGCGGACCGAGCCGACGGCGGTCCTGATGTCTCCGCGGTCGAGGCGACCCCCCACGGCGATCTCCTCGACCCGGCCGACCTCGACGACCAGGGGAGACGTCGGAGTGGGGCTCGGTACGGGAGAGGATCCGGTGATCGGTTCCTCCATGGGAGCGGGGTCCGGGGCGAGCCAGAAGGCGACCCCTCCAGCGATCAGGGCGACCGCCGCCAGGCCGGCCAGCAGCCACGTCCAGGTCCGCCGAGGGTCGGGCATGGCGACGGAGCCTACCGGGTCGGCGCCGGATGGGCCACGGCCGGCCCCGCCGTGACGGGCGGCTATCCTACGCGGACGAATGAACCCGACGGTCGCTGACTGGATGGGGGTCCTCGACGGCCTGTTCCCGCCGGCCCTGGCCGAAGCGTGGGACAGCGTCGGGCTGCAGGCGGGCGACCGGTCGTGGCCGGCCGGACGGGTACTGGTGGCCCTCGATCCGACCTTGGAGGTGGTCCGCGAGGCCGCCGACCGAGGGTGCGGCCTCCTGGTGGCGCATCACCCGCTGGTCTTCCGCCCGCTGGCCTCCGTCGATCTCGGCGATCCGGTGGGCCGCATCGTTGGGGAAGCGCTGGCCGCGCGGATGGCGGTGGCCGCCTGCCACACGAACGCCGACGCTGCCCGACCGGGTGTCACCGAGGCGCTGGCCGAGGTCCTGGGTGTGGACGTGGTCGCCGTGCTTCGGCCGACCAGCACCACGGACCGGGTCAAGCTGGTGAGCTTCGTGCCGTCCGAGGTGACGGGAAAGGTGCTCGACGCCTTGGCGCTGGCCGGCGCCGGGGTGATCGGCGAGTACACGCACTGTTCGTTCCGGGTCCGGGGAACCGGAACCTTCCTTCCTTCCGAACGGGCCGATCCCGCCGTGGGCCGGCGGGGATCGCTGAACGAGGTCGAGGAGGACCGTCTGGAGATGGTGCTTCCCCGGGAGCGACTGGCCCCCGCGGTCACGGCCCTCACCGAGGCTCATCCCTATGAGGAGGTGGCCTACGACGTGTATCCGCTGGCCTCCGGCGAGGGGCTGGGCCCCGGCCGGTTGGCCAGGGCTGGGGACGAGCCGACGGGGAGAGAGCTGGCGGCGCGGTGTCGCGACCTCCTCGGCTCGGCGGTCCGCACCGCCGGCGAACTCGACCGGCCGGTTCGAACCGTGGCCCTCTGCGGCGGCGCCGGGGCGTTCCTGATCCCCGACGCAGTATCGGCGGGAGCGGAAGCCATCGTCACCGGTGACGTCAAGCACCACCAGGCTCTCGACGCGGTCGCCGCCGGCCTCACGGTGATCGATCCCGGTCACCACGGGACCGAGTGGCCGTTCGTGTCGACCCTTTCCCGGGTGCTGGCTCGATCCGTCCCGGACGCCACCGTGACCGCGAGCGAGACCGTGACCGATCCCTTCGCCCCGTGGTGAAGGGCTCCGATCGGTTGCTGGATCTCCAGGAGCTGGACCTGTCGCTCGATCGTCTCGAGCATCGTCGGGAGGAGCTCGAGTCGGGTGCAGACGTCGATGCCGCCCGGCGCCAGCTGGATGCTGCCGAGGAGCGGGTCGGCGAGCTGCGTCTGGCGCTTGACTCGGTCGGCCGAGAGGAGAGCCGGCTGGAAGGGGAGATCTCCTCCTTCGATCTACGGATCCGAGCCGAGGAAGGCCGGCTGTACGACGGGTCCGTCGCCAACCCGCGCGAGCTCCAATCGATCGAGGCGGAGATCACCAACCTCCGGGCCCGCAAGTCGCGGCTCGAGGACGAGGAGCTCGACCAGATGGAGCGGCGGGAAGCCATGGAGTCGAAGCTGCCGTCGCTGGAAGGCGAGCTGAAGGAGTCCCGGGATCGGCTCGCTCAGGTCGAGGAATCCTCTGAGCGGGAGCTGGACGAGGTTCGGCGGTCTCTGGAGGAGCGGCGTGCGGAACGGGACCGGCTGGCGGAGGAGTTCGACGAAGACCTTCTCGACCTGTACGAGAGCCTGCGGGCCCAGAAGCGCGGGGTCGGTGTGGCTGCCTTGAAGGACGGGGTCTGTCAAGGCTGTCACGAAGCCCTGTCGCCCCTGGCCCTCGACCGGCTGAAGCGGTCCGACGATGTGGCGAGGTGCGAGAACTGCCGGCGGATCCTGGTCCTCGACTGATCGTCCACACCGACGGGGCGGCGAGGGGGAATCCCGGACCGGCCGGCATCGGGGCCGTGATCACCGACGAGGATGGGCGGGTGCTCGATGAGATCGCCGAGGGCATCGGTCCGGCCACGAACAACGTCGCCGAGTACCGCGCGGCCATCGCCGGGCTCCACGCGGCGGCCGGTCGGGGCGCCGCCGCCGTCGTGCTCCGCTCCGACAGCAGGCTCCTGATCGAGCAGCTGGCAGGCCGGTTCCGGGTCAAGAACGCCACCCTCCAGCGGCTCCACGAAGAGGCCCGTGCGCTGATGAAACGGTTCGACGAGGTCGGGCTGGAGCACGTCCCCCGCGAGCTGAATGCGGACGCCGACCGCCTGGCCAACCAGGGGATCGACGACTGGATGGCCGGTCCGGGACGGAGCTGGATCCCGCCCCAGGCATCCGACGAACCCCTGTTCGACGAGTGAACGGATCCCTATACTGGTGGCGGAGGAGTCGGCCGGGCGGCCGCGGCGTGAACGCGCCGAGGAAAGTCCGGACTCCACAGGGCAGGGTGCTGGGCAAGACCCAGGCGGGGTGACCCGCGGAAAGTGCCACAGAGAGCAGACCGCCGATGGCCCCTCGGGGCACAGGTGAGGGTGAAAGGGTGAGGTAAGAGCTCACCAGCGCGCCGGGCGACCGGCGCGGCTCGGCAAACCCCACCCGGAGCAAGGCCAAGCAGGGAGCCATCGGCCGAGGCGATCGCACGGCCGGGACGGGTGGCCCGCTCGATGCTCCCGGGTAGGCCGCAGGGGCCCTCGGGTCCTCAGGGTCGCGGCGACGCGGCTCGCAGAGAGATGGTCGCCACCCGCTTCGGCGGGGACAGAATCCGGCTTACAGGCCGACTCCTCCACCCCCTCTGGTAGCGTGGCCGGAGATGTCCTCCCGCGCGAAGCTCTTCCTGATCGGGCTCGCCGTGATCGCTGCCGCCGGCGGGCTCTGGGCGGTGACGGCCTTCCGGCCCTCGGACGTCCCCGGCGAGGTGGTCGAGGTGTCCGGCCCGATGCCGAAGGTCAAGGGCCCGGCCCTCGTTGACGGGATTCCCGTCGCCCCCGGGATGTACCGGGGCAAGGTCGTGGTGGTGAACTTCTGGGCCTCGTGGTGCGGCCCGTGCCGACGCGAGCAGCCCGGCCTCCAGCGGCTGTGGGAGGCGTACGACACGGGCGACGCTCAGTTCCTCGGCGTGAACTTCCGGGACGACGCCGCCGCCGCCCGCGAGTACGTCCGGGAGTTCGGGGTGACGTACCCGAGCGTCACCGACGACGGCCCGCTGGCCCACGCATTCGGCATCCCGTACCTGCCGGCCACCGTGATCGTCGACCGGGCGGGGGATATGCGGTACCGGCTCCTCGGAGCTCAGCCGGAACAGCGGGTCCACCAGTACGTCGAGGAGCTCCTCGCTCCGCCGTCAGCCTGACGACGCGAACACTCGCCAGCGCCCGGGGACGCCCCTGAGCGAGTGCTCGCCGCGGTCGTGGAAACCCAGGTCGGAACCGGCCAGCAGATCCTTGACCGTGCTCGACACGAGGACCTCGCCGCCCTCGGCGAGGGCGGCGATGCGTGCTCCGATGTGGACGGCCAGCCCGCCCAGGTCGGCCCCGCGAACCTCGACCTCGCCCGTGTGGACCCCGGCCCGGATCTCGACCCCGAGCGCGGACACGGCCTGGCACGCGGACAGCGCGCAGCGCACCGCCCGACCGGGTCCGTCAAAGGTGGCGAAGAATCCATCGCCGGTGGTGGCCACCTCCCGACCCCCGAACCGCTCGACCTCGGCCCGAACCACCGCGTGGTGCCGGTCGAGCAGATCCCTCCACCCGCGGTCGCCCATCCGCGCCGCCCGGCTGGTGGAATCGACGATGTCGGTGAAGAGCAGGGTGGCCAAGAGCCGGTCCGGGTCCGCCCCGGTTCGGGCCCCGGTCACGAACTCCTCGATCTCGTCGATCACCGCGTCGACGTCCTCCGAGAAGACGAGGTGATCGGTTCCGGGAAGCTCGACGAACCGTGCGTCGGGGATCAGCGAGGCGACCTCGCGGGTGTGGTCGACGGCCACGATCCGGTTCCCGGTCCGGTTGAGGAGCAGGGTCGGCGCCTTGATCGAGGGAAGAATGTCGCCAACGTCGGCCACCATGGACTGGCGGTAGTAGTGCCCGATCGCGCCGGGCCGGACGGACAGGCGCTGGAGGCGGGCCAGGTCCCGATCGAACCGTTCGTCGCTCACCCGGCTCGGGGCGAGGATGGAGACGCTGCTGTCGCCTCGAACCTGGGAGGCGGTGATGTTCTCGATGGCGGCATCGATCGCCTCCATCGGCATCCCGGCAGCCAGCTGGTGCTTGGCGGTAGCGGGGAACAGGACGAGAGAACGGCAGCGCCCGGGATGAGCCGCGGCGAGGTGCACGGCCACCAGGCTGCCGTCGCTGATCCCGATCACCGCAGCCTCCCTCGATCCCGCCGCGTCGAGAACGGCCACGGCGTCCTCGACCTGCGTCTCCACGTCGGGGAGCCGATCGATCGGAACGGGGTCGGACAACCCCGTGCCGCGCCGATCGAAGTGGATCACCCGTCCGAACGAGGTCAGCCTACGGAGGAAACGGGCGAAGTCCGGGAAGTCCCACACGGCCTCGACGTGGTGGGCCCACGTGTCGATGAGGAAGAGATCGACGGCCCCCGAACCGACGACCTGGTAGGCCAGGTGGACATCGCCATTGCGTGCGAACTCTGTCCGTGGTACGCCCTCCATCCCTTGAGATTGTAGGAGGGGCGGCCCTCCCGGGAGCGTGGGCCTACCCGACCAGACGGGCTTCGGCTCGCCGGAGCTGCTTGCCGGCGTGGTACGAGGACCTGACCAGGGGCCCGGCCTCGACGTGGGCGAATCCCATCGTCATGCCGGTCCTGGCATACTCCTGGAACTCCTCCGGCGTCACCCACCGGTCCACCGGGAGGTGGTACGGGGTCGGCTGGAGGTACTGGCCCACCGTCATCAGGTCGACGTCGGCGGCGCGGAGGTCACGCAGCGTCGGGGCGACCTCATCCGGCCGCTCGCCCATGCCCAGGATCAGGTTGGACTTGGTGATCTGCCCCGGCCGGACCGCCTTGGCGATCCGCAGCGTCTCCAGCGTGCGGTCGTAGTCGAACCCCGGACGGATCCGACGGTGGAGGCGGCGAACGGTCTCCAGGTTGTGAGCGAACACGTCGGGCCGGGCGTCGATGACGGCAGCGATGTCGTCCCGTCGGCCCCTGAAGTCGGGCGGGAGGACCTCGATCCGGCAGCCGGGGGCCGCATCCCGAACCGCGCCGATGGCCTCGGCCCAGATCCGGGCCCCGCCGTCGGGAAGATCGTCGCGGGCCACGCCGGTCAGAACGACGTAGCGCAGGCCCATGGCCTCGACGGCCTCGGCGATCCGACGGGGCTCGTCCTCGTCGAGCCCATCCGGCCTGGCCGTCTGCACGTCGCAGAAGCCGCACCGTCGGGTGCACTTCTCCCCGAGGATCAGGAAGGTGGCCTCCCGATCCTCCCAGCACTCGAAGATGTTCGGGCACCGGGCCTCCTCACACACCGTGTGAAGGTCGAGGGTCCGCATGATCCCCTTCAGGTCGCGGTAGTTCGGCCCCGTCCGGGCCGTGGTCTTCAGCCACGGCGGCTTGCGGCTGGCTGGTCGGGCCGTCTGGGCACACCCGACCGAGTGGGCCACGTGGGCGTCGGCCGGGGCCTCACCGTGAGAGGGGCCGTTCCCGTTCCCATTCGCGTCGACGATCGGCAGGTGCAGCCGCTTCCGGTGAGGATTCTTGTCGCGGGAGGGCATCGCCCTCGAGTCTACCGCCGGAACGGTCTCAGTAGTCGGCGAGCTCCTTCATGGCCTTGCCGATGGCCTCGGCATCCGGCATGAAGTAGTGCTCCAGTGGCCCGCTGAACGGCATGGCCGGGATGTCCGGACCGCCGATCCGAACCAGGGGACCGTCCAGGTCGAACATCGCCTCCTCGGCGATGGTGGCGATGATCTCCGCCCCCACGCCGTAGGTGCGGTTGTCCTCGTACACGACCATGGCCTTCCCGGTCTTCTTCACCGAATCCAGGATCGTCTGCCTGTCGAGGGGGGCGATGGTCCGGACGTCGATCACCTCGACCTTGGCTCCGGACTCCTCCTCGAGCTTGGCCGCCGCCTCGAGGCACAGGTGCAGCATCAGGCCGTAGGCGATGCAGGTCAGGTCGTCCCCCTCCCGCTTCACGTCGGCCGGGCCGATCGGGACCTCGTAGGAGTCGTCGGGAACCTCGCCCTTGATCAACCGGTAGCACTTCTTGTGCTCCAGGAAGAGCACGGGGTCGGGGTCCCGGATGGCCGCCCGGAGCATCCCCTTGACGTCGTACGGCGTGACCGGGGCCACGACCTTCAACCCGGGAACGTGGCCGTAGGTGGCCTCGATCGACTGCGAGTGGTACAGGGCCCCGTGGACGCCTCCTCCGTACGGCGCCCGGACCACCAGCGGAACGCCGAAGTCCCCGTTCGACCGGTACCGGATCCGGGCTGCCTCGCTGACCAGCTGGTCGTAGGCGGGATGGATGAAGTCCGCGAACTGGATCTCGGCGACGGGGAGGAGTCCGTGGAGGGCCATGCCGATAGCCACCCCGACGATGGAGGACTCGGCCAACGGCGTGTCGATGACCCGCTGCTCCCCGAACTCGTCGAGGAACCCGGCGGTCACCCGGAACACGCCCCCCCGGGCCCCGACGTCCTCTCCCATCATCAGGACCCGATCATCCGCCTTCATCTCGTCCCACAGGGTGTCGTGGATCGTGTTGATCAGGTTCTTCTCCGCCACGGCTCAGCTCTCCTCGGCGAACACGTGCCGCACGGCGCTCTCCGCCTCAGGATCGGCGGCGTTCCAGGCCTCATCGACCGCGGCGTCGACCTGCTCCTTCAGCTCCTTGCGGAGCGACTCGATCTTGTCGTCCGCCAGGATCCCGGAGCTCTTCAGATAGGACTCGAACTGGATGATGGAGTCCCTTTTCTTGGCCTCGTCGACCTCCTCGCGGGTCCGATACGTGCGGTCGTCGTCGTCGGAGGTGTGCGGGTGGAAGCGGTAGGTCATGCACTCGATCAGCGTGGGCCCTTCGCCGCGTCGGGCTCGCTCCACGGCGCCCTTCATGGCCTCGTAGCAGGCGAACACGTCGTTCCCGTCCACGGTCAGGCCGGGGAAGCCGTACCCCTCTGCCCGAACGGCCAGCTGCTTGACCCCGGCCTGCTTCGACATCGGCACGGAGATGGCGTACAGGTTGTTCTCGCAGACGAACACGGCCGGAAGCTTGTGGATGCCGGCGAAGTTGAGGGCCTCGTGCCAGTCGCCTTCGCTCGTGGCCCCGTCCCCGAACCATGACCCGACCACGGCGTCCTCTCCCCGGTACTTCATGGCATAGGCGATGCCGCTGGCGTGGGGGATCTGGGTGGCGATGGGAGAGGAGCCGGTGATGATACCCAGTCGTCGGGAGCCCCAGTGGGCCGGCATCTGCCGGCCGCCCGACGAGGGATCGTCCGCCTTGGCGAAAACCCCCAGGAACACGTCCTTGGCCGTCATGCCGGCCACCAGGCACACGGCCATGTCCCGGTAGTACGGAACGAAGATATCCTTGCCGCGAGTGAGGGGCCACGCCGTGGCCACCTGACATCCCTCGTGTCCCGACACGGGGACCACGAACGGGGCCCTTCCCTGTCGGTTCAGGCGGAACTGTGCCTCGTCGCACAGTCGGGCCACGACCATCGTCCGGTGCATCTGGATGAGGTCGTCCTCGGTGAGTCCGAGGGGCGAATGCCGGTCGGCCTGCTGCTTGACCCGTTGCGCCACGCTCACCCTCCTCGTGACCGTTAGGGCCCGGGTGGCGGCCCTTCCGTGGGGGAGTCTAGCACCGAGCGTTGGACCCTCTCGACGCCGACATAGACTTCCCCGGATGGCCGACCAGCGAGTGGTGGACATCGTGCGGGAGGTGTTGGGCCGCTCCTACGAGCCGGGGGAGCGGCTCGACGCGGACTCGCTGTCCCAGGCCGAGCTCGTCCTGGCGCTCGAGGACACCTTCCACGTGCGCCTTCCCGACGACACGTCGCTCGGCACGGTGGACGAAGCGGAGGCCGTGATCCGGTCGATCGATGGTCGCACCGGAACAAGTCCGGATCCTCTGGGCGATGGGATCGGCCGGTACCAGGACACTGCCACAAGCGTCCTGAGGCCGATCCTGCGGAAGGCGTACCACCTGGCGGTCCGAGGGGCCGATCTGGTGCCGCGGTCTGGCCCCGCCGTACTGGCCTCGAATCACGACAGCCTGCTCGACATCCCGGTTCTGGTTGTGGCCAGTCCGCGGCCGGTGTGGTTCATGGCCAAGGTGGAGCTCTTCCGAGGTCGGGTGGCCTCGAGGTTCTTCCACGAGCTCGGCGGCTTTCCCGTCCGAAGAGGCGGCTACGACCTCCGAGCGATCCGGGGAGCCCGGGCCGTCCTCGACCGGGGGCGGCTCCTGGGGATGTACCCCGAGGGCACCCGGGCCCGCCATCTCCAGGGATTCCTGCCCGGGGCGGCCTGGCTTGCTCTCGCCACCGGTGCGCCTCTGCTGCCGGTGGCGGTGACCGGTACGGCGGACGCGTTGCCCCGCGGGTCGACCCGTCCTCGCCGGAGCGAGGTGAAGGTGTCGTTCGGGGAACCGCTCAGGCCGGGGAGGGAGCAACGCCCTCGGGCCCGCCTGGCGCGGGCCCGAGAGGTGACGGACGACCTCCGGGTCGAGGTCGAGAAGCTGCTCGCTAGTACGTCCGCCTGACCACGCGGGGACGGGCCCCGAAGA
>DASQTB010000130.1:0-9752 GCA_035642095.1 Actinomycetota bacterium | reverse complement strand
TGCGCTCGCGGAACGGATGCAACGCCTGGGGACGGAGGGGGCTTTCGAGGTGCTGGCCCGCGCCCGCGCCCTGGAGGCCCAGGGGCGGCGGATCGTCCATCTGGAGATCGGGGAGCCGGACTTCGACACGCCGCACCACGTGATCGAGGCGGCCGAGCGGGCCCTCCGGGAGGGCCTGACCCACTACTGTCCCGCTCCCGGGCTCCCGGAGCTCAGGGAGGCGGTGGCCGACTTCTTCGCTCGGACCCGGGACGTCCGGGTGCCACCTGACCGCATCGTGGTCACTCCCGGGGCCAAGCCGATCATGTTCTTCGCGATCCTGGCCCTCTGCGCGGAGGGAGACGAGGTCGTCTACCCCGACCCGGGGTTCCCGATGTACGAGTCCATCACCGCCTTTGCCGGCGCCACGCCCGTGCCCGTCCCGCTCCGGGAGAAGAACGACTTCCGGGTCGACCCGGACGAGCTGGCCGATGTCCTGACCGATCGGACCCGGCTGGTGATCCTGAACTCGCCCCACAACCCCTGCGGCAGCGCGCTCACCCGGAACGACGTGGAGCGACTGGCCGCCGTCCTGGATGGCCGCGACCTGTACGTGCTCTCAGACGAGATGTACTGGGCCATCCGGTACGGAGGGGAGCACGTCAGCATCGCCTCCCTGGACGGGATGGCCGATCGGACGATCCTTCTCGATGGCTGCTCGAAGTCGTTCGCCATGACCGGCTGGCGCCTGGGATTCGCGGCGCTGCCGGAGGCCCTGGTCGAGCCCGTCACCCGCCTGGCCATCAACTCGGTGTCCTGCACCGCGCCGTTCACGCAGATGGCCGCGGTGGCCGCGCTGACCGGCCCATGGGAGCCGGTCGAGGAGATGGTGGCGGAATTCGGGAGGCGGCGTGATGTGATCGTCGCCGGCCTGAACGCCATCGACGGCATCACCTGCCCGGAGCCGGGCGGCGCGTTCTACGTGTTCCCCAACATCACCGCTGTGGGGCGAACGTCGAGGGAGACGGCGACCTTCTTCCTCGATCGCGCCGGCGTGGCGTGCCTGTGGGGTGAGGCCTTCGGCGGGGGCGGAGAGGGATACCTCCGGTTCTCGTACGCCAATTCCGTCGAGAACATCCGGGGCGCCCTGGAAGCGATCGAGGCGGCCCTGCCGGAGCTCCGGGGTTGACCGTGGCCGATCGTCCTCGCGTCCTGGTCACCAGGCGGCTTCCGCCGAAGCCGATGGAGGCCGTGGCCGAACGGTTCGATGCGGACGTGTGGGAGGGCGACGGGGCCATGCTCCGCGACGACCTCCTGCAGCGCGTCCGGGGAAAGACCGGGGCCATCACGCTCCTCACGGAGAAGGTCGACGGCGAGCTCCTCGACGCCGCCGGGGCGGACTTCCGCATCGTGGCCAACTATGCCGTCGGTTTCGACAACATCGATGTCGAGGAGTGCACCAGCCGGGGCGTCCTGGCCACGAACACCCCCGAGGTCCTCACGGAGACCACGGCCGACACCGCCTGGGCCCTGATGATGTCCGCGGCCCGCCGTGTTCCCGAGGGCGACCGATTCCTCCGGTCCCGGACGCCGTGGATCTGGGGTCCGGAGATGATGCTCGGCCAGGACGTCCACGGGAAGGTCCTGGGGATCGTGGGGTTCGGACGGATCGGGCAGGCCGTGGCCCGTCGAGGTAAGGGGTTCGGCATGTCCGTCCTGTATTACGACGTTTTTCGCCCTTCGTCGGACGTCGAGGAGGTGTTGAACGCGGCGTACCGGGATCTCGACGAGCTCCTGGCGGAGTCGGACTTCATCAGCATCCACGTGGCCCTCACGCCCGAGACCCGCCACTTGTTCCGACGCGAGCAGTTCCGGAAGATGAAGCCGACCGCCGTCCTGGTGAACACGTCGCGCGGTCCGGTGATCGACGAGGCTGCGCTGGTCGACGCGCTGGAAGCGGGCGAGTTGTTCGCCGCCGGGCTGGACGTGTTCGAGAACGAGCCGGAGGTCCATCCGGGCCTGCTCGAGCTCGACCGAGCGGTGATCATCCCTCATCTCGGCAGCGCGACCGTGGAGACCCGGGACGCCATGGGGATGCTGGCCGTGGACAACGTGACCGCGGCCCTGGAAGGCCGTCGTCCCCCCACGCTCCTCAACCCTGAGGTCTGGGAAGCCCGGAGCTGATGGGCCGGCTCGACGGCAAGGTGGCCCTGATTACCGGAGCCGCCGGAGGGATGGGCCGGGAGGCCTCCGCCCTGTTCGCCGCGGAGGGCGCCAGGGTGGTGATGACCGACGTCACCGAGGACGCGGGGCGGGCCGCCGCCGAGGAGATCGGCGCCGGGGCAGCGTTCGTCCGGGCCGACGTGTCGAACCCTGCGGACGCCGAGGCCATGGTTCGGTTCGCCGTCGACCGGTTCGGCGGGCTGCACGTCCTGTACAACAACGCAGGCATCATCCATCCGGACGACACCGGGGTGGTCGAAACCGACGAGGAGACGTGGGACCGGACGATGTCGATCAACCTCAAGGGGGTGTGGTTGGGATGCAAGTTCGGGATCCCGGCGATGCTCGAATCCGGCGGCGGCTCGATCATCAACGTCGCGTCGTTCGTGGCGCTGATGGGGGCGGCCACGGCCCAGATCGCGTACACCGCGACCAAGGGCGGCGTGCTCTCGATGACCCGGGAGATCGCCGTGGAGTACGGCCGCCGCGGGATCCGGGCCAACGCTCTCTGTCCTGGACCGATCGAGACGCCGCTCCTCCTCCAGCTCTTCGCCGACGAAGCCGCCAGGCAGCGCCGGCTGGTGCACGTCCCAATGGGCCGACTCGGCCAGGCCCAGGAGGTGGTCCGGGCCGCGCTGTGGCTGGCCTCCGACGAGTCGTCGTTCATGACCGGGGCCACCATGGTGGTCGACGGCGGCATCACCTCGGCATACGTGACCCCGGAATGAGGCCAGGGTCGTCCGGGGGTCGGAGGTACGATGGGCCGCGATGGCTCCGCTCGCCCTCGGCGTGGCTCTCAGATGGGCCCAGCCCGGTCCCGCGGACTTCACCCCACTGCTATCCATGCTCGCCGGGGTGGTGATCGCCCGATTCGTGGTCGGGATCCGCCTCGGACCGATGTCGACGGTGACCGCCGCCGGCGTGGGCGCCGCCTGGGCCGGCGCCCTCCCGTACTGGGGGGTGGCCCTGCCCACCCTGCTGGTGATCGTGATCGTGGCCATCGCCCGCCTGTGGGTCGACCGCTCCGGGGTGGCCTGAATCAGGAAGCGGTCGCCCGGAGGGCGTCGACCAGGGCCACGATCCCTCGCCCTTCGGCGGGCTCGAGGGGGACGGCGATCGGCATGGCCGTCATGAACCCACCGACCATCGAGCCCGACAGCGTCTTCAGCTCCAGGCGCCAGGTCCTGCTCCGAGCGTGCCACAGGATCCGGAGCGACTCGACCGCCTGGATGTCGTCGAGGGCCCGAAGGAGCGGGTCTTCCAGCCGCCGCGTCCATCCGGTCCCGCCGGGGACGTCGGTCCGCCACCGCAGGGAGGCCCGCCGGCGAGAGAACGGCCCTCGGAACCGGAACCGGAGCTCGCCGTCACCGGACGGGCCGTCGCCGGGCACGGCGGCCTCGACCACGAGGTAGTTGGCCCGGAAGAACAGGCGTCGGTCGTGCCGGTGCCGAAGGATGATGTCGGGACGCTTGCCGTCTCGATCCCGGAGCAGGACGCGAAGCGCCGGCTCGGATTCCTCGGCCACGGCGTACGGCGGATCGAACCGGCCGGCGGCGTGCCGCAACGCCCGGAAGGAGGAGACCCGGGGCCGTCCCCGTCCGGTCCGTGAAACGGTCACTCGAACACCGGGCGGAGCGCGGCGTAGACGTCGCGGTATCGCCGGTACGAGGTGTCGTAGATCTCCCGCGCCTCCGGATCGGGGACGTGCTCGTCCGGCTCGTACGACACGAAGGCCCGGGTCGCTTCGGCCACCGTGTCGTGAAGACCGGACGCCACGGCGGCGAGGATCGCCGCCCCCGTGGCGGTGGTCTCGACGCTGGTGGGGACCCGGATCGGATACCCGGTCGCGTCGGCCTTGATCTGCCGCCACACCGGGCCCTTGGCCCCCCCTCCGACGATGGTCAGCCGGCGAACGTCGAGTCCTGCCGCGACCATGGCCTCGAGGATGTCCCGAAGAGCGAACGCGCTCCCCTCCAGCACGGCGCGGGTCATGTGGGCCCGCGTGTGGGCCAGGGTCAACCCGTAGAACACGCCGCGGGCGGCCCCGTTCCACTCGGGCGCCATGGCCCCTTGCATGCAGGGGAGGAACACCACGCCCCCGGCTCCCGGCGGGATCCCTCGCGCTTCCTCCGACAGCAGATCGTAGGCGTCGCCCCCGCCCTCGCGTTCGGACCGAACCTCGAGCGGCGCGAACTGGTCCCGCCACCACCTGAGGTTCCCGCCGGAGACGAAGCCCGGGTTCTCCAGAAGCCAGGCCTCCGGGTCGGCGTGGGGATGGCACTCGACGAGCATGGTCGGGTCCTCCCGGGGCGAGTCGCTGGCGGCACACACCGGCTCGGCCGTCCCCACCACGTCGCACACCTCGCCCGGCTCGAACACCCCGGCGCCCAGCGTGGCCGCCATCTCGTCTCCGCACCCCACAGCGACCACCGTGGAGGGGTCGAGCCCCGTCGCCTCGGCAAAGTCCCGGCTGACGGTGCCCGCGGCCTCGGTGGCGGGACGGAGCTCGGGGAGGTGCTCGGACCCGATCCCGGTGAGGTCCAGCAGCCGGTCCGACCAGGCCCGGCTCCGAGGGTCGAGGAGGGCCAGGGACGACGCGTTCGAGGGGTCGACGGCCAGGACGCCGGTCACCGCCCGAAGCACGAAGCTGCCCGGCGGCATGAAGTGCGTGGCCCGGCGAAAGGCCTCCGGCTCCTCGTCCCTGATCCACAGGGCCTTGAACACGGCGTGGGACGAGTCGAGGTTCGTCCCCGACTCCCGGTAGAAGTCCTCACGGGAGATCCGCTCGGCCAGTGCGGCGGCCTGCGGCTCTGCCCGCCGATCCATCCAGATCATCGCCGGCCGGACCGGCCGCCCAGTGGCATCACAGGCAACCATCCCGTCGAGCTGGCTGCCGAACGAGAGGCCGGCGACGGCCTTCGGGTCGTCGACCTGGGAGACGAGTCCTCCCACGGCCGTGGCGACCGCCTTGGGCCACTCCTCGGCATCCTGCTCCGCCCAACCCGGATGGGGGAAGGACAGGTCGTGGGTCTCGTAGCGAGACGCCACGAGCGCGCCGTCCTCCGCGTACAGCGCGGCGTTCGTTCCCTGGCTGCCGACGTCGCACCCGATGACGTATCTCATCGGTCCCTGTCCGGCTCGATGACGACCTTCAGTCCGGTTCCCGAGCGGATCGTGGCGAATCCCTGATCGATCCGATCCAGCCCGAATCGATGCGTCACGATCGGAGCCAGGTCCTCGCGCCGGCGGGCCAGGTACTCCATGGTGATCCGATACTGGCGGTGGGTGGCGCCATACGCTCCGAGGACGGCCAGCTCCTTGTAGTGAAGCTGGTTCATATCGAGCGGACTGATCGGATCGGCCTTGGGCAGTCCCGCGAAATACACGACTCGGGCCCGTCGCCCGGCCATCACCAGGGCGGCCTGCTGGGCCTCCTTCGAGGGCGCGGCCACGATGACCCGTTCGGCGCCCGCTCCCCCGGTTCGAGAGAGGAGGTCCTCCGTGCCGTTGTCCCGGCCGGCCACCCAGGCCTCGTCGACGAACCGGCCCACCACGTCCAGGGCCAGGCGGAGGCGGTCCTCGCTGACGTCGCTGAGGAACACCCGATGGGCCCCACGGTCCCGGGCCAGGAGCGTCAGCCAGCAGCCGATTGGCCCGGACCCCAGGATCATCACGGTGTCTCCGTAACCTGGGTCGAGGACCTCGGCGCCGTTCAGGGCGCAGGCGAAGGGGTCGGCCACCGTGGCCAGATCTGAGGGGAGGTCGGGGGGCAGCTCGAACAGGTTCTTCACGGCGATCGGCGGAACAACGGCGTACTCCGCGTAGGCTCCGGGGTAAGGGTCGTAGCCGTACAGCTCGTGCCGCTCGCACAGGTTCTGATACCCGTCGCGGCACCACCGGCACTCGCCGCAGGTGAGGATCGATCCGAGGAACACCCGATCACCGGGCTGCACGCCCGCCGGGAGACGGGCCCCGGACCCAACGTCGACCAGGGTTCCCACAGGCTCGTGGCCGAGGACCCACGGCGAGGGAGCGCGGGGGTCGCCGCCCGCGAACGTCCGGGCGTCCGTCCCGCAGATCCCGCACGCCTCGATCTTCAGGATCGCCCCGTCGGGTTCGGCCGTGGGCTCCGGCGCGTCCTCGACGACGATCTCACCGACATCCTTCATGAACGCCGCTCTCACGAGGTGCCACCTCCCGTCCATCCGTCTCCGACCACCTCCGGGTTGAGCGCGTGGGCAGGAACGCCTCCGCGGAACAGCGAGCGAAGGTCGTCCACGAGCAGCCGGGGGCTCTTCTCGACGCATTCCTTCGTGCTACTGGCCAGGTGGGGGGTGAGCGTCACGTTGTCGAGGCCGAGGAGAGGGTGGTCCGGTCCGAGCGGCTCGGCGTCGTGCACGTCGAGCGCCGCTCCCCCCAGCGAAGCACGGGCCAGCGCGTCGACCAATGCCTCGGTGTCGAGCAACGCCGCCCGGGCCGTGTTCACCAGGATCGCCGTGGGCCGCATCCGGCCCAGCTCCGCCCGACCGATCAGGGGTGGGGCACCGGATTCGGGGCGGGCGTGCAGCGTGACGAAGTCCGACTCCTCGAGGAGCCTCCCGAGGTCGACGGGCTCCGCTCCCCCCCCGGCGATCCGATCGGACGCGACGAACGGGTCGTGGGCCAGCAGTCGGACCCCGAACCCTCGCAGCTTGCGGGCCACGGCCGAGCCGATCTCCCCGAACCCGACGATGCCTACCGTCTTGCCCTCCAGCTCCGGCGTGAAGGCGCTGTTGGCAAAGCGCTTGTCCCATCCGCCGCCGGCCACCCGGCAGTGTGCCCGGGCCACGTTCCTGGCCTCGGCCAGCAGGAGGGCCACGGCGAAGTCGGACACCGCCTCGGTGGTCCTGCCCACGACGTGCACGACCAGGATGCCCCGCCGCCTCGCCTCGTCGACGGCCAGGTTCTCCGTCCCGGCCCGGCACGTGGCCAGCAGCCGAAGCCGCCCCGCCCGTTCCAGGACGGCCGGGCCAACCGGACAGTAGTGGACGATGAGGGCCTCGGCCTCGGATAGGTGGGGCCACAAGTCGTCGGGGGGCGGCACGGCCTCGGGCCCCTCGCGCTCCAGCCGGAGGGCCAGCCGGTCGAGCTCCGCTTCGTCCGGCGGGCCGAAGTCGAGCGCGGCGTCGATCGAGATGCCGTCGTCGAGCGCATCCAACGCCGAGACCATCAGATCCGTCGTGAGCAGGGCGTCCCCCACGACAACGGTGCGGAGCGAGCCGGTCACGACCACCCCGTGGCCACCGCCAGCGCCTCCCGCCATCGATCCCGGACCTGGCGACGGCGTTCCTCGTCGGTCGACGGATCGAACCGCCGTTCCAACCTCCACCGCTCGCGCAGCTCCTCGCGGCCGGACCACATCCCAACGGTGAGGCCGGCCACCGACGCTGCCCCGATCCCCGTGGCCTCGGTGTTGGCCGGTCGCTCGACCGGCCGGCCCAGCACGTCGGCCAGGCGCTGCATCAGCCAGTCGTTCCGGGCCATCCCGCCGTCGACCCGGAGTCGCTCCAGCGGCGCCGGCGCTCCGGCGTCCATCGCCTCCACCGCATCGGCGACCTGGTGAACGACGCCGTCGAGGGCGGCCCGGACGAGCTGACCCCGAGAGACGCCGAGGTGGAGCCCCACCACCACGCCCCGGGCATCCGGGTCCCACGTCGGGGCTCCCAGACCGGTCAGGGCCGGGACGAACCAGACATCGTCATCCGTTCCCGCTCCCCGGGCCAGGGCCTCGCTCGCCTCCGGGGCATCGAGGACGCCCACCTCCACCAGCCAGGACACGGCAGCGCCGGCGACCGGGACGAACCCTTCGAGCGCGAACGCCGTCTCGCCGTCGAGCCGCCAGGCGCACGTCCCCAGGATGCCCTGCGGCGGCACCGGTGGCGTCGGCCCGGCGTTGGCCCACACGAAGGCGCCAGTGCCCAGGGTGAGCTTGGCCATCCCCGGTTCCCAGCACTGCTGGCCAAACAGGGCAGCCTGCTGGTCACCGAGCGCCCCGGCCAGCGGCACCGCCGCCCCGATCACCCCGGGGGAGGTCTCGGCGAGCACCGACGCGCTGGACCGAATCTCGGGAAGCACGGACCGAGGGATCGAGAAGAGATCCAACAGCTCGTCGTCCCACCCGAGCCTGGCGAGGCCCATCAGCATGCTCCGCGAGGCGTTGGACGGCTCGGTCACGTGGGCCCGTCCGTCCGAGAGCCTCCACACCAGCCAGGAGGCCACGTCACCGAAGGCAAGGTGACCCGCCTCGGCGGCCTTCCGTGCCCCCTCGACGTTGTCCAGCACCCAGGCCAGCTTGGTGGCGGAGAAGCTCGCATCGAGTTCCAGGCCGGTCAGTCGGCGGATGAGCGGCTCCCGTCCCGCCTCGCGGAGCCGGTCACACTCCGCGGCGGTCCGCCGGCACTGCCACACGATCGCCGGGTAGATGGGCGCCCCCGTCTCGCGATCCCAGACCACGAACGTCTCGGTCTGGTTGTCGATGCCGATCCCCCTGACGTCGTCCCACCGGATCTCGGCGCGGTCGACCGCCTCGGCGACGGCTTCGATGACGCTTCGCACGATCTGGTCGGGGTCCTGTTCAACCCATCCGGATCGGGGGAAGGACGTGTCGACCGGACGAGAGGCGACCGCCACGATGTCCAGGGCGGCGTCCACCACGAAGCACCGCGTGCTGGACGTTCCCTGGTCCACCGCCAGCACGACGTCGGTCACGCCCGCGTCCCACCCAGCTCGTCCTGGAGCGCGACGAACGCCTTTTCAGCCGGCCACCTCTCCCGGATCACCCGGGAGAGGGCCCGGGTCAGGGCCTCCGGAGAATCGTGCATGAAGATGTTTCGGCCAACCGAACAGCCGATCCCGCCGGCAGCGATGGCGGCCTCCATCCGCTCAAGCAGCTCCCGATCGGGAACGCGGCTGCCCCCGGCGAGCACCACCGGGATCCCGGAGGTCGCCTCGACGAGCTTGCCGAACGACTCGCCGTCACCAGGCCAGTTCGTCTTGACGATGTCGGCCCCCAGCTCCGCGCACAGACGGACGTTCCGCCGGAGATACTCGAACCCGTAGGCGTCGGCCAGGTCCTCGACCCGAGCGTAGGTGGTGGGGAACTCCGCCTCGGCGATGAACGGCATTCCCACGCGCTCGCATGCCTCCCCCACCTCGGCCAGCGTCCGGATCATCCCCGGCTCGGACTCGCCGGAGAGCGCTACGAACAGGACCACGGCGTCCGCGCCCAAACGGAGCGCCTCCTCGACCTGGGCGATGTGGACGACGCTCGGCCGATCCTCCCCGGCGTTCGCGGACGCGGACAAGAGGAGGGCCAGGGACGTCTCTCGTCCGAAGGCGGGCTCCGCCAGACGGATCATGCCCTTGCTCATCATGATCACGTTCGCCCCGCCGGCCACAGCCTCCGTGGTGCGCTCCTCGATGCCGGCCAGGGGCTCCAGGAAGGTCGGCGAGGTCATCCCGTGGTCGAGGGCGCAGATGATCGACACCCCGTCGGGATCGATCACCCGCTT
>DASQTB010000129.1:0-7525 GCA_035642095.1 Actinomycetota bacterium | reverse complement strand
CTTCGACCACCTTCGGGTCGAGCACGGAACCGCCGGCAGCGACGTCTCTGAGCGCCCGCACGATCTCTTCGATGTCTGCCACCCGTTCCTTCAACAGGTATCCGAGTCCCTCGGCGCCGTCCTTCAGCAGCTCGTAGGCGTATTCGTCCTCGGCGAACTGCGACAGGACCACCACGCCGGTGTCGGGGTGATCTGCCCGGATCCGCCGGGCGGCATCGATCCCCTCGGTGGTCTTGGTCGGCGGCATGCGGATGTCGGTCAGCACCGCGTCGGGGCGGTGCTCGTCCACCGCCGCCAGGAGGGTATCGAGATCGCCGACCGTAGCGGCGATCTCCACGTCGCCCACCTCCGCCAGGAGGGCGGCCGTGCCCTCCCGGACCAGGTAGTCGTCCTCGGCGAAGACGATGCGGAGGGCCACGGCCGGATGGTATACGGGAGCCGCTCATGACCGACATCCGAGTGGTCCTCGGGGAGGACAACGTGCTGGTCCGAGAGGGCGTCCGGGCGTTGCTCGACGCCACGGAAGGGATCGCCGTCGTTGGCGTGGCCGCCGACGCGCCCTCGCTGATCGCCGCGGCCAACAAGCATCGGCCCGACGTGGTGGTCACCGATATCAAGATGCCGCCCCGGTTCCAGCTGGAGGGGATCGACGCCGCCCATGAGATCCGCTCTCGTTACCCGGATACCGGCGTGGTGGTTCTCTCGGCCCACGATGACGAGGCCTACGCCCTGGCCCTGCTGGGGAAGGGGCATAGCGGGCTCGCATATCTCCTTAAGGACCGGCTCGGGGAGGGGGACGAGCTGCCTCGAGCGATCCGGGAGGTCGCCGCGGGCGGCTCGGCGGTGGATCCGACGATCGCGGAGCGCCTCTCAGGGAGACAACCGGAGGAGGCAGATCGGGAGATTCTCGATCTCATGGCCGAAGGGCTCGGCTATGAGGAGATGGCCGATCGCCTGGGAAGCACGCCGGAGGCCATCGACCGCCGGGTCACCGAGCTGTTCAGGCGGCTGGCGATCGACGCTGGGGATGGCACGGCCAGGGCCGTGGACCAGCTCAAGCGTCTCCATGCCGCGGTGGTGGACCGGGAGGCGTCCGCCCGAACGCTGCGTTCCTTCATCCCCAGCCAGGTGGCCGACCGGCTCCGGGCCGTCCCCTCCGTCGAGCAGCTCCAGCAGGAGGTGGAAGCCACGGTCCTCTTCTCCGACATCCGGGGGTACTCCACCCTCGCCGAGCAGCTCGAGGCTCGTCGGGTGGCGGAGATCCTGACCAGCCACCTGGCCGCCATGACGGACGTGATCATGGGCCAGGGAGGAACGCTGAACGAGTTCGTGGGCGATGCGGTCATGGTCGTGTTCGGGGTGCCCGAGCCGCTCGAAGACCATGCCCAGGCCGCGCTTCGGTGCGCGATTGCCATGCAGGCTCGCCAGCGAGAGCTGAACGCGGAGGCCGAGGCCCGAGGCGTCCCGGCGCTGGGCATGGGGATCGGGGTGAACACCGGCACGGTGATTGCGGGAACGATGGGTGGCGGTGGGCGTCTCCAGTACACGGTGATCGGAGATGCGGTGAACGTGGCCGCGCGTCTCCAAGGGGAAGCCGCGGCCGGCGAGGTCCTGGCTACCGCGGCCACGGTCTCCGCCGCTCCCGGGGCCCGGATCGAGCCGGCGGGCAAGCGACAGGTGAAAGGGAGGAAGGAGCCGGTGGAGGTGTACCGGGTTCGATTTGCGTGACGCCCCGGTCGCGGGGCTCTGCCCCCGTGTCCGGGCGATTGGGCGATACGGTGTCCCGGCGTGTACGACGAGGAGTATTTCCGAACCCTCTACGGCGAAGCCCCCAGGCAGACCCGCTTCGATCGGGCCCGGGACGACCGCGTCGTGCGGATCGTCCGGCGTCACGCTCCTCCCAGGACCGAGGCGTCCTCGCTCCTGGACATCGGCTGCGGGTATGGCTATCTCCTCCGGCGGTTCCGAGGGGCGTATCGGCTGGCCGGGATCGACGTGTCCGTCCACGCGGCGGGGGTGGCCCGCGTGGCCCTTCCGGGGGCGGTCGTGGTCACCGCCGATGTGCAGCGACCGCTCCCCTTTCGCCACCCGTTCGATGTAGTGCTGGCCGTCAACGTGATCGAGCACCTCCCCGACCCCACCGCCGGCGCCCGGACCATCAGGGACGCGGTGGTTCCCGGGGGGCTCTGCGTCATCCACCTCCCCACGATCAACGGCCCGGTCAGTCGGGCCATCTATCGCCTGGCCTACGCCGGGGACCCCACCCACGTGTACCGACCCTCCGGGAACGAGACCCAGCGACTGTTCGAGGACGTGGGGTTCGAGGCCGTGGAAGCTTCCTACGCACCCCATTGGCCGTGGCTCGGCTCCCGCTTTGGCTGGCATCCCGCCTACCTGGCCGCGTTTCGGCGGCGGTAGCCCGGGGGTATGCTCGCGCCGTGGACGAGGCGCGCCAGGAGGCTCGCCGGTACGTCCGGCGAAAGCGGATCTTCTTCATGCTCCTCGGGATCTGGCTGGCCCTCAGCCTGATGTGGTTCCTGATCGACATCCTCGACGACCGCAACCTGGACTGGTTCTGGTGGCCGATGATGGGGACCGGGATCGGCGTGGCCATCACGGGCATCGTCCTGCTGGGGGTGGGCGGGCTGTTCGGCCCGGAATGGGAGCAGCGGGAGATCGACCGGTACCTCCACCGACACCGCACGGACGATCCGGGCGACCCGGATGCGGCATGACCATCCACCGCGGCGGGTAGTTACCGATCATGGTGGGCGTCATCGTTGTGTACGGCGCGAACTGGTGCGGAGACTGCAGACGGGCCAAGCGGCTCCTCGAGGCTCGAGGGGCCGACTACGAGTGGGTCGACGTCGAGTTCCAAGCCGGCGCGGCCCAGGAGGCCTCCCGCCTGGCACGGGGAAGAAAGAGGATCCCCGTCATCATCCTCCCCGACGGGGACGTTCTGGTCGAGCCGACCGACCCCGAGCTCGACGCCGCCCTCAGCCGGAGCTGATCGGCCGGATCAGTCCGTCCGCCTCAGGATCCACAGCCCCGTGTTCATGTCGCTGGCGTAGACCAGCCCCGTCGCCTCGTCGACGAACACCCCCCATACCTGGGGCGTCTGGGACAGCACGCCCCGCTGGGAGGGCTTCACGGGGTTCTGCCCCGCCGGCGGGACGAAGTAGGCCACTTCCTCCGGGTTGGTCGGGTCGCTGGCGTCCACCACTCTGACCCCATCCGAGTACCAGGAGATGTACACGTCCGTTCCCATGATCATCGGGTTGTGGATCGTGTAGTCGCCCGAGCCCGGCTGACCGCCCAGGGAGTTCGGGGTCCGGTACTCGCCGATCTGCACCGGCGCGGCCCGGTTCGAGTAGTCGTACACCCGCAGGTATCCCCACCCGGTCTCGATGCCCGGCCCGGAGTGGAGGCAGAAGTCCTCGTCCGCGGTGAACAGGAGCTGCCGGGCGTCGTCGAACATCGAGGAATGGCCGTCTCCATCCTCGTCGTCCGCGTAGTCGGTGTGACCCTGCAGCGTCGGAGCGGCAGGGTTGGTCAGGTCCAGGGCGACGAACCCGCTGTCCCAGTAGGCCACGAACACCTCGGTGCCGTCCGCGGACGGCTCCGCGCTGTGGCCGAAGATCGGATCGGGGTCGCACCCTTGTCCCGGCTCCAGGGGACCGCCGGCGTCGTGGACCACGCCCCAGTCGGAGATCTCCACCGGAGCCGTCGGGTTGGTGATGTCGATCAGCCGGAAGTCGCCCCGTCCCTGCTGGTCGCGGAAGCCGGTCGGGCTGGCGCTGTCCGGGTACTCGCTGGCCGGCACGCTGGCGTACACGAAGGTCCGTCCCAGGTCGTCGCGGTGCTCCACCTCGAGCTCGTGGAGCCCCCTGGTGCAGCAACCGGTGTTCAGACGGCCCAGCTCGACGGGGCTCGTGGGATCGGTGACGTCGAACAGCTGCAGTCCTCGGAAGAACGTGGTGTCGTAGCGAGAACCGCCGCACACCTGGATCCCCACCGCGGCGATGTCGCGCCCGGACAGTGGACCGTACGGAGCCTGGAACACCACGACGTCCTCCGCCGATGTCCCGTCGGGATTCACCAGCCGGGAGACCATCGTCGGTTCGGTTGGATCGGTGGCGTCGACCACGGCGACGCCGTTGTTCGGGTCGTCGGGGCAGAACCGCTGCTTCGACCCCTGGGCCCAGTCCGTGAACCCCCAGTGGCCGACGTAGGCGTACCCCTCGTGGAACCAGACGTCGGCGTTGAAGCCCCGGCCTCCGAGGTCGGTGTGGCCGACGACCTCCATGTTGAGGGCCTCACCGGCCTTCTGACCGCCCGTGAACTGCCTCTTCGACTGCTCCAGGCGATGGAGCTCGTCCTTCAGCAGCTCGTCCTGGTTCTTGGGTACGGTGAGGGCGCTGGTCGCCGTCAGCAGCGAGATCGCGACCGCCAGGACCGCACCGAGGCTAACTCTGCGCATGGCCCACACTCCTTTCGGCTCCTAGCCTCGGATTCTGTCGCACTGGTCCGACTGTGGCAAGCCGGTCAGGTCAGTCGCCAGAAGTCTCCGGTCAGCCCGAGGGAGTCGAACACGGCCTCCGCTTCCTGGGCCGTCCGCCGGCGCCATCCCGGCTTCATCCGGTCCCGGTACCAGATCGATGCCAGGCCCCACAGACGGTCCACACCGAACGCCGCCCCCCTCGGGATCCCGCGTTCCTCGGACCACCGATCGACATGCTCTTCCGACCGGAAGAGCAGCATCGTCGATCAGGTGAATCCGATGTCCTCCCACCACCTCCGGGCCGGGACGGCGAAGTGAGCCACGGCCTCCACCGGACGGGGCGAGCCGTCCTCGACCCGGAGCTCCAATGGGTCGTCGCAGTCGGGGCACGCGGTCCGGACGATGCCGTCGACGCCCAGCATGGCCAGGATCCCTGGAGCGTCCCACGCGCAGGTGCCCCACCACCACCGCTCCCCCGCGTCGACCCGGAACCCCGTCGGTCGAGCCGAGAACGGATTGGCCATCCACACGTCGAGCGTCCCCGGCTCCAGGACGATCACCCGCCCCTCGGCCAGACGGCGGAACGCGTGGGCCACCGCGGCCGGATCCAGATCGAGATCCTCGGCGAGGTGCCGGTACGTCGGCGGCCGGCCCTCCTCGGCGAACCGCTGGTACAGGCGCAGGCGGACCCGGCGGTCGAGCTCCTCGGTCACGGCGGCCATTCTTCCGGGCCGGCCCGGCGGACCGCCAATCGAGAGCGGAGGGGGCCCGGGCAGGGCCCCCTCCCTCTCGATCGATCAGCTGCGCGAGATCTCGTACACGGCGCCCCTGGTCAGGGACACCACGAACAGATTGCCGTTCGGACCGGTCTCGATGTCCGTGACCACCCCGAAGTCGCGGCCCACCACCAGGCTCTCCGACTCCGTCAGCGAGTGGAAGTCGCCGTTGTCGGCGACCCGGTCTTCCAGCCGAGGGTCGTCCACGGCGATCCTCCGCCGGTTACCGGTGAGGTTGAACCGGAACAGCCAGCCCCCCTCGTGCGACTCGGGCAGGGCATGGCCCACGAACAGGTCGCCCTCGAACTGGGAACCCAACCCGCGGCCCTCCACGAACCCCACGGCCGCGGGCGGGATCACGTGGGTCCAGCTGAACTCGGGGTCGCTGTACCGGGCTCCGGGGAGCATGAACAGCCGAGCTCGAGCCTCGGCAGGGGTATCGGCGATGCGGTCCGGCATCCACCGCAGCTGCTGGAGGTTGGGCAGGCCGCCGTCGTGGTGGTCAGCGGTGGTCTCGATCCCCTTGTACTGGGAGACGCGATCGATCGGCCCGGCCACCTGGATCCAGCCGGAGTTCATCCCCGGCTCGACCAGGTTCAGCTCGTCGAAGGCATCCTCGCCGTTCTCCTCGGCCCACAGGTTGCCCGATCGCGGATCGAAGGCCATCCCGAAGCTGTTTCGGATGCCGTAGGCGAACACCGTCTGGATGTTCTCGCCGACCGCTCCCCCCATCGCCGCGCCGGCTCCGAAGAACGGGTTGTCGGCCGGCGCCGTTCCATCTTCGTTCAGCCGAAGGATGACCCCGGTGAAGTGGGCGTCGTCCGGCTCGGGTCCGCCGAACTGGTCGTCGTCGCTCCCGTCGCCCAGCGGACCGTCCGGCAGGTTCTGGAGCTGTCCCCGCCGGCCCGCGTCGCCGAACAGCACGTACAGCTTCTCATCGGGACCGAACGCCAGCACGCCTCCATCGTGGTTCCCCCTGGGGGGCTGGCCCTCGTCGCCCTGACCGGGCGGCACCGGCCCGCCGTCGTTCTGGAACGAGAGGAGCTTCACCAGGTTCCGGTCGTAGACCAGGGAGGTGCCGGTCCACTCGAATCGATCCACCCGGTTGCCGAGCAACGGGACTTGGAGGATGTCGTCGGTGTCCGGGAGCCCGGTCATGGCCGCATCCGAGCATTCCTGCTCCTCGGGGGCGAAGGGGTCGGCGTCCTGGACAGCGGTGCTCCGGCAGGACCAGAACAGGTACACCCCCGGGTCCTCCGGGAAGTCGGGGTGGAGAGCGATGCCCAACAGGCCCCGCTCCGAGGCCGAGTTCACGGACAGGTCGAGCACCGCCGGTTCCTGCACCTCGCCATCGACCACGCGCCGGACCCGGCCGGTGTTCTTCTCTAGGACCAGCAGGTCATTCGGGCCGATGAACGCCGCCGATATCGGCGTGACCAGCCCCTCGACCACCGGCTCCACCTCCAGACCGGGGACCAGGAGTGATGGGCCGGTGACTTGGGCCTGGCTCGGCAGCGAGGGGATCGCGGCCGCGGCCGCCAGCGCCAGGGCAAGCGTCACTCGTACCAGATACATGCGTCCTCACCTCCCTGAGACGGATCCAGTTATGGGCGATTCGTCCCTGGACCGGGAGCGGTTCGGACGGCAGCTATGGCGGGCAGGCGGTGACCTTCTCCCCGATGGGCTTCTCGGATCTCACCACTTCGCGTTCGATCCTCCAGTTGAGCTGCTCGTCGGCCATCCGCCGGATAACGACCTGGCGCATCACTCGGTCGTCGGGGGTCACGTCGTACCAGTCGTCGTACGTGTAGACGCAGGGGTACACCAGCCGAACCTGCCGGAACACGGCGAGCTGCGAGGTGATCCGAAGGACCTTCGTGCTGACCGGCTCGTACCGGGTCCGGTCGACGAGCCGGCGCTGGAAGGTGCGGATGATGCGGCGCGCGATTTCCCTCCGGGCGGGGCCGTCACCGATGAACAGGTCGTGGAGGGCGCCCAGATCGCCGTCGTGGAGGGCCTCCTCTATTCGCTCGTCGAGCGCCTCCAGGTAGCTGAGGGCGTCCTCCTCGGTCAGGTTGAAGTACAGGACCGGCGGGATAGGGGTTGAGGTCGGGGTGGATGCCGGGCTGGATGTGGGACCGGGTGTGGCTCGACCCGACTTCTCCGGCCCCGAGGATGCGCAACCCGCCAGGTAGGCCGCGGCGAGCGGGATGACCAGCCAGTACCGAGGCACGGGCCCGATCAGATC
>DASQTB010000128.1:0-2702 GCA_035642095.1 Actinomycetota bacterium | reverse complement strand
TGGCGGGTGACTGCCAGTGCCAGGGACGTCAGCGCGATCACGTCGCCGAAGATCCCGATGGCGATCACCGCCGGTTCGATGTCCCGCCCCTGCCGCACGTGATCGAGGTCGTGGAGGAGCACCGTGGCGACCAGGAAGAGGTTGGGCCACAGGAGCCTGTTGGGCGTGCGTTCGGCGGGCGCGTCCATGACCTCGGTCAATCTATCAGGCGGCGGAATCGCGAGGGCTTCGATCCGATCAACCAGAGAGTACGGGTCCCCTCGGGTGTTCCACGCCGGCGGAGTAGTCTTCCCTCGGCGGGATGGCCGACCTGTACGTCGGGGCCTTCGAGGCCACGCTCGACGACGACGAGGGGGGTCGGATCTCCACGCTCATCTGGGGTGACCCGGTCCACGTCCTCTCCACGTCCGGACCCAACAGCGAGGTGATCGCTCGAGGACGGCGAGGCTGGCTCCCGACTTCGAAGCTCTCTGACCGCAGCCTGCTGGAGATCTACGTGATCGACGTGGGCCAAGGCGACGGGGTCCTCATCAAGATGCCGGAGGGCACGTGGCACCTGGTGGACGGAGGGACCCAGGCGGAGCGGCAGATGACCAAGAAGACGGCGGCCAACTTCATCCGGTGGAAGTTCATCCAGGATCTCCGGATGGACCGAGTGTCCCTGGACAGCATCGTGGTCACCCACGGCGATCTCGACCACTACGGGGGACTCATCGACCTCCTCTCCGGCCGGCTGTACGACGGTCGGCGGTTCGACGTCGAGGTCGGCACCCTCTACCACAACGGGCTGGGACGGTTCAGAGACTCGGATCTGGGAGAGCGCGTGAGCGGGGAGGTACCGCCCTTCCCACGAGACCCTCGGGGCATCGAGCGGGAGGACAGTTTCCATGCGGAACTCCTTGACGATCGGGGATCGTTCGCCGACCCCCCGCGGGACTTCCAGCCGACCTTCGGCGAGTTCGCTGCGCTGGCGGCCACGGTTCCGGACGGGGCCCAGCGGCTGTCGCACCGTGATGAGTTCCTCCCTGGGTTCGGGCCGGGGGAGCGTGATGTGGCCGTCCGGGTGCTGGGGCCTGTGCTGGAGGATATCGGCGATGACAAGGTGGGGCTCCGCCGGATCGGCGGAGATTCGGAGACCCGGAACGGCCACTCCGTGGTGCTCCGGCTGGACTACGGGGATGCCCGCATCCTCCTGACCGGGGACCTGAACGAGGAGTCCCAGCGGCTCCTGCTCACCTACCACCCGGAGGAGGAGTTCGCCGCCGACGTGGCAAAGGCGTGCCACCACGGCGCCGAGGAGGTCAACCTCGACTTCCTGAAGGCCATGCAGGCCCGGGTCACCGTGGTGAGCTCGGGCGACAACGAGGCCTACTCGCACCCCCGACCGTTGGTGCTGGGGGCATCGGCCCGCTACGGACGGGAGAGCGTGGACGACAAGGGCAGGCGGATCCCGCCGCTGGTGTACTCGACGGAGCTATCGCGGTCGGTGGAGCTGGCGTTCGCTGAGGCGGTCCGGCTCGACGGCGAGGACACGGAGCCGATCCCGCCGACCGACGTGGAGGTGCGGCTCCCCAGCGAGGCGCCGCGCTTCGAGCCGCTGGAGCGGAAGCCGATCTCCTCGGACCTGATCTACGGGCTGGTCAACATCCGGACCGACGGAGAGCACATCCTGTGCGCCACCCTGCTGGAATCAGGGAACGATTTCGACTGCAAGGTGATCCAGGCGGGGGTCGACCCGCCTAGCTGACCCTCGCGGGGACGGTCCCGATCGCGCCCTCGATCTGGGCGGTCAGGCGGCGGAGGCGGATGGCGTCCTCCGGCTGGAGCGGGCTGGCGGCGAGCAATCCCTCGACGATGCCCGCCATGCGTGACGCCTCGTCGAACCCGAGAAGGTCCAGGCCGCCTGCTAGGCTGCGCGCGGAGCGAGCCGCCTGGGCGTGGAGGTGTTCCTCGAGCCGGCCGCCGGCCAACTGGTGGATGGCCCGGCGGAGGACGTCGAGGCGCTGCTCGGCCAGCGGCCGCACCCGTCGCCAGGTGTCGGCCGGGTCCTCGCGGACGTACGCGGGATCGAGCTCCGGCTCCCTTGCTTCGTCGCTGTGTCTGATGCTCTCCACGTCGGATACTCCTGGTCGGTTCATCGGGCCGGGAGACGCCGACTTGAGGGCATTCGGGACAAGTAGCCCGTTCTGACTAGTCCCAGGCTCGCGGGGGTCAGGCCTCGAAGCGGACCCCGGCTCGGCGAAGGACCTGCTCCAGGAGGGTCGGGCGGTCGGTCATGATGCCGTCCGCACCGATGTCGACGAGCCAGTCCATGGTCGCCCGGTCGTTGATCGTCCACACGTCCAGCTCCCGGTCCGCGGTGGCGTGGACGTCGAGCTCCAGGACGTCGGCCCCTTTCTCGATCGCGGTCTTGAAGGCGAACAGCGTGTTGGAGGGGGCCTCGATCTCACCACCCTGGTGGGCCATGTTGAGGATCCGCCGGGCCGGCCACGGGTTGACTGAGGGCTCTTCCGCGGCCGCGTGCGGAACCGACGATATCGCCACCGCCGCCAGCAACAGAAGGACCGTCGGACCATGACGGAGACTTCGACGCCGTCCGGAGGCATCCTGCCCTCGCCGGTGGCGGCGGCCTCCGGGTAGGCTCTCGCCGTGCCGCGGGTGCTTCGCCCGAGCTTCTACTGGCTGCTGGCCCTGGTCCCCGT
>DASQTB010000127.1:0-7084 GCA_035642095.1 Actinomycetota bacterium | reverse complement strand
ACAAGAAGATCTCGAGCGTGCAGGAGCTCCTGCCCCTGCTCGAGAAGGTCCTCCAGGCCGGGAAGCCGCTGCTCATCGTGGCCGAGGACGTCGAGGGCGAAGCCCTGGCCACCCTGGTCGTGAACAAGATCCGCGGCACGTTCAAGTCCGCCGCGGTGAAGGCTCCGGGATTCGGCGACCGCCGCAAGGCCATGCTCCAGGACATCGCCATCCTCACCGGCGGCCAGGTCATCTCCGAGGAGGTTGGCCTGAAGCTGGAGAACACCCAGGTCGACATGCTCGGCAAGGCCCGCAAGATCGTGATCACCAAGGACGAAACCACGATCGTGGAGGGTGGAGGCGAAGAGTCGGAGATCAAGGGCCGGATCAACCAGATCAAGGCCGAGATCGACAAGACCGACTCGGACTACGACCGCGAGAAACTGCAGGAGCGGCTGGCCAAGCTGGCCGGCGGCGTGGCGGTCATCAAGGTCGGCGCGGCCACCGAGGTCGAGCTGAAGGAGAAGAAGCACCGCATCGAGGACGCCGTACAGACCACCAAGGCAGCGGTCGAGGAGGGCATCGTTCCCGGCGGCGGGGTGGCCCTGCTCACGGCTCAGGCCTCGCTGGACAAGCTGGATCTGGACGGGGACGAGGCCACCGGGGCCCGGCTGGTCCGGAGGGCGCTCGAGGAGCCGATCAAGCAGATCGCCGAGAACGCCGGCCTGGAGGGCGGCGTGGTGGTGGAGAAGGTGCGCTCCCTGGGGAACGGCCAGGGGCTGAATGCGGCCGCCGGCGAGTACGCCGACATGTTCAAGGCCGGCATCGTCGACGCCACCAAGGTCACCCGCTCGGCGCTCCAGAACGCGGCCTCGATCGCCGCCCTGTTCCTGACCACCGAGGCGGTCGTGGCCGAGAAGCCGGAGAAGCCCGCCGCGACCCCGCCGATGCCCGGCGGCGGCGACATGGACTTCTAGGCTCTGGCTGTCCAGACACACGAAGGGCCGGGCCCCCTCGGGCCCGGCCCTTCCACTCACTACAATCCGGTCGTGGCCAAGGGACGGTTCCACCTCACCCTTCCGGCGCGGCTCGCCGATGAACCCGTCATCCATACGCTGGGGACCCGATTCGACGTGGTCACCAACATCCGCCGGGCCAGCATCGAGGAACGCACCGCCTGGGTCATCCTGGAGCTGGAGGGGCCGGACGAGCGACTCGAAGAGGCCGTCCGGTGGCTGGCCGAGCAGGACGTCCAGGTCGAGCGTATCGACGAATCGGGGTAAGGGGACGTCGTGGCGAAGTCACGCATCCTCCTGATCGACCACCGGCCGGAGCACATGCGCCAGCCGCTCCTCCGGCTCCAGCTCGAGGGCTACGAGGTCGACGAGGCGGCCACCGCCGACGACGGTCTGGCCAAGCTTCGCCGTGCCGGGTTCGACCTGGTGCTCCTCGATGCCGAGCTGCCCGGGAAGGACGGCTGGGCGGTGCTCAAGGAGCTGCGGGAGGACCCGGAGATCGGTCACATCAAGGTCATCGTGTTCATGGCCGCCCAGGGAGAGACCGGAAAGCTCGGTCTGTACCCGGTGGACGGGGAGCTGCGGCGGCCGTTCGCCTTCGCCGAGCTGCTGAGCAAGGTCCGCTCCGCGCTGGGACGCTAGGCGGGCACGGGGACGACCGCCGCGACCACACGAAAGCGATGCCGGTCCAGCCCTGCCGAAACCAATCGAGGGACTGGCCGTCCCCGTACAAGCACGTAGGCTGGAGCGGTGTTCGTGTGGCGATACCTGGACGAGGAAGGCCGGCAGATCGGGGAGTCCGATCCGTTCGGGGACCGGGATGCGGCGGAGGCGTGGATGGGCGAGGGCTGGTCCGATCTCCTCGATCGCGGTGTCCAGCAGGTTGCCCTGGAGGATCGGGGCCGGGGCAGGACCGTCTACCGGATGGGACTGGGGGAGAGCTAGTCCGACCCCAGGACCCGAGGGATCAGCTCGAGGATCACTCCCACGGCCTGGGGGAGGGATCGGCGGGCCACGTTGCGAACGACGTCGGTCGGACGATGATGGTTCGGCTCGTCGCCGGTCCACAGGAAGGCAGCGGACATGCCGGCCAGGGCGAACGGCCCATGGTCTGAAATGTCTCCCAGGGTGCGGACGGACGCCCGCGAGCCGGATGCCCTGGCCGCTCGGGCCACGGTCCGAGCGGCCCCTGCCGAGGTGCCTCGAAGGTGGCCGCTGATAAACGGTCGGGCCTTCCCGACCATGTCGACCGACACCATCAGGTCGAGCTCGCCCTTCTCCGCGGCAGACATCCGGCGGACGTAGGCGGCCGAACCGACGTGGTGCCTGCCGTCCGGCTGGAGTTCCTCGGCGCCGAACGCCACCAGAGCCAGGCTGTCCGAGGAGGTCGAGCCGGCCAGCAGTCGAGCGACCTCCAGCAGGACGGCGACGCCGCTGGCGTTGTCGTTGCCGCCCGGTGAGCCGGGGACCGTGTCGAGATGGGCGCCGACGAGCATGCTCGGGGCCGCGGTCTCGGATGGAACGGTCACCACGTTCCACGAGAACCCCCGCCGGCCCACCCGGAAACGCTGCAGGCTCGGCTCGTAGCCCAACGTGGTGAGCTCGCCGATCACGTACCGGACCGCCCGTCGGTACGCCCCGCTGCCGGCGGGGCGGGGTCCGATCCTCCCCGCCAACCTGCGGACGTGGCCGAAGGCCTCAGTGGTCGACGAGGCCTGCGGGGTGGGGAGGTGAATCTCCTTCGCTCCGTCGGCGCCGGCTAGATGGGAGGACGCCGGCGTTGCCGCCGGGGAAAGTGCGATCAGGGCAAGAACCAACACCACCCGGCGCATGGCCGGGCCAGGGTAGCGCGTCAGGACGTGGGCACGATGGCCAGGGCGGCTCGGAGAGAGGCCGCTGCCGCCTCGGGCGGCACGCAGTTGATCGACATCCCGGAGCCCAGCTCGAAGCCAGCGGTGGTCACCAGCCTGGGAAGGATGCGCAGGTGCCACAGGAAGGCCGGGGCGAGCTCCTGTCCGATCGGTGCCGATTGGACCACGACGTTGTAGTCGGGGTCGTCCATCGTCCGCCGGAGGGCTGCCACGATGTCGCGGAGGAGGACGGCCACGTCGGCGAGGTCTTCGTCCCGGAGCTGTCCGAAGGACGGCTGGAGCGTTCGGGGCACGATCCAGGTCTCGTACGGAACGTGGCCGGCGAACGGCACGATCGCTCCGAACCGCCCGCGCACGGTGAGCAGCCGGGTCCCTTCGTCGAGCTCGCGCTCGAGCACGTCGAGGTACACGCTGTGTCCCGTGTCGTCGTAGTAGCGCGACGCCACGGAATACCGATGGAGGGCATCCGGCGGGACCACCGGGGTGGCAACGACCTGGGAATGGGGGTGCTCCAGCGTCGTTCCGGCTCGCTCGCCGAAGTTCTTGAACACCACGATGGCCCGGGCCCACGGCTGACCGGCCAGGAACCGGTACCGCTCCCGCCAAGCGGCCACGACGCCGGAGACCCGGTCAGGAGTCATGTCGTCCAGCCGCTGGTCGTGGTCGGGAGACTCGATCACCACCTCGTGGGCACCAACCCCAGGCATCTCCCTGGCCAGGCGGTGCCCGGTCCGCTCCGTGTCCTTGCCGCCGGAGAGCGCGGGGAACCGATTGGGGACGATGCGCTGTTCCCACGGACCGACGGCCGGAGAGCGGTGGATCTCGGGCGGGGTGAGGTGCTCGTTGCCGGGGCAGAAGGCGCACCCGGGGTCGCGGGCCGGCACCGGCGGCCGGGTGGGGCAGTCGAACGGCTTCCGAGCGGCCCGCTCGGGGGCAAGGATCACCCACTCGTCGGTGGTCGGATCCTGTCTCAGCGTCGACACGGCCCTACGGTACCAAGTCGGTCGGCCGCAACCCTGAGTTGAGGCCGGATCGCGTGGGGTGACCGGCCGACGGCTCGGTCGAGGCGGCCCCGGCCGGGGGGCCGAGGAGCCGTCCAGCCCCTCAAGGCCACCCCCGGCCGGGCCGATACCCCCCTCGTGACCACGGTCACGACCACGACGGGCCATCACGGGACCCGGACCTATCCCGTCCGTCGGGGGCTGGCCTTTTTGGTCTCCGCCATGATCATGCTGGTTCCGCTCCAGGCGCAACGGGCCGAGGCGGTCACCGAGGACGAGGCCGCGTTCTCGTCGATGGTCAACGATGTCCGGGACCAGCGCGGGGTCCGGACCCTGAAGCTGACGGAGCGGCTGTCCTCCCTGGCCCGCCGCCACAGCAGGCAGATGGCCGCCCGAAACCAGCTCTACCACTCGAACCTGAGACGGACGTTCCGGGGATTCAACTACCGCATGGTCGGCGAGAACGTCGGCTACGGCGGGTCACTGGACCAGCTCCTGAACGCGTTCCTGGACAGCCCTCCCCACCGCCAGAACCTCGTCGGCAGGTGGCGCAGGACGGGGGTCGGGGTGTACTGGGACGGCGACCGCGTCTGGATCACCCAGCTCTTCTACACGTAGATCCCCGGGCCGAGGCCGCCCACCCGATTGCTACTCTGGTGAGGATGGCCGGCGACCACCTGATCGACGTTGATGAGGGCGACTTCGAGGCCCGCGTCGTCGAGGAGTCTCGGGAACGGCCCGTTGTGGTCGACTTCTGGGCCGGATGGTGTCAGCCCTGCTTGATCCTCGGGCCGGTCCTCGAGCGGCTGGCCGACGACCACGGTGGGGCGTTCCTCCTGGCCAAGCTCGACGTCGATGCCAATCCGGCGCTCGCCTCGCGCTACGGTGTCCAGGGCATCCCGGCGGTGAAGGCCTTCCGGGGCGGTCACGTGGTCTCGGAATTCGTCGGGGCTCAGCCCGAGGAGATCGTCCGACGGTTCATCGACTCGGTGCTTCCATCTGCGGCCGACGAGCGTGCGGCGGCCGGTCGTGAGGCCGGCTCGGAGGAGGAGGCCGAGGCCGCGTTCCGGGAGGCTCTGGCCCACGACCCGGCGCACCCTGAGGCGTCGGCCGGGCTGGCCGCCATCCTGCTCGAACGGGGCGACACCGACGAAGCACGGTCGGTCCTGTCCCCCGCCCCCCCGACCCGGCCGGTCCGCCGGCTGCGGGCCGAGATCGATCTGCGCGCCGCAGCCGGTCGAGTCGGAGACCTCGGTGAAGCGGCTCGGGCCGCGCTGGACGGTGACCATCGACGGGCGCTGGAGCGCTCGCTGGCGGCGGTGACCTCGGACGGGGACCGCGAGGCAGCTCGGGAGCTGATGGTGCGCCTGTTCGAGGTTCTGGGGGACGACGATCCCCTCACCAGGGAATATCGCGGGAAGCTCGCCAGCGAGCTGTACTGATGCGGAGCTCGCGCTTCACGATCGACACGGCCGGCCGGCAGGTCGCCGAGATCACGGACAGGGTCTCCGACTTCGCCGCCGAGGGCGGGGAAGATGGCCTCCTCAGCGTGTTCGTTCCCCATGCCACGGCCGGGTTGGCGCTCATCGAGACCGGAGCCGGCTCGGAGGACGACCTGGTGGAGGCGATCGAGCGCGTGCTGCCCAGAGAGGAACGGTACCGTCACCGGCACGGCTCCACGGGCCACGGCGCCGATCACTTGGTGCCGGCGTTCGTGTCCTCCTCGTTGGTGCTGCCGGTCCATGGCGGTCAGGTCGTCCTGGGCACGTGGCAGCGCGTCGTGGTGGTGGACACGAACCGGGAGAACAACCTGCGCACGGTGGTGCTCTCCTTCGTCACCGGCTGACGAACCGAGCCCGGCTCGATTCAGGCCGGGAGGGTGATCGAGCCGTTGTCGTGGATCGCCCAGTCCGGATTGTGGGCGACCTCCCACGGGTGGCCCTCCGGATCCACGAACACGCCGGAATAGCCACCCCAGAACGTCGGCCCCCCGGGACGGGCCACGGTCCCGCCGGCGGCGTCTGCCTCCGCCAGCACGGCATCGACCTCCTCCGGCGATCGGACGTTGTGAGCCAGCGTAACGCCGCCCCACCCTCCGGCGTCGGAAACGGCGCTGTCCTCGGCCAGCTTCCCCCGATCCCACAGGGCCATCACCATGCCTCCGGCCTGGAAGAACACCACGTCGTCGTCCGGTCCCGTCGCCGTGCTCCATCCGAGGGCCTCGTAGAAGGATCGCGCCCGTCCGAGGTCCGACACGCCGAGGGTGATCAGGCTGACTCTCTGCTCCATGTGATCAGTCTCTCACCGCGCTCGCCCATCGTCGTCCCCATCGCTCCATCGACTCGATCACGGGGCGAAGCTCTCGCCCCACGTCGGTCAGCTCGTACTCGACGCGAGGCGGTGCCTCTGCATACCTCGATCGGGTCAGGATGCCCGCCGCCTCGAGCTCCTTCAGGCGGTGGGACAACACCCGGTCCCGGAGCCCGGGGGCCGTTCCCAGGATCTCGGTGAACCGCCGCGGTCCGTCGAGGAGGCTCCACACGATGTACGCACTCCACTTCTTCCCGAGGAGCTCGAAGCAGGCGGCGCCCGGGCAGGCTTGCGTCACAGGCGGTTCAGGACTGTACGGCCAGCCGTCCGGGACCGGTGAAGAACAGGAGCAGGTTCGCCGTCAGGAGGACGAGATCGAATTCCCACCCGGTCGTCTGCATCGCCATGAACGGCACCTTCAGCCGGGTCGTCTTCAGGGCTATGGCGCCGAGCATGATGATCATGAACGCGATGGCCACGAGCTGGGTCAGGACACCGAGGATCATCAGGATCCCGCCGCCCGTCTCGACGATGCCCTGGACAGTGAACACGCCGACCATCACCGGCTTCGCCTCACCGCCGCTCATCGCCGCGGCCATCCCCTTGGCGCCCGTGATCTTGGGCCACCCGTGGACGATGAAGATCGCCCCCACGGCGATCCGAAGGGCCAGCAGGCCCCACTCAGTCTGCTCGGCCAGCTCCGGGAAGATCATCGGAGCATCCCTCCTTCCGAATACCCGGCGGGCCCGGTCCAATACATACTAATTGATAGTAACAGCCGAGGGTACGTCGTACCGCGCGGTGCACGGCGCTCTCCACCCCAAAGAGCTCCAGCCAGCTGGCGTGCCGTTCCGGGGGCGTCCTCGGGTGTCCTCAGCCGCGCCGGCTGGAGCCACGGTCGGGGAGG
>DASQTB010000126.1:0-10151 GCA_035642095.1 Actinomycetota bacterium | reverse complement strand
CCCCGCCGTGGCCCGTCTGAACAGGGCCCAGGCCGCGGCGTACTTCATGCTGGGGGAGACCACCGGAACCTCGGCCGGAGGGGCGGCCGAGGAGGGGAAGTTCCTTCGGGTGCCGGGGACCAACCCGTTCTTTCCCCTCCGGCACGGCCAGCAAGGGAACCGGATCCTGGAGCTGCTCGACTCACATCCGATCGAGGTGTTCCTGCTGAACACGGGGCGGGTGGGAGGGCGCGACGGTGACGTTCGGTCGAAGAAGGTAAGCATCCCCACGTCGTCGGCCGTGGTCAAAGCGATCGCCGAGGGCACGATCGAGTGGACCGAGGACGAAGACTTCGGCTACCAGATCGCGGAGTCCGTGCCGGATATCGATGACAAGGAGCTGCTCCAGCCGCGAATGCTGTACGAGCGTCAGGACCGGTCTCAGAAGTACGGCGAGCTGGTGGAGCGGCTGAAAGCAGAGCGGGTCGAGTTCCTCCAGGGGTTTCCCGACCTGGACGAGGAGATCATCAAGGCCGTCGGGTAGAGCTCAGCCGCGGGTAGGACGGCGGGTAAGGACCTGGCGGATCTTCTTCCGCCGGGAGCGCACCGCCGACCGGCCGCCGCGCGGATCGTCGACCGGCGTGTGGAGGTCGAGGATCTCTCGGTAGAACGTCCTGGCGACACCGTTCATACCTATGGTCATCGTCCCGTGGGGAGGGGCGAGTTGAGGACCATCTTCCAAGATGGTCCCGACGAACTAGTCATTCCCTCGATAGGAGGGTGGCCGTTCCCAGGCGGAGGACGGCCATGGACACCGGGACCAGAGCGAACCACCTCCACTCCTGGGGCTCCTCGACCAGGCCGTACAGTAGGAAGAACCCTCCCAGGGTCAACCAGAACCCTGCCTTCGACGCCTCGTGGATCGAGATCAGGAAGCGAGATCGCCCGTCCTCGGCGGGGATCGGCTCGGCTAGAGACCGCACCGCCGAGTAGGCGCCGATGAGCATCAGCGCACCGGCGATGACCAGCTCCACGCTAGGCGTCTCGGAGCAGCGCCACGACCTCTCCGTCGGAGGTCTGGGGGAATGCCTCGTACCACTGCCCCACGGCGAAGAAGGGATCCGGCATAGCCAGGCAGACGACCTCGTCCGCCTCCTTGGCCAGGCGCATGACCGCCTCCCGGGGCGCGACCGGGACGGCCAGCACGACCCGGGATGCCCCTCGCTCCCGGGCCCACCGCAGAGCCGCGGTGGACGTCCCTCCGGTAGCCACGCCGTCGTCGACGATCACAGCCACCCGGCCGTTGATCTCGACGGGATCCCGATCTCCTCGGTACGCGTCGGTCCGGCGGCGGATCTCCTCCTCCTGGTCCGCGATCTCCTTCTCGAGGTAGCTCTCCGGCACCCCGAGCTGACGGATCATCCGCTCATCCAGGACCCGGACCCCGGGGGCGATGGCCCCCAACCCGAGCTCGGGGTTCATCGGGGCCCCGACCTTCCGGGGAACGACGAGGTCGAGCGGCCAGCCGTGCGCCCGGGCCACCTCCGCGGCGACCTCGACCCCGCCCCGAGGGACCCCCAAGACCACGACGTCCTCTCCGACCAAGTGGCCCAGAGCATCGGCCAGACGTCTCCCCGCCTCGACGCGATCCGCGAACATCATCGCTCCCGCCCCTCTTTCTCCTCCGCTTCTCGTCGGGCCTCGCGCTCCTCGATCTCCCGCCGCCGATCGCGCTCCACCCGCTCGGGCGGCGGCACCGGCTTCCGGACTCGCCGGTAGGGATCGAGTCGCTCCTTGCGCTTCGGCACCTTTCGATTATCTACCCCGCCGGTTGGGGCCCCCCCTTCCTCTGGGATAGGATGTTTCCTCTCCGACCGGAGGAGGTGACCGGTGGTCAACGCGTACATCCTGATCCAGACCGAGGTGGGGAAGGCCGCGCAGGTGGCCAAGGAGGTCGCGGCGATCAAGGGAGTGACCTCGGCCGAAGACGTGACCGGCCCCTACGACGTCATCGTCCGGGCCGAGGCGAAGAACGTCGACGACCTCGGCAAGCTGGTCGTGGCGAAGATCCAGGCGGTCGAGGGCATCACCCGCACGCTCACCTGCCCGGTCGTCCACCTGTAATCCGTAGCCCTTCACCAGGCAGCAAGCGGTCGTCCGGGTCGCCCGGAGTCAGGCTTCGGGCCGGGTTGGGGCGGACCGGGGGTCAAGGCGTTCGGCTTCGAGGCGGTGGCGATCCACGGCCAGGGCGAGGAGCCGGTCGATCAGGGCCGCGTACGGGAGGCCCGACGCCTCCCAGAGCTTCGGGTACATCGAGATCTGGGTGAAGCCGGGGATCGTGTTGATCTCGTTGACGATCAGTTCGTCCGGCTCGATGTAGAAGAGATCCACCCGGGCCATCCCAGCGGCGTCGATGGCCCGGAATGCCGTGACGGCGATCCGCTGGGCCTCCTCCAGGACTTCGGGCGGGATGTCGGCCGGGATCAGCAGCTGGGCACCATGCTCGTCGAGGTATTTCGCCTCGTAGTCGTAGAACTCGTGGCCCTTGGGGACGATCTCTCCGGCCACCGACGCCACCGGGTCGTCGTTCCCGAGCACCGAGACCTCGATCTCCCGCCCTCCCTCCATGGACCGTTCCACCAGGACCTTCCGACCGTGCCGGAACCCGCGCTCGACCGCGGCGTCCAGGTGCTCCGGCTCGTGTACCTTGGTCACACCGACGGACGAGCCCAACGCCGCCGGCTTCACGAATACCGGATAGGCCAGCCCCTCCGCGGCCGCCTCCACCGCTTCGGGGTCCTCCCGCCATTCCCGCTCCTGCACCACCACGTGGGGGACGACCCGAAGTCCCGCTGCTCGGAACAGGGTCTTCTGGACCGCCTTGTCCATCCCCACGGCGGAGGCCAGAACTCCGGCCCCCACGTAGGGGATCCCCGCCAGCTCGAGGAGGCCCTGGATCGTCCCGTCCTCTCCGTACGGTCCATGGAGGATGGGGAACACGACGTCGAACGGCCGCCGGTCGCCTCCCTCGGTGACGAGTTCGCGGGCGCCGGGCTCGCGAGACAGGGCGACGGCCGATCCGGCGGAGGCCTCGACCGCTGGGAGCCGGCCGGAGGCGTCCGAGGGGAGGGCTGGAGGGCCGGGGAGGAGATGCCACCGACCGTCCTTGTCGATGCCCACGCACACCACGTCGTACCGGTTGGTGTCGAGCGCACCCAGCACGGAGCGAGCCGAGACCACCGAGACCTCGTGCTCGGCCGAGCGGCCTCCGAAGACAACGAGCACCCGCAGCTTTCGGCCGGTCAAGCCTTCTCCAACGCCCGGTCGAAATCGTCGAGGATGTCGCGGGCGTCCTCGATGCCGACCGAGACGCGGACCAGCCCGTCGGAGATGCCCACGGCCAGCCGCTCGTCCCTGGTGAGCTGGGTGTGGGTCACGGACGCCGCATGAGTGATGATGGTGCGGGTCCCTCCTAGGCTGGCCCCCACGGAAGCCAGCTCGACCGCTTCCTGGAACCGCCGCCCGGCCTCGAACCCGCCCTTCAACTCGAGAGCCATCATCCCGGAGTACCCGCGGAGGATCCTCCGGGCGACCTCGTGGTCGGGATGCGAAGCCAGGCCCGGGTACCAGACCCGCTCGACCTTCGGATGAGCCTCCAGCATGTCCGCCAGCACCGACGCCGTCGCACAGTGGCGGTCCATCCGAAGGGCCAGGGTCTGGACGCCACGGAGGATCAGCCAGGACTCGAAGGCGTTCCCCACTCCGCCGAGGTCGATCGACATTTCCCGGATCTCCTCGACCAGGGCTCGAGACGCCACGGCGACACCGCTGGTGAGGTCGTAGTGGCCGCCGAGATACTTCGTGGCGGAGTGGATCACGACATCGGCTCCGAAGGCGATCGGGTTGCACAGGAAGGGACTGGCGAACGTGTTGTCGACGACCAGGCGGATGCCTCGTTCCCGGCAAGCCCGGCCGAGGTCGTCGAGATCGGTGACCGGCACCGTCGGGTTCCCGATCGTCTCGACGTAGCACGCCACGGTTCCGGGACGGAGGGCATCGACGAGGTCCCCCGCCCGGTGGCTGCCCGCCAAAGTGGTCTCTATCCCCCACCGAGGGAGGATCTTCGTGATCAGCGAATGGGCCCCCCCGTACAGCCGGGGGGTGGCAACCACATGGTCGTCCTTCGAGGCGATGGTCGAGAGGACGGTGGCGATGGCCGCCATCCCCGAGGAGAAGGAGACGGCTCCCTCTCCTCTCTCCAGACCGGCCACCACGTGCTCCATCGCCGCGCGGGTGGGGTTGTGCCACCGGGTGTAGACGAACCCCGCGTCCTTCCCTCGACGGATGACCTCGGCCAGCTCGTCCGGGTCCTCGAAGGCGTACGTCGCCGTCTGGTAGATGGGGACGGACATCGGCCGGGCCCCACCGAGATCCAGGTCGGGAGGCATGGCCCGGGTGGTGAATCCTCGTTCCTCTTCGGCCATGCCGGAAAGCGTATCGGACCGTGGGGAACGATGCGGATCGGGGTTTGCCTCGGTGGGCGGACCGGGCTTAGAGTCCGGCCACAATTGGGTGAGCGGAGAATAGCGATGGCTCCATCACCGCACCGGCGCCTGATCGCCCTGATAGCCCTCGCCCTACTGGGGCTGATGGTCGTGCCCGCGGGAACGGCCTCGGCGGCCGGAGGCAAGTGCTTCGGCAAGCAGGCCACCATCAAGGGCACCGGGGGAACGGACCGCATCCAGGGCATGGGGAAGAAGGATGTCATCGTCACCGGCGGCGGCAACGACGTGGTCAACGGACGTGGCGGCGTCGACCTGATCTGCACCGGTGGCGGCAAGGACAAGGCCAAGGGCGGCGGGGCCACCGACGCCCTCGACGGTGGAGGGGGGAGGGACCGCCTGGTCGGCGCCGGGGCGGCCGATCTCTGCCTCCGTGGCGAGCGGCTCAAGTCGTGTGAGAACGCCGAGGCCCTCCACCTGGCGGACGGGTTTGACTGGGGGTTCACGCAGAACGCCGCGGGCCACGAGCCCGCCACGGGGGACACCATCACCGAGACCCTCCGCATCGGGAACGGCATCCCCGGCGCCCAGGGGTACTCGATGACCTCCACCAGCCCGGAAGGCTTCCTCGCCGGGGCCACCACCGTGCTGACCTTCACGGGTAACGACGACGCGACGACCGAGGCCACCCTTCCCTTCCCCGTGCCGTTCGGTGGGGTCACCTACGGAAGCGTGCAGGTCTCAACGAACGGCTGGGCCCAGTTCGGTGAGCCGGCGTGGGACTACTTCGCCGATTGGTTCCCTCCGGCCGGGGATGTGGCGGAGTACTACCGAGGCGTCATGCCCTACTTCGCCGACCTCATGCTCGACACGGTGGCCACCGACCCCGGCGATGCCCCCGGCGTGGTGCGCATCGTGACCGCCGCCGACGGGCAGTCGTTCGCCATCCAGTGGGTCGACGTGGCCCAGTACAACAGGGACCCGCCCGAGCGAGACCTCCAGGTCGTGTTCTTCAGGGACGGGCGCATCCGCTACGACTATCCCGGGCCGAACGCCCCGGGAGGTACGCCGGACAACCCCGAGAATCTCGTCGCCCTGAGCACCGGGACCGGCCCGGCCGACTACATCGAGGTAGCGCGGAACAACCTCGCCGTCCCGGGTTCCAGCCTGTTGTTCGTGCCGAAGAAGATCGTCAAGGTTCCGATCCCGGCGGGAACGATGACGGCGAGCGTCCCTGCGGGGACGACCTTCGGCAGCGCGTCCCCGGGGTGTTCCCTGACCACGACCCCAACGGCCTCGGCCGACGGTCTGGTGACGTGCGCGGTGCCCAAGCTGGCCAAGGGCGGCCAGGCTCAGTTCGAGATCACGTGGGGCACCTCCGCGGACGAAGTCGACTACAACGTGTCGGCCGAGTACCGGTTCGGAGGAGTGAGTCTCACCGAACGCGACCAGCTGCTGGACGACACACACTGATCGGCTCGCTTGACGACGCTCGCGGCCCCTACCAGGCGTGAGGGTCGGTAAGCGCCCGTTCCAACTGATGGCGATTCAGGTTGCCGCCGGACAGGATCGTCCCCACCTTCTTCTCGGCCAGCCGCTGGTGGAGCTTCACCACCCCCGCCGTCCCCGCCGCCCCGGCCCCCTCGGCCAGGTTGTGGGTCTTCTCCAGGAGGAGCACGATGGCCCGCCGCATCTCCTCCTCGCTGGTGACGATGATGTCGTCCACGAGCCGGTCGATCATTGCGAACGGCAGCGGGGTGGGATGGCGTGACGCCAGGCCCTCGGCGAAGGTGTCCGCCGACTCGACGTCCGTCAGCCGCCCGAGCTCCCTCGACTTGAAGTACGGCGCGCAGTCCTTGGCCTGGACGCCGAGGATCTCGATCTCCGGTTTGAGCGTCTTGGCGGCCAGGGCCACGCCCGAGATCAACCCGCCGGCCCCGACCGGCACCACCAGGGCGTCCAGGTCCGGCTCCTGCTCCACCATCTCCAGCCCGACCGTGCCGTGCCCGGCGATGATCCAGGGGTCGTTGGCGGCATGGAAGTAGATGAAGCCCTTCTCGTCTTCGAGCTGGCGGGCCCGCTTGTCGGCCTGGTCGAAATCGAGTCCGGCGAAGACCACGTCCGCTCCCAGATTCCGCATGGCCTCGACCTTGTCGGGGTTGGCCTGCTCGGGAACGACGATCGTGGCTCGGATCCGGCGAAGTCGAGCCGCGTAACAAACCCCCTGGCCGTGGTTTCCGGCCGATGCGGTGACCACCCCACGGCCGGCTTCCTCCTCCGACAGGCTGAGGATGCGGTTCAGTGTGCCTCGGACCTTGAACGCCACCGTCGGCTGATGGTTCTCGTACTTGATCCACAGGCGCAAGCCGAGCATGGCTCCCAGCGACATCGATTCGTAAAACGGGGTCGGGCTCAGGTACCGCTCGATCAGACGTCGAGCCGCGAGGACATCCACGAAGGTGGGCTCGCGGACGGCACCGGTCGTCGCTCCCTCGTCGCGCCTCGGCTCTTCCGTCAGGACCATCGCTTCGGGTAGCGGGCGCGGAGGTCGTCCACCAAGAGCGACAGCTGGCCCATGACCTCGCCGGTGACCCGGCGGAGGACCGCAGGATCCTCCCGGCCTTCCTCGTGCTCGGAGAAGTCGAGGGGCGGACCGGCCTTGACCCAGATCGGGCGGCCGTACCTCAAGTCACGGTGGCCTCGCCGCCACACCGGAGCGGACCCCCACACCGCCAGCGGGATCACCGGGACGCTGGCAGCGAGCGTCAACCGCGCGATCCCGCTCTTGCCCCGCATCGGCGATGAGTCGGGGTTCGTAGTGACGGTCGCCTCCGGATACACCACCACGAGCTCTCCCTCTCGGAGGGCCCTCGCCCCGAACCCCACCGGCGCCCGGGCGCCTGAGCCTCGGCGCACCGGGATCTGCCTCGCGCCTCGGAGCACGGGTCCGGTGATGGGGTTCCGGAACAGCTCGGTTTTGGCCAGGAACCGTGGCCGTCGGCCCGCCTTGACCAGGAAATAGCCATGGGCCAGAGGGTCGAAGTAGGAGATGTGGTTGCAGGCCACCAGCGCCGGGCCCTCGCCGGGGATGTGCTCGAAGCCCTCGAAGCGCCACTCGAACCACAGCCAGATCGGCGGCCGGAGCACGTTCTTGGCGAACGAGTACCAGGGTTCAAACCGGGGCACGGCCCGCCAATCGTACCCCGGGGCCACCTTCGGCCGAGGTGCGTGTCTCCGGGGCCTCCTCGGCGTAGCATTGCTCCCCCATGCGGGTTATCGCCGTACCGGTAAAGTCCCTCGAGCGGGCCAAGGGCCGGCTCTCGGGCGTCCTCTCGCCGCTGGAGCGGGCCGCCCTGACGCTGGCCATGCTGGAGGACGTCCTCGACTCGTGCCTGGCCCAGCCGGGCTGGCACACCTGGGTCATCTCCCCAGACGAGGCGGTCCTGGAGGTCTCCGCCCGACGCCGGGCCCGGCCCGTGGTGGAGGATCAGCCGGGGCTCTTGGCGGCCGTCCACCAGATCGAGCAGACGGCCGCCGGGGCGGATGCCCTGGCGGTCGTGCTCGGCGATCTGCCGCTGCTCTCGAGCGACGCGCTGGGTCGGCTCCTCCAGACCATCGGTCCGGTAGTCGCCGCCCCCTCGGCATCCGACGGCGGGACGAACGTGCTCCTTCGCCGTCCACCCGACGTGATCCAGGCCCGCTTCGGCACGCGGTCCTTCAGGAAGCATCGAGACGCGGCGGAGTTCCGGGGGATCCCGTTCGCCCAGGTGGCCGCCCCCGAGCTCGCCTACGACCTGGATCGGCCCCAAGACGTGCCGGAGGTTCTGGCCCGAGGCGGCCGGCGGCGGACCCGGGCCATTTGCCTGGAGATGGGCCTGGCGGAGAGACTCACGGTCCTCGCCGAATCCGGGAGCTAGCCATGCCACAGGGGACGATCAAGAACTATGACCTGGAGACCCGAACCGGCTCGCTCCTGACCGACGCGCGGGAGGAGATCGCCATCGACCCGGGCTCGGTCGAGGGGGCCGGCATCCGTTATCTCAGGATCGGGCAGCGGGTGAAGTTCGACGTCGCCGACGAGAGTGGCCAGAAGGTCGCCCGGACGCTCCGCATCGTCACGTTCGACTGACCGCTCAGCGGCGCCTTCCGGTCCGGCGGATCGTCTTCCTGACGGTGGTGCGACGCCTGACCGCCACTGACTGTCTGAACGCGGCCCCCGGGCGGAACGCGGGCATGTTCCTGGCCGGGATCCGCACGGCGTCCCCCGTGTGGGGATTCCGTCCCGTTCTCGGGTTCCGACGGACCCGCTCGAAGGTGCCGAACCCCGAGAGCACGACCCGCTCCCCTCGGACGACCCGCTCGCGGACGACATCCAGGAGGGCGTCGACGACCCTGGCCACGGAGGCCGGTTGGAGGTCGGTCCGCCGGGCGACCTCGGCCACGAGCGTGCCTTTGTTCATCCCCCGCCTCGAGGGGACCCTACGCTTGCGAGCGGCATCCCGTCAACGCGGGACCGCTCCGCTGCGCGGACGGACCGCGTCGACAGTGATCCAAAGTGTGCCGTTTGAGTCGTGGGAACGTAGCCCGGGTGACTGTGGACAAGCCTCCGCTCTGCGCTGTGCGTCGTTCCCGAATCGCAGGCCAACCCCGAGCAAACGGGCCTAGTGAGTTCAAACATCGCTCCATAGGGGGACCGAACTGGGCCTCCAAGTCTCGGATGATTTCGGCGGCGAGCCGTAACCGCACATCCGCCAGCTCTCCAAACCCGGTGCCGAGCCCGATCTTCCGTGCCCACAAGCGCTTCCGGAGCTCGAGCCACTTGCCCAGCACCGCTTCAAGGGTTCCCTCTTCGGGGCCATCACTTTCATGCCCCCGGCTTCTAGCCGCCCGACCGATGCTCGGCAGTCTCCACGGAGAGCCGCAGCCAACCCGTCCCCTCGGTGGAAAGGCTGAGCGCGGCTTGGCCCGGTAGCACGAGGTACAGGCCTTTCAGGCGGTTCGACAGCTTCCGGGCTGCGGCGGTGGAGGCAGTAGCGGGGCCGGCGGCCATCGGGAGCTCGAAGCTCTTCGGGTCGGAAGATGGGGCAAGTCGTAAGCCACGGGGCGCGGCCACACTTCAATGGTCGGGGCTCCGTCTAAGTGGGGGGCCAGCAGGGACCGGGCTCATCCCGGAGAACTATGGCGAAGGTCCCCTCCTCCGGTGAGGCGCTGGCCCCCGTAGTGCAGATCGGTCAGGAGACCGGATAGGTACGGCTGACCTCAGCGCGTGCCGGAGTTCGAGCCAGCACGACGGGCGATCCGGAGCCGTGCGCCCGGACAGTCTTGGAACCGATCGGGTTGAACCGCGCCCGGCGACCTCCCCACGACCGCGCTACCCGGGAGTCAAGGCACATCATCGGTAGTGAGAGCGGCAACCTCCTGAAGCCTGGCCCCGGTATCGATGAACGTCCTGATCACGGGCTCGTCCCGGCGACTAGAACGTGGAATCCTTCGCCGCCGCTTTGATGAGCGCCCGGAGCTGGTCCTCGGTGAGCACCTGGGGCGGAGGACTCGGGGACGGCCGGCGGCCGCATACTGCTAAGCGGCTCTCCCGGACCTCTCCCTCCTCCTGGAGCCACCGGGAACCGACCGATCGAGGCGTACTCGCCCTTGCGCTGGAGGCCCGAAGAC
>DASQTB010000125.1:0-4945 GCA_035642095.1 Actinomycetota bacterium | reverse complement strand
CAGGCCGAACGTCCCCGCCAGCACCACCGCCGGAACGATCCCCACGGTTCCCGTCGTCCGGTCGAAGGCCGCCAGCGCACCGGCGGCCACGGCCGCCAGGGCCGCCCCGTTGACGATCCGTGGCCAGGGACCGATCGCCATCCGCTCCAGCGACCGGGCCAGGCTGCGGGCTCCCGGCGGATCGACCGCCCTCCAGGTCGACCCGACCGCGATCGATCGGGCCAGGCCGAACGCTCCGATCGCCACCGCCCCCACCGCCGGATCGCCGCCCGCCACGACGGCACCGGCCACTGCGACCAGCGTGCCGTGACGGAGATGGGTGGCGAACCCGAGGCCCAGCCCCAGTCCGTAGAGGGCGGCCGCCGTCTCCGAGGAGAATGTCTCCCGCCACCACTGCGGCACCTGGCGGCGGGCGTCGGGGATGGGGACGGGGATGCCGAACGCCTCCCGGGCGGCGTAGGCCACGACCACGACCACGACGATGGTCGCGCTTGCTGCGCCCCACGGCGCACCGAGCAGCGCCCCGGCCAGGCCCAGTGCGGCCCCCATCACCGAGGCGCTGGCGGTCGCACCGAGCGCATGGAGGGCGAGGGCCCGGGCCCAGCTCTTCCGACTGCCCCCGTGGACCACGGGAGTGATGGTGTCCACCATCGACAGCCCTCAGGGGCTGAACAGCGTGGAGATTCCGGCCACGACGGACGCGGCGATCAGGGTAAGGACCGAGCTGTCCGTCAGCACGGGACCTTCGTGTCGCGGTAGGTGATGCAGAACACGCGGCGGCCACCGGAGCAGTATCCGGTGAGCGACGCGTCGCCGTTGATGCGGGTGTGTGACCGGGAGCAGCAGTCCACGACCTGACGAACCCGGCCGTCGCAGCACCGCGACCAGATGCCCTGCAGGTTGACGGGACGGGTGAAGGGATACTTCTCGGGCACCCAGTCCTCGCAGATCCGCCGCCGTCTCTGGTCGCGAGACGTGTAGAGAACGCCGTCGTCGTCCACCGGATAGCCGTGGATCGGATGGACGGGGAACCCGAACCGGTCGATCCGTGTCTGGGGGAAATACGGATGGGGGCACGACCCGGTGGTGTAGATGTGACCGCAGATGTGGTACGCCTCAGCCCTCCGGTCGTCGAGGGCCGAGGCGGCGAACACGCCGCCGGCGAGGGCCACCACCCCCCGTCCCAGCCGGCCCAGGAACGACCTCCTGCTGGTTCGACGGGCCAGGGCCTCGCCCGAGCGCCGGGTCAGGCGCTCGAGCATCACGCGGCCGGGGCCTCCTCCAGCCGCCGCCGGCCCGTGTCGATGAGCCCCTCGAGCTGCTCGAGGTTGTTGACGGTTCCCTTGGCCCGGACCACGCCGAGCCGGTCGAGCACCACGGCGTAGGGCGTCCCCGGGATCCGGTACGCCCTGGCCACGTCGGGGGCCACCACGGCCGGGATGTCGTCGCTCCGGATGGGAGCGTCGGCGGCTTCGCCTGTGGCCGAATCGATCACCACCCGGGCGTCCATGCCGCCCGCCCGGGCGGCCACCGGGAGTGAGGGCAGGACCTCGCGACACACCGGACAGTTGGGGGCGACGAACAGAAGGAGCTGAGGCTCGCCGGGCCCGCCCACCGCCACCGGCTGGCCTAGCAGATCGCGGCGATCGACCGCCTCAGGCGCTTCGCCGAGGGGTGGGCCCTCCTCGTCCAGCTCCAGGGCTCCCCGGGGACCGAGCCGGAGATGCAGCGTACCGATCTGGCGGGCCAGGGCCAGGACGAGGACGGCGAGGGCGATCACCATCGCCCACAGGACGAGATACGAGGCCAGCCACCAGCCGCTCATGCCAAGAGGTCGCTCGGACGTCTGCGGTGTCCGGAGCGTCAGGATACCATCGCGCCTCTGGCGGACCTCCGAACCACGCTCGTCGCCGCGGTGGCCGTCCTCATCGCCCCGTCGCCGGCCGCGGCCCAGACCGGGTGGGACCCGCTGCCGCTGGCCCCCGTCGGGGGGCGGGGCTTCCACACAGCCGTGTGGACCGGCACGGAGATGGTGGTGTGGGGCGGCAGCAGCGCCGGGCGCCTGTTCGCGGACGGCGCGGCGTACGATCCCGCCGCTCGATCGTGGCGCCGGCTGAGCCGTTCTCCGCTGGCGGCCCGGACGGGGCACACGGCCGTGTGGACCGGGCGGGAGATGGTGGTGTGGGGCGGCTGCTGCGACCGCGACGGGGAGGAGTTCGCCGACGGCGCTGCCTACGATCCCCGACGGGACCGGTGGCGAGCGCTGGCCCAGGCGCCGATCGATGCCCGAACGGCGCACACCGCCGTGTGGACCGGGCGCCGGATGGTGGTGTGGGGCGGGCACGTGTTCGGGGAGGAGTTCGCCGACGGCGCCTCGTACGACCCGCGTCGGGATCGATGGAGCTCGCTCCCCGACGCTCCCCTCGAGGCCCGGTTCGGGCACACGGCGGTGTGGACGGGGGCGTCGATGCTGGTGTGGGGGGGAGCCACGCCGCGGTCCGTCCTGGCCGACGGCGCCGCCTTCGACCCGGGGACGGACGCGTGGACGGCCTTCCCGCCGTCCCCGATCCGCGGCCGGAGCGCCCACGCGGCGCTGTGGACGGGATCGGAGATGGTGGTGTGGGGCGGATGCTGCGATCCCGACGGCCTGGAGATCTTCGACGGCGGTGGGTACGATCCCGTGACCTCCGCGTGGCGTCCGCTGGCCCAGGGACCACTGGCCCCCCGCCAGCTTCACTCGGCGGTGTGGACCGGCGACCGGATGATCGTGTGGGGCGGCCGGGCCGGGCTGGAGGAGTATCCGCCCGACGTGGCCGCCTATCTCCCTGCCGACGACGCCTGGACGCGGATGCGGCGGGGGCCGCTGATCCCTCGGGCCGGACATACCGCCCTGTGGACCGGCGACCGGATGATCGTGTGGGGCGGCTGCTGCACGCCGGCTCAGGATGGGTACGCGGACGGGGCCGAGCTCCTCCTGCCGCCGGCCGGCCCGGCACCTTCGCCGGCGCCGATCCCCTCCGTCGCCCCGAGCCCTGAGCCCGAAGTGGCTCGGCCTGAGCCGGGTGAACGCGGGGGGGTGATCCCGGCCGTGGTGATCGGCCTGGCGGTCGTGGCCGTGATCGGTGCCCTGCTGGTCGGGCGGAGGCGTGGAGGTGCGAGTTGACGGCAATACCCTACCGGGGTATCCTAGAAGCAACGATGGACGGCGACGCGAGGAACAGGGAGGAGCTCCTCGGACGGCTCCGGAAGGTGGAGGGCCAGGTCCGGGGGATCCAACGGATGGTCGACCAGGACCAGTACTGCATCGACATCCTGACCCAGATCGCCGCGGCGGGGAGCGCCCTGAGGAAGGTGGCCGTGGCCTTGCTCGACGATCACATCCGCCACTGTGTCGCGGACGGGCAGGCCTCCGCGAATGACCGAGAGACCAAGATCGCGGAGGCGACGGCGGCCATCGATCGTCTGCTCAAGGCGTGATGGATCACACCGACCACACCGACCACACCGACCACAGCGACCACACTGAATTCGCTGACCACAAGATGGAGGACCACTCCGAGCACCAAATGCACGCCGGCCACGGAGGCCACGGCGACCACGCGGCGATGTTCCGCCGTCGCTTCTGGATCACGTTCGTACTGACCCTTCCCATCGTCGCCTACAGCGAGATGGTCCAGGAGTGGTTCGGCTTCCGGTCGCCAGGCTTCCCGGGGTCCGACCTCGTCGCCCCGGTGCTGGGCACGATCGTATTCCTCTATGGAGGCTGGCCGTTCCTGGCCGGCGGAGTGGCGGAAGTCCGGTCGCGGCGGCCGGGGATGATGCTCCTGATCGCGCTGGCCATCTCAGTGGCCTTCGCCTCCTCGGCGGCGACCGTGCTGGGCCTGTTCGACCTGGAGTTCTGGTGGGAGCTCTCCGCCCTGATCGTGATCATGCTGCTCGGCCACTGGCTCGAGATGCGAGCCGTCGGCCAGGCCCAAGGAGCGCTGTCCGCGCTGGCCGAGCTGCTCCCCGACGAGGCCGAGCGGGTCACCGACGGGCGGATCGAGACGGTGAGGCTCTCGGACCTGTCAGTCGACGACGTGGTCCTGGTTCGGTCCGGCAGCAGGGTGCCGGCCGACGGCCGCATCGTGGAGGGCGCGGCCGATGTCGACGAGTCGATGGTCACCGGCGAGTCCCGGCCCGTCTCGAAGACCGAGGGTGACCAGGTGGTGGCCGGAACCGTGGCCACCGACTCGGCGATCCGGGTCCGGGTCACGGCCGTGGGGGACGACACGGCGCTGGCCGGGATCCAGCGGCTCGTGGCCGAAGCCCAGGCCTCCCGGTCCCGAGCCCAGGTCCTGGCCGACCGGGCGGCCGCGCTGCTGTTCTACGTGGCCGCCTCGGCAGGGCTGGCCACTCTCGTCACCTGGATGCTGCTCGATCGGCCGGACGACGCCGTCACCCGGTCGGTGACCGTCCTGGTCATCGCCTGTCCCCACGCCCTCGGCCTGGCCATCCCCCTGGTGATCTCGATCTCCACGGCGCTGTCGGCCCGAGCGGGGATCCTGGTGAAGGATCGCCTGGCACTGGAGAGGATGCGAGAGGTCGACGTCGTCCTCTTCGACAAAACGGGCACCCTGACCCGGGGCCGCCACGCCGTGACCGGCGTGACCGCCGCCGACGGGAACGCCGACGCGGTACTCCGCCTGGCCGGGGCGGCCGAGGCGGACAGCGAGCATCCCCTGGCCCGGGCCATCGTCGAAGCGGCCCGATCGAAGGGGGAGCTGGCCGCGTCCACCGGCTTCCGGTCGATGACCGGCCGCGGCGTCGAGGCCGAGGTGGAGGGCACCCGGGTGGCGGTGGGCGGGCCGGCCCTGCTTCGCGAGCGGAACGCGGACGTGGCGGCTCTGGACGGCCGGGTCGAGGACTGGAAGCGGCGGGGCGCGGCCGTGCTGTACGTCCTCCG
>DASQTB010000124.1:0-3420 GCA_035642095.1 Actinomycetota bacterium | reverse complement strand
GACCCCGTCGCCGTGCCGCACCATCGCTGGTCCCCCGGGACGTCGTGGGTGAAGATGCCGTCGCTGGCCAACGCCAGCCAGCAGATGTTCGTCTTCCGGCAGGTCCGGCTGGCCGTCGCCACGACGGATCCGTCCATGGCCAGGGTGGCCTCGACGTGGATGCCCTGCTTGACCGTGTCGCACTCGGTCTTGGTGACCGGGAACACGAGGTCGACGTAGATGAAGGGCCCTTCCGCCGTGACCCGGCAGTCGCCGTGAGCGGCGGAGGCCTCTTCCCCGGGCGGCAGGATCACGATGAGGACCGAGGCCAGTACGGCCCCGGCGAATGCCAGCTGTCTCGTGCGGGAGCTCATCCCAAGCATCGCTCCTCCCTCCCAGCGGGCCCGGCCCGCCGATCGAACGGATCCACGCCGGGGAACTACCGCTGGATGGGGCCAGATGGATTGGGCGTTTGGCCTGGATCGAGAGGACGGATTCCTGGGAAGGTTCCGAGGGGCTCAGGAACGGAGGGCCGGGGCCCGGGCGGTGAGGAGCGCGTATTGGACGAAGCCTCGGGCCCGCAGGCGCTCGACCCCCCGGAGGCCCACCCGGGCGCCCCACACCTCGGCCTGGGAGGCTCCCTTGGGCGAGACGAGCCGGCTCCGCCCCAGCCGGAGCGCCGGGTCGATAGTCCGGGCGGCGCACAACTCGACGCGGACGTCGTTGAACCCCGCCGCCTCGGCCAGGCCGGCGATCCGCCCGGCGCTGGCGAGCTGACGGTTGCGCATCCCCCATATCCGGAGCTGAAGGAGGCCGGCCGCGGCGTCCCCAACCGTGCGGGGCCGCCGCTCGACGGTCACGTCCGACATCGACAGGACTCCGCCCGGCCGGAGCACCCGGCGCGCCTCGGCGAAGAAGGCTGCCCGGGACGGGAAGTGGAACGCCGCCTCCACGCAGACCAGCCCGTCGAAGGAGGCGTCGGGGAAGGGGAGGCGGATCGCGTCGGCGACCACCGGGTGAGCCTCCGCGGACGAGAGGCGGTCCCGCCCGGCCCGGAGCTGGAACTCGGTGAGGTTCACCGCGACCAGCAGGCGGGGCACCGTCACCCTGGCGATCACGGGGTCCTGGGCGCCGAGTCCGTTCGCCACGTCGAGGATCGCCCCGCCTCGAGGGAGGGGCTCGGCAAGGATCTCGACCAGGCGCTCGGGGGCCCGCGGAGCCTCCTCCTCGCTCCCCTCCCCCTCCCACCAGCCCAGGTTCAGCCAACCGGGGGCCGGGGCCAGGAAGAAATCGGTGCCGATGCTCTCGTACACCGTCACCGCGGGGCGGGTCCCGAGACGGAACATGCTCAGGATGTGACGGAGGTTCTCCCGGGTGAGCCCGAACACTCGTCCAGGCTACCGGCTTCGAGCTTCTCCTCTCGCTCCCCGGGCTACGAGAAGAACTCGTCGATCGCGTACTGGTCGCCGGGATGGCCCCAGTACTCGGTGACCTTCCCGTCCTTGACGTGCAGGACGTGGGCCTGGCGATCCTCGAGCGTCTTCCCCTCCCGCTCGGCCCGGGCGACCACCAGCACCGTCACGTGCTCCTCGTTGGCCAGGACGTCGTGGATCTCGACGCGGAACGTCCCGCCGGACAATTCCATCGTCTTGGCCAGGAAGCCAAGCACCTCGTCCTTCCCCCGGTAGTCGCCGGCCAGCGGACTCCGACCGCCGACGTGCCACACGATGTCATCGGCGAAGACATCCGAGACCGCCTGCATGTCACCCCTTGTGAAGGCGTCGTATCCACGCCGGGCCAGGTCCTCGTTGGAATGTGCCATAGCTCCTCCTTTCTAGCTCGATTCTATGGCCGCTGGCCGCGCAGGAACCAGACCAGGCCAGTCGGTGCACCGGGATCCACGAGAGAAGCTGTCCATGTCAACGAAGGACACGGTATACGCGCCACGACCCGGGAACTCCCTTGAGCGCGTGCTCCCCACGGTCCTCGAATTCCAGGGCCGCCCCGGCGACGAGGTCACGGACGGTCGACGAAACCAGGACCTCGGAGCGCTCGGCCAATGCGGCGACCCGGGCTCCGATGTGCACGCCGATGCCTCGGACCGCGTCCCCGGACCACTCCACCTCGCCAGTGTGCAGACCGGCCCGGATCTCGATGCCGAGGTCGCGGACGGCGTCTCTGGCCGCCAGAGCGCATCGGATGGCCCGGATGGGACCGTCGAACGTGGCCAGGAAGCCATCGCCCGCCGTGTCGACCTCCCGGCCCCGGAATCGTCCGATGAGCGGTCGGATGCGGGCGTGGTGGGCGTCCAGGAGCTCGCTCCACCGCCTATCCCCCACCTGGGCGGCTCGTTCCGTGGAACGCACGATGTCGGTAAACAGCACGGTCGCAAGCATCCGATCGAGCTCGGCCTCCTGTTCGCCGAGCTCTTTAACGAACCGCTCGACCTCGTTGACGAGCTCGTCCTGGTTCCCGACCCAGAAGAAGTGGTCGCTGCCCGGGAACTCCACCAGCTGTGCCCCAGGGATCGCTTCGGCGAGCTGGCGCGTGCCCTCGATGTGGAAGTCCGGATCCTCCGTTCTGCCCAGGACGAGCGTGGGCACGTGGACCGTGGGGAGCACGTCGCGGACGTCGATGAGGCGGTTCATCCGCGACAGCGCCATTGCAGCGCCCGGGCTCGCCGCTCGCCGCGTGTAGCTCGTCAGCCAGTCGATCAGTCGCTCGTCATCGACCCGAGTGGGAGCACCCCATGTCCGAACGAGCCACTCCGAGAATGCGCGGGTCCCCCAGTCTCGATCCATGCGGCCGAGGTACTCATGCCAGTATTCGTCGGTCGACCCCCAGGGAAAATCGGGAGCCCACGCGAACCGGGCGGCGGTGCCGAACAGGACGAGGCCGAGGGCTCGCTGTGCGTGCGTCGCGGCGAACATGATGGACAGGGGTCCGCCCTCCGACACGCCGAAGATCACGGCGCGCTCGGACCGGGCCGCGTTCATCACCGCTCGGATATCGTCCATCCGGATCTCGAACGTCGGAAAGTCCCGGTCGGAGACGCGGTCGGAGAGGCCGACTCCCCGCTTGTCGAAGATGATCAGCCGGCTGAAGGAAGTCAGCCGAGAGAGGAACCGGGCCAGATCGGGCTCCTCCCACATGGCCTCGATGTTCGAGGTCCATCCCATGACGAAGACCAGGTCGTGAGGCCCCGCCCCCGCGACCTGGTAGGCGATGTGTGCCCCGTCGGCCGTCCTCGCATAGTTGGTATCCGGCCCCACGGGAAGAGTCTCCGTCGCCGGCGGGGGGTTGTCCATCGCTCTTCAATCGGGAAGGAGCGGCACCGACGGGCCCTGGTCCCGGCCAAGGAGGACAGCCCGGGTGATGGCGGTCGACCCGAACCGGTCGCGCACCTTGTCGACGGTGGCGTCGAGAGCCTCGGCCGGGCGA
>DASQTB010000123.1:0-7158 GCA_035642095.1 Actinomycetota bacterium | reverse complement strand
CCTGGCCGGCGAGGTCAGCAACCGCCTGCACCGGCCGCAAGGGGAGGCCCGAACCGCGTGACGGCCCAGCCCGCCCCGGCCGAGCAGCCTCGTCAGATCGCGGCGGCGCCCGACTTCACCATCATCACCGGCCTCTCCGGTGCCGGCCGGTCCGAGGCGGCCAAATCATTGGAGGACCTGGGCTACTTCGTGGTCGACAACCTGCCCCCGGCCCTGATCCCGAAGTTCGCCGAGCTCGTCGAGACCACCGGTGGTCCGCATCGAGCGGCCATCGTGGCGGACGCTCGAGGCGGCAAGTTCTTCGGGGACCTGGCCAACGCCCTCGAGGTCCTGAGGAAGAAGCGGATCGCCATCCGCATCCTGTTCCTGGAGGCCTCGGAGGAGGTCCTGGTGACCCGGTTCGCCGCCACCCGCCGCAAGCACCCGCTGGCTTCGGAGGACCGCCGGGTGGAGGGCATCCGCAAGGAGCGGGAGGTCATGGAGGCCCTCCGCGGCGAGGCGGACCTGATCATCGACACCACCGGGATGATTCCGAACGACCTCCGGGAGCGGATCCGAGACGCCTTCACAGCCTCTCCCCGGGAGGCGTCCCTCCAGGTCGCCGTGGTGTCGTTCGGATACAAGTACGGCGTGCCCCGGGACGCTGACCTCGTCCTCGATTGCCGGTTCCTGCCCAACCCGTACTGGATCGACTGGCTCAGGGACCTTCCGGGGACGGAAGCCCCCGTGAAGCGGTACGTGACCGGCCAACCTCAGTATGCCGAGTTCCTGGGCAGGCTCCGGGCCCTCCTGGATCACGTCCTCCCGGGATTCGTGGCCGAAGGGAAGTCCTACCTCACCGTGGCCGTGGGGTGCACCGGAGGGCGCCATCGATCGGTCGTTGTGGCCGACGACCTGGCGGCGTACTTCCGAGAGAAGGGGATGCCGGTGAGCCGCGAGCACCGGGACCTGGGCCGCGAGTAGGCTCCCGTGGCCGTAAACCACGCGGTGTCGGCCGCGGCGGCGCTGGTCCTGCTGACCGTCCCGGCCTGCGACGACGGCCCGGCATCCTCGGTGGAACGGCGGGAGGAGGCATCCGATCTGGTGGACCTCCCGCTCCAGGAGGAGGAGGCCCCTGAGGGGCTGGCTGCCAGCGAGGAGGGGACCGGCCCGGTGGCCTCGGTCCGGGACGTCCTTCCCCCTCGCTCCGCGCTGCCCAACGAGACTCCCTTGCCTCGACCGATCTCGCGGGCGTTCCGGGGCGGGTACGAGGTCCTCTACCTCGGGGAGGAGGGATCCTCCGGGCCGGCCTCCGCCGCCTCTTCGGTGATCCGGTTCACCGGGGAGAACGCGGCGAGCGGGTTCGTGGCCTACCTGCGTGAGGTCGAGGTCGGCGCGGGCCGAGGTCAGGAGCGAGTGGAATTCCCCACCGAGGTCGGCGACCAGGCGTTCGGATGGCACTTGGAGGTGCCCTTCGGGGAGTCCTCCACCGTGGTGTGGCGCAGGGATGCCCTGGTGCTCACCGTGGCGCTGGGAGGTGGGATCGGCTCGGCCGACCCCGAACGGGCCTTGGCCCTGGCCCGGCGGGTCGACCTGCGGCTGGAGGGGTCCTGACGTCCCGTGGGTAGGATGGAGCGCATGACATCACGAGGAGGCGATTCGGGATGACGGTGAAGATTGGCATCAACGGATTCGGACGGATCGGACGGAACTTCTTCCGGGCGGCGAAGAAGAAAGGGGCGGACCTCGACTTCCTGGCGGTGAACGACATCACGGACGCCGGAACGCTGGCCCATCTCCTGAAATACGACTCCGTGCTGGGCAACCTCGACGCCGAGATCAAGGCCACGGAGGAGGGGATCAGCGTGGACGGGGATGAGTTCCGGGTGATCGCCGAGCGCGACCCCGGTGCCCTGCCGTGGAAGGAGCTCGGGGTCGAGGTCGTCGTGGAGTCCACCGGATTGTTCACGGATCGGGACAGCGCGGAGAAGCACCTCTCGGCCGGAGCGCAAAAGGTCATCATCAGCGCCCCGGCCAAGGGCGAGGACGTGACGATCGTCCTCGGGGTGAACGGGGAGGACTACGACCCGAACACCCACCACCTGATCTCCAACGCGTCGTGCACCACCAACTGCGTGGTGCCGATGGCGGCGGTGCTCGATGAGGCGTTCGGCATCGATCGGGCGCTGATGACGACGTGCCACGCGTACACGAACGATCAGAACCTGCTCGACCTCCCGCACAAGGACCTTCGCCGGGCTCGGGCGGCGGCCATCAACATCGTGCCGGCCAGTACGGGCGCGGCCAAGGCCACGTCGCTGGCGATCCCCAAGCTGAAGGGGAAGATGGACGGGATGGCCTTCCGGGTGCCGGTCCCCGATGGCTCTGTGACGGACCTGGTGTGCCTTCTCGATGGCGAGCCATCCGTAGAGCAGGTGAACGAGGCGTTCCGAACCGCCGCCGATGGCCGGCTTGAGGGCATCGTGAAGTACACGGAGGACCCGCTGGTCTCTTCCGATGTGGTGGGAGATCCGCACTCCTGCGTCTTCGACTCGCTATCGACGATGGCCGTCGGCAACCTGGTCAAGGTCATCGGCTGGTACGACAACGAGTGGGGGTACTCGAACCGCCTGGTCGAGCTCACAGAGATGGTTGGCTCGAAGCTGTAGGTGGGCCGGCTTCGGACGATCGACGACCTGGGCGACCTCGAGGGGCGACGTGTCTTCCTCCGGGTCGACTTCAACGTGCCGCTCGAGGATGATCGGGTGGCCGACGATGCCCGCATCCGGGCCGCGCTTCCCACGATCGTGGACATCCGGGAGGAGGGGGCCTCGGTCGTGCTGGCCTCTCACCTGGGCCGCCCGGGGGGGCGGTGGGTCGAGGAACTCCGGATGGAACCGGTCACCCGGAGGCTCGAGGAGCTCGCCGATTTCTCGGTGATGCAGCTCGGCGAGGTCGTCGGCAAGGATGTGCGATCGGCATGCGCGACGCTTTCGGCTGCCGAGGTGGCCATGCTTCAGAACCTCCGGTTCGAGCCCGGCGAGGAAGCCGGTGACGCCGGCTTCGCCGACGAGCTGGCGGCTCTGGCGGACGTGTACGTGAACGACGCGTTCGGCGCGGCTCATCGGCCCCACGCCTCCGTCGTGGCGGTCGCCGAGCGGCTCCCCAGCGCCGCGGGCCCGGTGATGCTGAAGGAGGTGGAGGTGCTCGGCGCTCTGTTGGAGAGCCCGGACGCCCCGTTCGTGGCCATCCTGGGAGGGGCCAAGGTCTCCGACAAGCTGGGAGTGATCGACTCCTTCCTCGACCGCGTCGATGCCCTCCTCATCGGAGGGGCCATGGCCTTCACGTTCCTTTCCGCGCAGGGCGCCGAGACCGGCGATTCCCTGGTCGAGGAAGAGCATCTGCCATCGGTTCGAGGATCCATGAAGCGGGCGGACGAGCGAGGCATCCCCATCATCCTGCCCGAGGACGTGGTCGTGGCGAAGGAGGCAACTGCCGATGCTCGCAAACGGACGGTCCTCGCGGACAAGATCCCGAAGGATCACAAGGGCCTCGATATCGGACCGCGGACCGTGGAGGAGTTCACCCGAGTGGTGGCCGAGGCCAGGACCGTGTTCTGGAACGGCCCCATGGGCGTGTTCGAGCTGGAGCCGTTCGCCCTGGGGACCCGAGGCGTGGCTCAGGCCGTGGCCGGTGCCGACGCCTTCTCGGTGGTGGGGGGAGGCGACAGCGTGGCGGCGATCCGCCGCCTCGGGTTCGAGGATGCGATCGACCATCTCTCCACCGGAGGCGGGGCGTCGCTGGAGTTCCTGGAGGGAAAGACGCTTCCGGGCGTGGCGACGCTGATGGAGGAGGGGTCGTGACGGACGGCCGGAGGCCCATCGTGGCGGCTAACTGGAAGATGCACAAGACGCACCTCGAGGCCATCCAGGCCGTCCAGAAGCTGTCGTATCTCCTCGATCGCTCGGACATCGAACGGGTGGAGGTGGTGGTCTGTCCGCCGTTCACCGCGCTGCGCAGCGTGCAGACGCTGATCGAGAGCGACCGGCTTCGGTTCGCCCTCGGGGCCCAGGACGTCCACTGGGAGGACAAGGGCGCCTTCACCGGGGAGGTCTCGCCACCCATGCTCGCCGCGTTGAGAGTGGGGTTCGTCATCGTCGGTCACTCCGAGCGCCGAGAGCACTTCGGGGAGACCGATGCCCAGGTGGCCCGCAAGGTCCGCGCGGTGTTCGACCACGACATGATCCCGATCCTGTGCGTCGGCGAGACGCTGGAGGAGCGGGAGTCGGGGCGGGCCGTGGACAAGGTGATCGGCCAGCTCCGCGAGGATCTGTCGAAGCTTGGACCGGAGGAGACGCAGCGGATGGTCATCGCCTACGAGCCGATCTGGGCGATCGGGACCGGGCAAGCCTGCAACCCACCCGACGCGGGGCGCTCGATCCGAGCGATCCGTGATGCGGTGGAGACCATGTTCTCCACCGACGTGGCCGAGACCGTTCGGGTCCAGTACGGCGGCAGCGTGAAGGCAGGGAACATCCGAGAGTTCATGGCCCATCCCGAGATCGACGGCGCCCTGGTCGGCGGGGCGAGCCTCGATCCCGAGGAGTTCGCCCTGATCGTGAAGCACTGACCCATGGCTCGAACGAAGCTGCTCTACGTCTGCCTGGATGGTCTCGGCGACGAGCCGAACCCGGTGCTCGGCGACCGCACCCCGTTGGAGTCCGCCTCCACGCCGTTCCTGGACGGTCTGGCGGCTCGGGGGCGTGAAGGGCTGGTCCACACGGTGGGGCCGGACATCGCCCCGGAGTCCGACATCGCGGTGTTCGCCATCCTTGGTTACGACCCTCAAGAGGAGCATCCGGGCCGGGGCGTGCTGGAGGCGCTCGGGTCGGGGATGGAGTTCCACGATGGAGAACTGGCCCACCGGGTCAACTTCGCCACGGCCCACGGCGAGGAGATCGTCGATCGGCGAGTGGGGCGGGACCTTCCCTCCGAGGACGCCCGGGCGCTGGCAGAGGAGGTCAACCGATCGGTCCGGCTGGGCGGGGCCACGTTCGAGCTGCGGGCCACCGTCGAGCATCGCGGCGCGCTGGTGATCCGGACTACCGAGGGACGGTTGTCGGCCAACGTGTCGAACACCGACCCGGCCTACGCCAGGCGAGGCAGCCTGGGGGTTGCCCTGGAGTCGTTCGAGGATCGAGTGGCCTGGGCGGAACCGCTCGACGGCTCCCAGGAAGCGCGGCACGCCGCCGAGCTGACCAACGAGTTCGTCCGGGAGTCGGCTCGGGTGCTCGACTCGTCGGCCACGAACGACCGCCGTCGTCGGGAAGGCCGGCTCCCCGCGAACCTGATCCTGACCCGAGACGCCGGCGATCACGTACCGTCGCTTCAGCCGATCGACGAGCGGTTCGGACCGTCGTGGGGATGCTTCGTGGAGATGCCTGTGGAGCGGGGGATCGCTCAGCTTCTGGGCATGGCCGAGGTCCCCGCGCCGACGCCGGAGGATCCGGAAAACCGATACGCGGCGTGGGCCGACCTGGCGGGCCAGGCCCTCCAGGGCCACGACGCCGTGTACGCCCACATCAAAGGACCGGACATCCCGTCCCACGACGGCCGGGCCGAGGACAAGCGGGAAGTGATCGAGGTGATCGACCGAGCGTTCTTCGGGGGGGTCCTCTCGGCGTCCGATCCCGCGTCGGTCGTGGTCGCCGTGACCGCCGATCACGCCACCTCCTGCCTGCGGAAGGCCCATACGGCGGCGGCCGTCCCCCTGGTGGTGGCGGGACCCGGGGTCCAGGCTGACGGAGCCTCCGCGTTCGGGGAGCGGGCCGCCGCGGACGGCTCGATCGGGACCATCCGAGGTGTAGACATCGTGCCCCGACTGATTGGCCTGCTGAACCAGTAAAACCGTTCTTCCCCGGGTGGCGTATACGGTTCAGGGGGGTCTCCGGCTTCATTGCCCGGGGGCCGGTCAAGACGTAGTATCTGCTGGTCAACCGCACCAAAGGGGCGCCGCGTGGCGCAGGTCGCGAGCGAACCGATCATCGGCCCCGAGCAGCTCAGGGGACCGGAGGTCGGAGGAGAGCCGAGCCAACAGGTTGTCGGGCGGAGTCCCGGACAGCTGTTCTGGCGTCGGTTCCGCAGGGACAGGTTTGCCCTCGGGGGCATCGTCTTCATCGTCCTGATGCTCCTGGCAGCGGTGGGGGCACCGCTGTTCGCCAGGCTGACGAGCCACGGGCCCAATGAGGTGTTCGGGGCGGGCGCGCTGAGCGATATCGGGCTTCCCGTCGGTCCCAGCGGGACGTTCTGGTTCGGGGCGGACACGGCCGGAGGGGACCTGTTCGTCCGGGTGATCTACGGCGCAAGGACGTCCCTGACCGTGGCGCTGCTGGCCACCGGCATCTCGCTTGTCATCGGCGTGGTCCTCGGCCTGCTCGCCGGGTACTACCGCGGCAAGGTCGACACGTTCATCTCGCGGCTGACCGACGTGGTTTTGTCGCTGCCGATCCTTCTCCTGGCCCTCGGCCTCGCGGCCGCCTGCGGCGCCTCGAAGGAGGGGTGTCTGGGTGGGGTTGTGCGGCCGGGGCTCCTGCTGGTCAGCTACATCATCGGCCTTTTCAACTGGCCGTACATTGCCCGCATCGTCAGGGGACAGACCCTCTCCCTGCGCGAGAAGGAGTTCGTTGAGGCCGCACGGGCCCAGGGCGCGAGCGATCTCCGGATCATGTTCCGCGAGGTCCTTCCGAATATCGCCGCCCCCATCATCGTGTATACGACGCTCATCATCCCCAACAACATCCTCTTCGAGGCCGCCCTCTCGTTCCTTGGGGTCGGCCTGCCACCCACGGTGCCGTCCTGGGGGAGGATGCTTGCTGATGCGTCAACGATCTTCACGGTGGCTTGGTGGACCATGCTCTTCCCGGGGCTGTTCCTGTTCCTGACTACCCTCGCCTTTAACCTCGTGGGGGACGGCCTGCGAGATGCCCTCGACCCGAGAACCGCACGATGAAGCGGTGAGGAACGGAAAGGAGGATGCCAGCGCGCGACGGACCGATTAGGAGTTACGATGCCGACGGGTACGAAGCGAGAGGGGAGCTGAGCGTGAACAGACATCTGCGGATCCTGGCGGTCGCCGGGGCGGTCGCCGTGATCGCATCGGCGTGTGCCCAGGCACCGGAG
>DASQTB010000122.1:0-6087 GCA_035642095.1 Actinomycetota bacterium | reverse complement strand
CGGTCGCGACAGGATGGTCAATCCGGCGGAGACCCTTGAGCTGGCCGATCGGCTGCCCCGGGCCCGCACGCTTCGGTTCCCCGACGCCGGTCACGCGGTATTCCTCGAGGAGCACGAGCGGTTCAACGGCGAGATCCGTCGGGTCGCTCGTCGCCACCTTCAGTCCGCAACCGGGGCGCGCTCGACGTGATCCCGCTCCGTGACGCAAATCCTACCCGGCGGACACCCTGGGTCACGCTGGTCCTCATCGCGATCAATGTTGCGCTGTTCTTCCTGTGGGAACCGATCACCGGGACGCCGCGGGAGCAGGCCCGCTTCTTTTTCTGTCACGGAGCCATCCCGGAGGAGATGATCGATCTCCAGCCGATCCCGGAGGTCGCCGCAGCCTGTGGCGGCAAGAACGTCCTCCAGTCGCTGTTCACGTCGATGTTCCTGCACGGCGGGTTCCTCCACATCGCCGGTAACATGCTCTACCTCTGGGTCTTCGGCAACAACGTCGAAGATCGGATGGGCCGATCCGTGTTCCTCTTGTTCTACCTGGCCGCCGGACTGGTCGCGGCGTATGCCCAGGCGCTGCCGAATCCATCCTCGCAGGTGCCGTTGATCGGGGCGTCGGGGGCGACTGCCGGCACGCTCGGCGCGTACATCGTGATGTTCCCTCACGCCCGCGTGCTGACGCTCCTCCCGATCTTCTTCTTCCTTCAGCTCACGGAGCTGTCCGCCTGGCTCGTCCTCGGGTTCTGGTTCGTCCTCCAGGCCTTCCAGGGTGTCGGCTCCCTGGGCGGGGAGATCGCCGGGGTGGCGTGGTGGGCCCATATCGGCGGGTTCGTGTTCGGGGCGATCGTCGCGCTGCTCTTCTATCGGCGGCGGGCCGCCCCCGTCTCCCCCTACGATCCCTACGATCCCTACTGAGCGAGATCACGCCGCATGGTGACGGCCGATCCCGGGCAGTGGTCGCTCCGATCGGCTATCCACCGTGGCAGCGCTGCCCGCTCGACCGGGGCGAAGCCCAGCCGCTCAAAGAACGGAGCGGCGGTCTCCGTGACGAGCCACAGGCGCTTGGCACCGCGGCGCCGGATGTTCCGGACCACCGTGGCCACCATCAGCATCCCCAGCCCGGTTCCCCGGAGGCCCTCCCGCACAGCGACGGAGCGGAGGTAGGCATCCTCCGCCTGGACGTCGGCGGCAGACGTGGCTACCACATCGCCGTCGAGCAGAGCCACCACGGTCTCCGCATCCCGATCCCACCCGGGTTCGGCCGTCAGCCCCATCTCGTCGAGCAGGGCTCGCACCGCACCCTGATGGCTGGACCCCGCTCGAACGATGGAAGGCTCGGTTCGCTCGTCGGTGAGCTCCCGAAGGTTCGCCACCACCATGGTTGGGAGAGCATCGGCCACGAGGAGATCGGCCGGGGTGGAGGCGCCCGTGAGGACCAGGGCAGAGTCGAGACCCGCGTTCGCGGCGCCGACGATGTCCGTCTCGATCCTGTCCCCCACCACCAGCGCCGCCCGGCTGCCGGCCCGGTCGACCGCCAGGTCGAAGAGCGGACGCTGGGGCTTGCCCACCACCGTGGCCCTCCGGCCCGACCCGGCCTCGACCGCGGCCAGGATCGCCCCCGCCCCGGGCCATAGCTCGCCTCCCGGGGCGGGGTACGAGGGGTCGGCGTTGGTGGCCACCAGCCCGGCGCCTCTCCCGATCAGCACGGTGGCCGTCCTCAGCCGGTCGTAGGTGAGGTCGCGGTCCCATCCCACCACCACCACGTCGACCCGGTCGGGTTCCCCGTCCGCCGAGTCGATCCCCGCATCGGCCAGGGCGGACCGCACCCCCTCGCCGCCCAGGACATAGGCGGTGGCTCCGTTCGCACCGAGGTCGCGGCGAAGCTGGGCCGCGGTCGCCTGCCCCGAGGTGACGACCTCCTCCGGGGGGGCATGGATCCCCATCCCTTCGAGCTTCGCGGCAACCTGGGCCGGCGTGCGCCAGGAGTTGTTCGTCACGAACACGACCGCCTTGCTTCTGGAGCGCAGCGCATCGACCGCCTCCGGGGCGCCTTCGACCGGATCTCCGCCCCGGTACAACACCCCGTCGAGGTCGAGGAGGAAGGCGTCGAATCGATCGGCCGGACTCGGGCTCACGCGCTCAGACGGTCCAGGGCCTCGCGGTATTCATCGAGTGGAGCCATGGCCACGGCCAGCTTGAGATGAGCCAGGGCCAGGGTCCGGTTGCCGGTCTTCTCGGCGGCCAGACCCAGACCGAAGTGGGCGTAGTGGTTGACCGGATCGATGTCGACAGCCTTGGCGAACTCGTCGCGAGCCCGACCCCATCGCCCCGTCATGTACAGGGCCCGGCCCAGTGCCTCCCGGATCGATCCTTTCTCCGGCTCACGGGCGGCGGCCTTCTCCAGAACCACCACCGCCTGATGGGGATGGCCAGTGGCCAGGAACTCGCGTCCCCGGGAGTACAGGGCGTACACCGAATCCGTCATCGCTCGCGGTGATCCTCCGATTCGTCTATACAGGGCGCGTGGTGGCGGTCGCCCCGTTCCAGGGGTTGCTGTACGACCCGGCCCGGGTCGGCGACCTGGCCGCGGTGACGTCGCCACCGTACGACGTGGTCCTTCCCCACGACCGCGATCGCCTCCACGAGGCCAGTCCGCACAACATCGCCCGGGTTGACCTCGGCCAAGACGTGCCCGGCGAGGACAAGTATACGGACGCCGCCCGGCTCCTCCGGTCGTGGCGGCAGGAGGGCTTCCTGGCTTCCACCGACGGCCCTCGGGTGTACCCATACGAGATGCGCTTCGCGTACCTGGGCGCCGAGCGGCGGGTCCGGGGCGTGATCGTGGAGGTGGGACTGGAAGCCTGGGGCCAGGGGATCCTACCGCACGAGCGGACCATGGCTGCACCCGTGGAGGACCGCCTCCGCCTCCTCCGGGCCACCATGACGGACCTGTCCCCCATCTACGCGGTGGCCGGGGGCCCGAGCCCGCCGCAAACCCAGCTCATCGAGGCGGTCTCGGGCCGTCCGCCCCACCGGGAGCTGGTCGACGAGGAGGGGACGGTCCACCGGCTGTGGGTCGAGAGCATGCCCGAGGAGCTGGCGGCCTGGTACGTCGATCAGTCGCTCCTCGTGGCAGACGGGCATCATCGCTATCAGACCGCGCTGGCCCATCAGGCCGAGCAGTGGGCCGCCCGAGGAACGGGGCCCTGGGACGGCGTGATGATGCTGGTCGTCGACGCGGCGACCGAAGACCCTCCGGTCCTCCCGATCCACCGGCTGGTTCGAGGGACGCGCCCGTTCGTCGACGGCGAGCGGGTCCGCGGCCTGGAGGAGATTCTCCTCCGACTGACCAACGACGACCTTCGGTTCGGAGCGGCCTGGCGCGAGGACGGCGGCCTCGTGCACGTCATCGGCCGGCTCCGCGGGGAGCCACCCACGGTGGCCGCCCTTCACCGATCGCTCCTCGACGGCCTGGAGGCCGAGCTCCGGTTCGTCCCCGACGCGGCGCTGGCCGAGGCGGCCGTACGCGACGGCGTGGCAGACGTGGCGGTCTTCCTCCCGCCCGCTCGGGTGGCCGACGTGCGCGGCGTGGTCGCTCGCGGAGAGCGGCTGCCCCAGAAATCGACCTACTTCTGGCCGAAGCCTCGCACCGGCTTGGTCCTCAGGCCCCTCGACTGACCCGCGCTTCGGCGGCGCCGTCGATCAGGCCGGTTCGTCTTCTTCCAGCTTCTTCACCTCGCTGGCGATCACCTCCATCACCGACCTCCCGCCTCCCGTCCCCTTGAAGAACCGGCGCACCAGGTGACCCCGGACCATCACGGGATCACCCTTGGCCAAGCGCTCGCAACCGCGCCGGGCAGGCCGGTCCCACGCCGCGACCGGGAGGGGGAGGACGCGCTTGCCGGCCTCGGGGACCTGGAGGCGGAGCCTGGCCACCGTATCGCCGGACGGCATCTCGGCGATCTCCGGATCGGCAGACAGCCGACCGGCCAGCACGACCACGTTCACCGTGACCATGCACCACCTCCCTTCCGGCCGGACGGTAGCAGCGCCCACCGACACGATCGATCGCGCCCGGCGCCGATAGACTGGCCCCGTGGTCGAGACGTTCGATGCGGCGCCGGGCATCCAGGCGATCGACACCAACATGTTCGGTCGGCACGGCCTCACCTCGGCCTACCTGGTGGAGGCGGCCCAACCGGCCATCGTCGAGACAGGACCGACCACGTCGGTCGACGAGGCTGACCGCGGACTCGCCGCGCTGGGGATCGGTCCGGGGGATCTGGCCCACATCGTGGTCACTCATATCCACCTGGACCATGCCGGAGGGGCAGGAGCTCTGGCCTCCCGGTACCCCGCGGCGACGGTGTGGGTGCACGAGCGGGGTGCCCCTCACCTCGCCGAGCCCGACCGTCTCGTGGCCAGCGCCGCCCGGATCTATGGCCCCGATCGCCTCCTCGACCTGTTCGGCCCGGTAGAGCCGGTGCCGTCGGATCGGTTGCGGGCCGTCGACGACGGAGCGCGGATCTCGCTCGGCGACCGAGAGCTCGAGGTGATCTACACGCCGGGACACGCCGGCCACCACGTCGCCCTGGTCGACAACCGAAGCCGGGCCGCATTCGTGGGTGATGCGATGGGAGTGTTCCTTCCTGATGTTCGGGTCCTCCGACCGGCCACGCCGCCCCCGGAGTTCGATCTGGAGCTTGCGGTGGACAGCGTCCAACGGATCCGCGCCGCGACACCTTCCCTCGTCCTGTTCAGTCACTTCGGACCGGCCTCCGAGGTCGCTGAGCTGTGCGACCTGGCCATCGACCGGCTCCGCCGGTGGACCGGAGTCGTGGAGGACGCCCTCCGGCACACCGGCGAGCTCGCCGAGGTCGTCCGACGGATCCGGGCCGACACCGAGGCGGTCGACGTCGGTTCGGCAGATCGGACCGACGCCGTGCGATACGACTTCTTGTCGAGCTACGAGATGAACGCCATGGGGCTGATCCGGTATCTGACCAGGGATCGATCGGAAATGCCGCGACGGCCGACATCCTGAGGGATCAGGTAAGGCGGGCCAGCCGCTCGGCCGCATCGAACGAGTTCGCGTCGTGATCGAGGATCCGCCGGAACGCTCTGGCCGCGTCCCGCCGCCTCCCCGAACGTTCCAGGATGTCGCCGATCACGTACCAGACCCGAAGGTCGCTCGGGCTGGCACCCTCGGAACCTCGCTGGAAGCGGCGAAGGAGGGTGAGCGCCTCCTCGTACCGGCCGAGATCCGCCAGCGCCGCGCCAGCAACGACCGCGGCTTCCGCCCGGGCCTCGGCGGGAAGGTGAGCCCGTGTGTCGAGGGCCTCCCGGGCCGCCGTGACCGCCTTCTCCGGCGCGTCAAGGGCCCGGTGGGAGTCGGCGATGAGGTGGTTCTGGTCGAGCCGACCGGTGATCCGCCGATACGCCTGGAGCTCCCGAAGGGCCTCCCGGAAGCGCCCCCGACGGTACAGGGCCAGGCCGAGGACCTCCCGGATGGCCCCCGACCGGGCCGCCAGTCCCTTGGACTCGGTGGCGAACCGCACGGCCTCGACCATTCGGCCCGACTCGAGCGCGGCCACCGCTCGCTCCAGCAGCTCCACGGCGCGGTTGCCCTTTCCCCCCGCGGCGGCCCGGACGTCCTCGACCACCTCCCGGGGAAGCGACACCCGCCCGCCGCCCCGGGCCGACCGTCGGCGACTCGGCGACGATGGGCGAGGGGGCCGTCCCCGGCGCGACTGGGCCACGTCGCGACCATACTCGGAAACGGATCGAGGCCCCCGAAGGGGCCTCGACGAGGATGTTCCGGCGGCGACCTACTCTCCCACCCCGTCTCCAGGGCAGTACCATCGGCGCTGGAGGGCTTAACTTCCGGGTTCGGAATGGAACCGGGTGGTTCCCCTCCGCTATGGCCACCGAAACCCGGTGAGGGTGCGAGTCCCGAGCAGAACCCGGAACTTCATAGCGAGCGCGAGCGAGCCAAGTCCTCGGCCTATTAGTACCGGTCGGCTGAACACGTTGCCGTGCGTACACCTCCGGCCTATCAACCTCGTAGTCTGCGAGGGGCCTTACCCGGTT
>DASQTB010000121.1:0-21955 GCA_035642095.1 Actinomycetota bacterium | reverse complement strand
GGTAGGGCCCGAACCGCTCGGACGTAGCCTGCGGGGAGGCTGCCCGGTGTCCAAGCCAGGAGGGTGCTCACCGGCGCGGGGCCGAGGACGCGAGGAGCCGGCGGCCTCGGCTCAGACGGTCCCGCGGGCATCCCGGGCACCGGCAGCGAAAGCACCAAGGCGGCGCCGGCCACGGCACCCACGGCGAAGGCGGCGGCCACGGCGGCCCGGCGTCTCACGGAGGCATCCCCAGCGACTCGGCCACACGGAGCAGTCCTCCCAGATCGAGCGCCCCTCCGCCGAGCGAGCGGTAGACCCCGCGCTCCACCCATTCCAGCTGTCCCCGGGCGGGCGAGTAGCGTCCCACCACGCCTCGAACGCCGACTGCCAGGACCTCGCCCTCCAGCGGCGGTGGCAGCGCCCCTCCCCGGACCTGATGGAGGACGATCCCCGGTCCCGGCTCGGCTCCCGGGCGGCGGAACCAGATCGTGACCGTGTTTCGCCCGTCGAGGTCGGCCGCCCAGGGCCGGTAGTCGAGGGGCAGCGCCGAGGGCATCAGGGCGAAGGGGTTGGCTGCCAGGGCGGACCGGACCGGCACCTGGTCGAGCCACCCAGACGGGACGACCCGCCCCACGACCGGCAACGAAGCAGCGACCGCCAGGAGGTCCCGGCGGGGGAGGTTCGATTCGATCTCGAGGTCCCAGGAATAGGTGTGCAGCGCCAGGCGGCGCCCCAGAGTCCCCGTGGCCGGCTCGTAGTACCCGATCCCGGTGCCCACGGGGACTCGCTGGGCCAGGTCGGTCACGTTCCCGAACAGCGATGGGCCGTCCCAATCGCCGGTCGCCGTGATCACCAGCCACGACAGCCCGCGGGCGTACGAGCGGACCGCCAGGTCGGGTGTCGCTCCGCTGCCGGGCATTGTCCCGTGGCGGTACGGCTCGAGGCCGCCGAGATGCTCGGGCGCCGGGACCCCGACGGCGTCACGCTCGCGGAACCCGAGGTCGCGAGGGCGAACGGCGGCGGTTCCTCCCGCCGGGGCCCAGTCTTCCGGCGGGCCGGGCCCGAACTCCACCGTCTCCGCCCGGAGCAGGACGGAGCCGGGTCGCTCCTCTGAAAGGGCGTTGGCCGTGGCCCACCGCGCTCGCTCGGGGCTGGTCGCGGCCATGACCTGGAAGGCGAGTGGGAACCAGCTCTCCCGGTCGAGCGAAACGCGGACCCGGTCGTGAGGGAAGAACGGCCGCCACAGACCGCCGCTCTGGAGGAAGCCGAACAGCGGCGCGGCGTCCCGATACGCCAGCTCCACCACGACGGCGTCGTGACCGAGGATCATGTCGACGCCCCCCACGGCGACGCGGCCGCTCCCGGCCAGGGTTCGGACCGGCAGGACGATGTCGGTGGGGAGCGGCGCGTCACCGTCGAACGGGGGACGGCCCGTCACCCTGTCCACGTCGCGCCCGGCCGGAGCACAGGACGGGAGGGCCTCCCGGGGGCACCCCCGAGGGGCATCGAGCATCCATTGGCTCCCGTCTACGGCGAGCGTCACATCGTTGGGCGGCCACCGCGTCTCCGGGTAGGAGGTGAGGTCGGTCACGTGGGCACGGAACCGTTCGGGCGCGCGGAAGGCCACGTCGGCCTGGAAGACGCGACGGGGGACCCGGCGGTGGAACCCGTGCTCGATGACCCGGAACGTGGCCCGGTACGAGCGGACCTCCGTCGAGGCGGCCACGATGCCCCGTGGGATCTCTGTGCCCAGCGCGGGCGGGGGGCTCCGCCGGAGACCGGGAAGGCCGGCCACCAGCACGGCGGCGGCGACCGCCCCGGCGGCGAACGCCGCGGCATGGCGGGTCCAGCCGGGAGCCGGGCGGCGAAGCGGCGTCGGAGCCTCCCGGCGGACGCGCTCCATGATCTCGGGGACGAGATCGGGGACGGGTTCGGCCGGCCGGAGCCTGGTCAGGTCCCGGAGCCGGCGGGCGCGGTGCTCGAACGCCCGGCATCTCGGGCATGTGGCCAGGTGGGCCCGAACGCCCTCGGCCCGGCGAGCGTCGAGGCCGTCGTCGAGCTGTTCGGACAGCGCCCGCTCCGCCGCCTCACACCTCATCCGCGTCCACCTCTTCGATCGCCTCGATCAGGATCCGCCGGGCCCGGTGCATCCGGCTCTTCAGCGTGCCGGTGACCACGGACAGGACGGCCGAGGCCTCGGCATAGGACAGGCCCAGGACCTCGATCAGGACGAACGCCTCGCGGAGCTCGGGGGGGAGCGCTTCGATGGCCCGTTCCAGGGAAGCCCGGAGCGAGGGGTCCGTCCGGTCTTCCTCCTCCCTCCCCGCGACCGCCTCCCGGTCCAGCCGCCGAAGCCGCTCTCGGCGCCGGATCGCGTCGACGGCGCAGTTGCGGGTGATCCGGAACAGCCACGTCGAGAACTTCGACTGGCCCCGGAACCGCCGGAGGGCGCGAAACGCGTGGATGAACGCCTCTTGGGTGACGTCCTCCGCGGTGGGCGGGTCCCGAACGAGCTGGAGCGCCAGGCGGTACATATCCGCCTGGTGCGACCGGACGAGCTCCTCGAACGCGACGAGGTCGCCCGCCCGGGCCCGACCGACGACCTCCGGCTCCGGCTCCCGCAGCGGCGTCCTGTCCCCCCTCGAGATCGATGCACCTCGATCGTGACATGGGTTCGCCTCGGTTGGACGTTCCCTCCCTCCTCGCGGTTCGGACGAAAGGAGTGGTCTCCCATCGGTCAGCCTTGCGCGGATCGGGGGTCGCGGGTACAAAGGTGGCGCCCACGTGAGATCGGAGTCCCGTGGCCAGGAAGCCTTCCCACCGCCTCGCCGTACTTGTTCTGGCGGCCGGACACGGCCGGCGGATCAGGTCCCGCTTGCCCAAGGTGCTCCAGCCGCTGTGCGGGCGCCCGGTGCTGTGGCACGTCATTCAGTCCGTCAGGGCCCTCCGGGCCGACGCGGTGTACGTGGTGGTCCGGGAGCAAGGGAATCGAGTCGAGGAGGCCGTGCGGTCGTGGGAGTTCCGCATGCCCCTCGACTTCGTCGAGCAGCGCGAACCGCTGGGAACCGGGCACGCCGTGATGGTGGCCGAGGAGGCCGTGGGGAACGTGGAGGAGGTCGTCGTCGTGAACGGCGATGAGCCCCTGGTCACCGGGGCAGACCTGAAGGCCCTGGCGTCGCTCCGTCGGAGACGGAGGGCCGCCGCGGCGGTGCAGACCACCGTCCCCGACGACGCTCACGGGTTCGCCCGGGTGATCCGCCAGGGCGACGAGCTGGTTCGGCTGGCGGAGGGAACCGACGCCACCCCGGCCGAGCGGGCCGTCGCCGAGATCGCCACCGGGGCGTACGCCTTCCGCCGGGAGGACCTGTTCCGGGCCCTGCCTAGGGTCTCCCGAGAGAACCGCCAGCGGGAGTACTACCTCCCCGACGTGCTCGGCATCCTCCGGGAGAAGGGGGAGCGCCTGGTGGTGCAGCTGGTGGACCTCGGCGGGACGGCCGGGGTGAACTCGCGGGCTGAGCTGGCCCGGGCCGCCGCGGTGATGCGCCGGCGGATCAACGCCGAGCTGATGGCGAAGGGCGTGACGATGACCGACCCGGAGCAGACCTACGTCGACGTCGGCGTGCGGGTGGGCGCCGACACCACGATCCTTCCCCAGACCCATCTGGAGGGCACCACGGTGATCGGGACCGGGTGCATCGTTGGGCCGGCCTCCCGGATCCAGGACTCCCGGATCGCCGACGGGGCCACGATCGAGCATTCCGTGGTCCGGGGGGCTCGCCTCGGCCCTCGAGCCTCGGTCGGACCGTTCGCCCACCTCCGGCCGGGGACCGTGCTGGGGGCGGACACCAAGGCCGGTTCCTTCGTGGAGATCAAGGCCTCCCGCATCGGCGACGGGAGCAAGGTGCCCCATCTCGCCTACGTCGGTGATGCCACGATCGGACGAAACGCGAACATCGGTGCCGGGACCGTCACGGTCAACTACGACGGCTACGCGAAGTACCGAACGACGATCGGCGACGACGCCCGGATCGGCTCCGATACGATGCTCGTGGCACCGGTGAAGGTGGGACGGGGAGCGGTGACAGGAGCGGGTTCGGTGATCACCAGGGACGTCCCCCCGGGGGCCCTGGCGGTCGAGCGCGCCGAACAGCGTGTGGTCGAAGGCTACCGGGCCCGCAAGGACAGGAAGATGCAGGGTCGCGGCGGGAGGAGGGGGAAGGCGTGACGAGTATCCGGGAGATCGTGACCAAGAAGCGGATGATGCTGTTCTCCGGGACGGCCCATCCGCGTCTCGCCGATGAGATCGGCGAGCAGCTCGGCGTCGAGCTGTGCGAATCGAAGGTCTCCCGGTTCGCCAGCGGGGAGATCTACGTCCGCTCCGAGGAGAGCGTCCGGGGTTCCGACGTCTTCGTCATCCAGACCCATGCCGACCCCGTCAACGAGTCGATCATGGAGCAGCTGATCATGATCGACGCCCTGAAGCGGGCATCGGCCAAGAGGATCACCGCCGTGGTTCCCTATTACGGGTACTCCCGACAGGACAAGAAGGCCCTGGCCCGAGAACCGATCTCCGCCAAGCTGGTCGCCGACTGTCTCTCCGCCGCCGGTGCGGACCGGGTGGTCTCGGTCGACCTCCACAGCGGCCAGATCCAGGGGTTCTTCGACGTGCCGTTCGACCACCTGACGGCGATGCCCCTCCTGTCCGACTACCTGAGCAAGGGCCTTGGGCTGAAGGACGGCGACCTGGCCGTGGTCGCCCCCGACGCCGGGCGGACGAAGGTCGCCGAGCGGCTCCGCGAGTATCTCGACGCGGAGATGGCCTACATCTACAAGCGGCGTTCGCGCCGCGAGGCGCACAAGATCGAGGAGATGGTGGTGGAGGGGGACGTCGAGGGACGGGCCTGCATCCTGATCGACGACATGATCGACACCGCCGGGACGATCGTCCAGGGAGCCCGGGCGCTGTCAGACGAAGGGGCCACCGAGATCTACGCCGCCGCCACGCACGCCGTGTTCAGCGGCAAGGCCGTGCAGCGCCTGGAGGAGTCATCGATCAAGGAGGTCGTGGTGACGAACACCCTGCCGATCCCCGACGAGAAACGGATCGGGAAGCTCACCGAGCTGTCGATCGCCCCGATCGTCGCGTCGGCCCTGCAGGCCGTGTTCGAGGACGAGTCCGTCTCCGAGATCTTCCACGGCGAGAACCAGCCGTAGGTCCCGGGGCTCTGGGAACACTGCTCCGCGCCCGCACACGGCCCGGTCACTCCGTTCCCGGGGTCAAGCCGGCTCGCCGGCGTGGTATCGCCGGAATTCCGGTACGAGCGCGGCCAGCAGGCCGACCCCCGCCACGCACAGGACGCCTCCCGACACGACGGAGAACACCGGTGACGTCAGCTGAGCGACCAGGCCGGCCTCGACATCGCCGAGGCGCGGTCCCCCGACCACGACCATGATGTGGATCGATGAGAGCCGACCCCGGAGCGAGTCGGGCACGCTCGATTGGAGGATCGTCGACCGGAAGATGGCGCTGATCACATCGGCGCCCCCGGCCACGGCCAGGAAGAGGAGGGCCAGCCAGAACGCGCCGGTCGACAACCCGAAGGACACGATGGCCAGCCCCCACACGGCCACAGCCCACAGGACGGCCCGGCCCTGGTGGCGGACGTGGCGGACCCACCCGGTGAGAACCACTCCGACCAGGGCACCGGCCGCCGGGGCGGCGTACAGGAGGCCCAGCCCGGCCGGCCCGACCCGGAACGCCTGGTCTGCCAGGACCGGGAACAGGGCCCGGGGCATCCCGAAGATCATGGCATCGAGGTCGACGAGGAACGTCGAGACGAGCACCCGACGGCCCCTGAGGTAGGCGAAGCCTTGCCGGACTGCGCGACGGATCGGAGGTCGCGGTCCCTCGTGATGCGACGGCATCGGTCGCATGGCCAGGAGCGTGCCGATGGCGGCCAGGAACGTGACCGCGTCGATGGCATACGCCCAGACCAGGCCGAACTGGGCGATGATCACCCCACCGAGAGCCGGGCCGGCCACGTCGTTCGCCTGGAACATCGCCTGGTTGAGGGCGATGGCCGAGGCCAGGCGGTCTCGGGGCACCAGGTTGGGGATCGCCGCCGAGCGGGCCGGAGAGTCGAAGGCGGCGAACGCCGAGGCCAGCCCGGCCGCCCCGTACAGGAACCACAGCGGCGGCCGGTCCATGACCGCCCCCCACACCAGGAGCAGGGCAGCGGCCATCGAGCCGGCCTGGCTGAGCAGCAACAACCTCCGGCGATCCACGGCGTCGGCCACGGCCCCGCCCACCAGCGAGAACACCACCAATGGACCGAACTGGACGAGGCCGATCATGCCCACCGCCAGCGGGGAGCGGGTCAGCTCCCAGATCTGGAACGGGAGGGCCACCATCGTGATGTGGCGTCCGGTGTGGGAGACGAGTTCGCCGAGCCAGAGAAGCCGGAACTGCCGGGAGATCCGGAGTGGGGTCAGGTCGAGCACCGTGCGCCGGACCAGGCGAGCGGCCCGGGAGACCCGAGTGGCCTCCAGATCGGGGGTGCCGTCGTCGGGCGGCCGCATCGAGCCTCAGGATAGCCACGGTCGGCGTGACGACCGCCCTGCTACGATGACGTGTCGATGGAAGTCAAGCTGAAGGCCGAGACCCGCGACCGAGTCGGCAAGGGCGCGGCCCGGAAGATCCGAGCGGAGGGCCGGGTTCCGGCCGTGCTGTACGGACCCGATGTCGAGCCGCAGCGGGTCGCGGTCGACGCCCGACAGCTGTGGCATGCGTTGCATACCGACGCGGGGATGAACGTGCTGATCGACCTCCAGGTCGATGGGAACGAATACCTGACCCTGCCTCGGGAAGTTCAGCGGGACATCGTCCGGGGGACGCTGCTCCACGTCGACTTCCTGCGGATCCGAAAGGACGTGGCCATCCAGGTCGACGTTCCCGTCCACCTGGTTGGAGAGTCGCAGGGCGTCAAGGAGGGCGGCGTCGTCGAGCATCACCTGTGGGAGGTGAAGGTTGAGTGCCTTCCCACCGATGTCCCCGAGTCGATCGAGGCCGACATCAGGCGGCTGACGATCGGTGACTCCCTCCACGTCGGGGACCTGAAACCGCCCGCCAACTGCACCATCCTCACCCCGGAGGAGGAGACGATCGTGTCCGTCGTCCCGCCGCCGGTCCTGGAGCTCCCGGAAGAGGCTCCCGCCGAGGAGGAAGAGGTCGCCGAGGGCGAGGAGGCCGCCGCCGAGGGCGAGGCCGCCGCCGAGGGCGAGGCCCCCGAGGGCGAGCCTCCCGCCGCCGAGCAGCGTGGCGGCGGCGAGGAGGGCTAAGCCCGGCAATCCGGGATGACCGCCTGGCTCGTCGTCGGGCTGGGCAACCCCGGTTCCCGCTACGCAGGCACCCGGCACAACATCGGGGTCCAGGTTGTGGAGCGGCTGGCCGAGCGGCTCGGAACGCGGCTTCGGAAGGTACGGTTCCTTCCGATCGACGCCGGGGAGGCGACCATCGACGGGAAGCGACTCCTCCTGGCCCGTCCCCAGACCTTCGTGAACGTGTCCGGCCCCCCGGTAGCGTCGCTGGCCCGGCGGCGGCGGATCGACCCTCCGCACATCGTGATCTGCCACGACGAGATCGACCTGGCATTCGGAGCGCTCAAGCTGAAGTTCGGCGGCTCCACCGCGGGGCATCGCGGCCTGGAGTCACTGGCCCAGGCCCTGCGCACGTCGGAGTTCCATCGGGTCCGGCTCGGGGTGGGCCGCCCCCCCGGGCGGAGGGATGCCGCCGACCACGTCCTTGGGTCCTTCGCCCCCGCGGAGCGGGAGGAGGTCGCGCTCCTCGTCGAGGAGGCGGCCGACAGCGTGCTGACGCTGCTGGGGAGCGGTCTGACGGCGGCCCAGGACCGCCACAATCGATCGGCACCGAGGCGGTGAGGCTCAGACGCCGACGTACCTGGGCCTGACCCGGGCGGCGCCCGCAACACCTTCATCCGCCCCGTGGCCCCGGCTTCGAACCCGGTAACGCTCGGCGGTGTCCCACGGATGGAGTATCGGCCGATGGTCCGGCGCCGATGAACCGTGGCGGCCTGTACCATCGATGGCGAAGGCCCCGGTCCCCGAAGACCCGGGGCTCTTCGTGCTGCCATGACGATGGAGAAGCTGCTCGACGCGCTCCTGGAAAGCGACCGGTTCCAGGCCCTCCTGGCCAGGCCGGGAATCCGGCTGGCCAGGGCCGAGACCCCGGGACACCCGTACGTGCTGGCCGCGCTGGCCCGGGCGGTCGATGGCCCGATCCTGGCGGTAGCGGCCGGGCCCCGGGAGGCGGATCGGCTGGCCCGGGGGGCCGAGGCCTTCCTGGGCACCACCGGCGCGGCCCTGTTCCCCGCTTGGGAGGCCCTCCCCCTCGAGGGGATCAGTCCGACCCCGGCGGTGGCCGCCCGGAGGGAGGCGACGGTCCGCCGGCTCCGCCGGGCGACCGGACCGCTCGTCGTCGCCGCGCCGGTGGCGGCCGCCATCCAGCGCCTTGGGCCCTGGCTCGGGCTCCGCCGCCCGATCGAGCTGTCGGCAGGCGTCGAGATGGCGCCCGACGAGCTCGCCGAACGGCTGGTCGGTCTGGGGTACGTCCGCGAAGACCTCGTCCAACATCGGGGGGAGTTCGCGGTCCGGGGCTTCATCGTCGATGTGTTCCCTGGAGACGCGGCGCATCCGGCCCGGCTGGAGTTCGCCGGCGATGAGATCGAGCGTCTCAGGGCGTTCTCGCCCGCGACCCAGACATCGATCAGCCCGATCGGCGGGATCGCCGTCCCGCCTGCCCGAGAGTTGCTCCCCGACGACGACGTGCGAGAGCGGGCCCGCGGCGCCCTGCCGCGTTATCGGGGGCACCTCCGCGACGTGTTGGAGCGGCTCTCGGACGGCCTGTTCTTCGAGGGCATGGAGCAGGCCATCCCTCTCCTGTTCGATCGACTCCCGGTCCTGGCCGACGTTCTTCCTGAGGCCGGGTGGATCGTGCTGTCCCAAGCCCGACGGGTGATGGACAGGGCGGAGACGACGGCGGGCGATGCCGAGGCCCTGGCCGAGGCCATGGCCTGGCCCGGGCCGCCGCCCGTGGCCGGGCCGGAGCACGCGCTGGGGGGCCGGGCCCGCCTGGACCTCACCGAGTTCGCCGAGGGCGAGGACCTGGGCATCGCCGGCTGGGGAGGGCTTCAGGGCGAGCGGCTGGCCCGGCGGGCCGCCGGCCTGGCCTCCGACGGGTATCGCGTGGCGGTGACCGGCGCCGGACAGGGATCGGTCCAGCGGGCGGTCGAGGTCCTGGAGCGGGCCGGGTCGCCGGCCCCGGAGATCGCCGAGGACTCCGCGCTCCTGGAGGGCTTCCTGTTCCCGGAAGGGCGGGTGGCCGTCGTCGGGGAGGACGACCTGTTCGGGCGGCGCCGGCACGCTCACGACCAGCCCCGGTTGGGGGGCCGGGCCGCCGCGGCGTTCGCCGCGGAGCTCTCCCCCGGGGACTTCGCCGTCCATCGCGTTCACGGCGTTGGGCGCTACCTCGGGATGGTCCGGCGAACGATGGCCGGAACCGAGCGCGACTATCTCCTGCTCGAGTACGCGGCCGGCGATCGGCTGTACGTGCCGGCCGACCAGCTGGACGTGGTGGCCCGGTACATCGGAGGGGAGCAGCCCCGGCTGCACCGGATGGGGACCGGCGACTGGCCCAGGGCCAAGGCCCGGGTTCGCCGGGCGGTCCGGGACATGGCCGGCGAGCTGGTTCGCCTGTATTCGGCTCGGATGGCGGCCACCGGTCATGCCTTCTCGTCGGATGCGCCGTGGCAGCGGGAGCTGGAGGACGCCTTCCCGTACCCCGAGACCCGGGACCAGGTGACCGCGATCGACGAGGTGAAGCGGTCGATGGAGCGAGCGAAACCGATGGACCGGCTCCTGTGCGGCGATGTCGGATACGGCAAGACCGAGGTCGCCGTGCGGGCGGCGTTCAAGGCGGTGCTGGACGGCAAGCAGGTGGCCGTCCTGGTTCCCACCACGTTGCTTGCCGAACAGCACCAGGTGACGTTCTCCGAGCGGTACGCGCCGTTCCCCGTCCGGGTGGCCATGCTGTCGCGGTTCCTGTCCAGGAAGGAACAGGCCCAGGTCCTGGCGGACGTTGCCGACGGGAAGGTCGACGTGGTCATCGGGACGCACCGGCTGCTCTCCCGGGACGTCCGGTTCCAGGACCTCGGGCTCCTGATCATCGACGAGGAACAGCGCTTCGGCGTGGCCCACAAGGAACGGCTGAAGCGGCTCCGGGTGAGCGTCGACGTCCTGACGATGACGGCCACCCCGATCCCTCGGACGCTGGAGATGGCGCTGTCCGGGATCCGGGAGATGAGCGTGGTCGACACGCCGCCCGAGGATCGCCAGCCCGTCCTCACGTACGTGGGGCCATACGACCAGTCGGTGGCCATGGCCGCCGTCCGCCGGGAGCTTCGCCGGGGCGGGCAGGTGTTCTGGGTCCGATCCGACGTCCACACCATCGACCGGTTCGCGGCGTGGCTCCGCGACAAGGTGCCCGAGGCCCGGGTCGGCATCGCCCATGGGCAGATGGAAGAGGCGGCCCTGGAGAAGGCGATGCTGGGGTTCTGGAACGGTGAGACCGACGTGCTGGTGTGCACCACGATCATCGAGTCGGGCCTCGACGTTCCCAATGCCAACACCCTGGTCGTCGATCGGGCCGACCTGATGGGTCTGGCCCAGCTCTATCAGCTCCGGGGGCGAGTGGGCCGGTCCGCGGAACGGGCTTTCGCCTACCTGTTCTTCCCGCCGGGCCAGCACCTGACCGAGGAGGCCCACGAGCGCCTCGCCGCCATCAGCCGGCTGACGGCCCTGGGTTCGGGGTTCCAGGTGGCCATGCGCGACCTGGAGATCAGGGGAGCGGGGAACCTGCTCGGGGGCGAGCAGTCGGGCCACATCGCCGCGGTGGGGTTCGACACCTACGCTCGTCTCCTGGCCGAGTCGGTGGCGGAGCTCAGGGGCCAGCCGATCGAGGAGGAGAAAGAGATCCGGATCGATCTCCCCGTCCGGGCCTTCATCCCCGTCGGATACCTGGGACAGGAGGCTCTGCGCCTCGAGCTGTATCGCCGCCTCTCTTCGGCCGCCACGGACGGCGAGCTCGATCGGATCCGGGCGGAGGCCGAGGACCGGTTCGGACCGTTGCCGGCCGAAGCCGAGACGCTGCTCGACGTGGCCCGTCTCCGGCTGGCAGCGGGGAGGGCCAGCATCGAGGAGATCGCCACAGTCCGGGGCCAGGTCCGGCTCCGTCCGGTCGATCTGCCGGCCGACGCGGTCCTTCCCACTGGCGCCGGCTACCATCGCGCCACCCGGACGCTGAACCTCACCCCCGGACCGGCGGATCTGGGCCCCGGTCTGCCTCGCTGGGTCCGGTCCACGCTCGAGGACGTCGTCTAGAATCGCTCGATGCGCCGGTCCCTGCTCCTCCTGATGTCGGCCAGCATCCTCCTCACGGGATGCGCCGACCTCCTGGACACAGGGGCCGCGGTGGTGAACGGCGACAAGATCGAGGAGGACCGGTTCCGTCAGGAGCTCGACTTCCTCCTGGCCGATCCCCGCTTCGCCAGCGAGATCCCCCAGGGGGAGGCCGGCGACGCCCAGCGCAAGGAGCTGGGCCGGCGGTACCTTACGTTCCTCATCCACCAGGAGCTCGTGGCCGCCTACGCCCGGGAGCACGACGTCGTGCCCGACGAGGCCGACATCGACAGCGTGCTTGAGGAACAGATCGCCCAGCTCGGGGGACGGCAGACGTTCGAGCGCCTCCTCAGTCGGACCGGCACCTCCGAGTCCGACGTCCGCCGCCTGGTCCAGCAGCAGGTCCTCCGCCAGGCGGTGGCCGAGGCCGTCGTGGCTGAGCGGGTGAACGAGGACCAGCTGCGGCAGATCTACGAGGAGCGGGCCCTGGAGCTCTCCCAGGTCCACGTGGCCCACATCCTGGTCGGCAGCCGGGCCGAGGCGGCCCGCATCGCCAAGGAGGCCACGCCGAAGAACTTCGCCGGCCTGGCTCGGCGGTTCTCGGAGGACCAGGCCACCGCTCAGAACGGCGGGGATCTGGGGATCCAACGAGCCGCCGACCTGGTGGGCCCGTTCGCTGAGGCCGCGCTGGACATCCCGGTGGCTGAGGTCGGCGGCCCGGTGGAGACCGAGTTCGGGTTCCACGTGATCCACGTGATCGATCGGCAGACCCAGCCGTTCCAGGAGGTCCGGGAGCAGCTCCTGGAGGAGCTCCGGGGTGACCTCTTCACCGAGTGGCTGTTCGGGCGGCTGCGCCGGAGCGAGATCCGGGTCAACCCCCGGTACGGCTACTTCGACCGGGATTCCGGCGCCGTCCTCCAGCGGACGTCGACGTCGCCCGAGCCGACCCCGTCGGTCCAGCTGGGTCCCTAGCCCGAATCTCAAGTCGGTCCCTGACCAGCCCGATGTAACCATCAGTCGCATGGCCACTCGCGCGGACCCCTCTGCCCAGGGCGATCGGCGTACCTCCGGTACGCCCCCACCCGTCTCGCCCCCTGACCCGGGGGATCGACCCGACCGGACGGCCGAGCTGGAGGCAGCGCTGGCCGAGGAGCGCCGGACCGCACGAACGCTCTTGGCTCTAGCCCAATCGCTGGCCCAGGCGCCGACGGCCTCCGACGTGGCCGGGCTGGTCGCCGCGGCCGCGCCTCGTCTCCTCGGGGTGGAGCGAGGATCGGTGTTCCTCCTTGACGATGCCGAGGAGTCGTTCCACGTCGCGGGGACGCACGGCTGGACGGAGGAGCAACACCGGGTCTTCGACGGGCTCGTGATCCGGCCGACGGACACGCGGCTGGTCGGAGAGATGATGGCCCGTCCCCAGCTCCGCGTGTTCCGGCCGGACGAGAACGACCCCTACGTGCGGAACGTCCTGGAGGAGTTCGGTTCGGAGATGGCCGTGGCCGTGCCGATCCTGGCCAAGGACCGCCTGATCGGCGTCGTGGTCACCGGCTCCGAGCGGGGCGATCCCGTGCTGGAGCTCGATGACGAGCTCCGTCGACGGCTCCGAGGGGTGGCCGACCAAGCGGCCACGGCGCTGGAGAACATCCGGCTGGTGGACGAGATCCGGCGGCAGGCCTTCACCGACGATCTCACCGAGCTTCCAAATCACCTGCTATTTCGGGATCGTGCGTCCCAGGCCCTCGCTCGGGCGGAGCGCCAATCGGAGCGGGCCGCGATCATGGTCCTCGACCTGGACCACTTCAAGAAGGTCAACGACAGTCTGGGCCACGAGGCCGGCAATCAGCTCATCCGGCAGGTTGCCGAACGTCTGTCCGGAGCGCTTCGGGCCCAGGACACCGTGGCCAGAACGGGGTCCGACGAGTTCACGATCCTCCTCCCGTCGATGGAGGGGATCGGCGGCGTCCGGACCGTGGCGGAGAAGCTGCTGGCACAGTTCGCCGACCCGTTCCAGGTCGCCCGCCACGTGGTGTTCATGACGGCCAGCATCGGCGTGGCCCTGTACCCGGATCACGGGTTCGCCATCGAGAAGCTTCTTCGGAACGCGGACATGGCCATGTATCGAGCCAAGGAGCAAGGCCGGAACCGGTACCACTGGTATGCCGACGGCATGACCGCCCGAGCCCAGGAGCGCCTCGAGATGGAAGAGGAGCTCCACCGAGCCCTCGACGGCGACGAGCTGCGGGTCCACTACCAGCCGATCTTCGACCTGGAGATGGGAGAGATGGTCGGGGTCGAAGCCCTGATCCGGTGGCATCACCCCCGGCGCGGGCTCCTCACCCCGGACCGGTTCCTCCCGCTGGCAGAGGAGACCGGTTTGATCGTGGCGGTGGATGCATGGGTCTTGGGGGCGGCCTGCGCTCAGATCCGCCGGTGGCGAGAGGACGGACTCCCCTCGCTCCGGTTGGCCGTCAACATCTCCGGCCGAACCTTTCAGCAGCCGTGGCTGGCCGAGAGGGTGATGCGCGCCCTGGAGGAGCACGCCCTGGAACCCGAGGAGCTGGAGCTCGAGGTCAGCGAGAACGTCGCCGGCCACGAGGCCGCCGAAACCCTGGCGGTGTTGGAGCGGCTGCGGGCCCTCGGCGTGCGGGTGGCCATCGACGACTTCGGGACTGGGTACTCGGTGCTCAGCCGGCTCCGAGGCTTCCCCGTGAACACACTGAAGGTCGACAAGAGCTTCGTCCAGGACATCACCTCCGACGCCGACGAGGGCCCCATCGTGTCCGGGCTAATCGCCATGGCCCATCGCCTGGACGTCGAGGTCACCGCGGAGGGCGTGGAGACGCCCGAGCAACTGCTGTTCCTCCGCCGGCACGGGTGCGACAACGTGCAAGGCTACCTCCTGGGCCGTCCGGTCGAACCCCGGCGGATCCCCGAGCTGGTGGAGCGCGGAGAGCATCTCTCCGCCAGCGGCAGCCGGTCCGCGTAGCGCCCGGTACGATCGCGGGGTGGGCACCGCCGACCTCCACGCCACCCCCGATCCCCTCCGGCACGTTCCGACCGGCCCGGTGCCCTCGGGGCGCCGGGGAGAGCGGCTCCTGGACCTGATTCGGGTGGTGGGCCGCCTCCGTGCTCCGGACGGCTGTCCGTGGGACCGAGCCCAGTCGCACCGGAGCCTGCGGCGCCATCTCCTGGACGAGGCGTACGAGCTCCTGGACGCCATCGACGACGGCGACCCGGTCCGGCTGAAGGAGGAGCTCGGGGACCTGCTCCTCCAGGCGGTGTTCCACGCCCGGATCGCCGCGGACGACGGAACGTTCGACATCGACGGCGTCGCCGAGGTGGTGGTGGAGAAGCTGATCCGCCGGCATCCACACGTCTTCGCCGGCGTCCGGGCGGACACGCCGGACGAGGTGTACGCGAACTGGGAGCGGCTCAAGGCCGAGGAAGGCGAGCGCAAGCCGATCGACGCCGAGATGCCGGAGGCCCTTCCCTCCCTGTCGGCCGCGCAGAAGGTGCAGCGCCGAGCGGCGGGAAGAGGCTTCGACTGGGCCGAGCTGGCCGGCGCCGTCGACAAGGTCCGGGAGGAGCTCGCGGAGCTGGAAGAGGCCGCCCGGCTGCATCACGGCGACCAGCGGGAGGGAGCTGCCAAGGACGCCCTGGAGGAGGAGGTCGGCGACGTGCTCTTCGCGGTGACCGCACTGGCCCGCAAGCTGGGCGTGGACGCCGAGACAGCCCTGCGGTCGAGGACCCGTACGTTCGTCGGCCGCTTCGAGGAGATGGAGCTCCGGGCTCAGGCCGACGGCGTCCGCCTGGACGAGCTGCCCGACGAGGAGCTCATCCGGCGGTTCCGCGATGCTCCTCGATGACGTCCTCCCCTCCTGGGACGTCCGCCACGTCCACCGGATCGAAGTCGACGCGGCGCCCGATCGCGCCTACCGTGCGGTCCGCCGCCTCGACCTGGGCGGGTCCCCGATCAACCGGGTTCTGTTCTCGGTCCGGGGGATGGGCCGGCGAGGCGGCCTCAAGCTCGCCGATCTGATGAACCGGGGCTTCATCCTCCTGGGAGAGGATCCGCCCCGGGAGCTGGTCCTCGGGCTGGTGGCCCGGCCGTGGACGCTGATGGGCGGGATCCGCCCGCTCGACCCCGAGGGGTTCCGCCGGTTCGATCAACCCGGCTACGCCAGGATCGGGTGGAACTTCCTCGTGGAACCGAGGGGACCGGTTTCCCGGCTCACCACCGAGACCAGGATTCGGTGCACCGACGAGGTCAGCCGCCGTCGATTCCAGTGGTACTGGCGGCTGATCGGTCCGTTCTCCGGCGCCGTTCGGAAGGAAGCCCTCCTCCTGATCAAGCGCGACGCCGAGCGCGTTCGCTCCACTTGACGTCATCGTCCCGAAACCTCTGATCTGCCTTCCCCTTCTGCCTACAATCGGGTTCTCGCCATGCCGGGCATCGAACGCATCCGCGCTCGAGAGATCCTCGATTCCAGGGGGAACCCCACCGTCGAGGTCGACGTGCTGCTGGCCGACGGTTCGGCCGGCCGGGCCGCGGTCCCCTCCGGCGCCTCGACGGGAGGGCACGAGGCCGTCGAGCTCCGCGACGGCGACGGGGGCCGCTACGGGGGCAAGGGTGTCCTGGGCGCCGTTCGGAACGTCCACGAGGAGATCGGTCCGTCGCTGAAACATGTCGACGCCCTGGACCAGCGAGAGGTCGATCGGATCATGGTCGAGGTCGACGGCACGCTGGAACGCTCCCGTCTGGGGGCGAACGCCATCCTCGGCGTGTCGCTGGCCGTGGCCCGCGCGGCGGCGGTCTCTGCCGGGCTGCCGCTGTTCCGATACCTCGGCGGTCCGCAGGCCCACCTCCTCCCCGTGCCGCTCCTCAACGTGATCAACGGAGGGGTGCACGCCGACAACGCCCTCGACGTCCAGGAGTTCATGCTGGTTCCGGTCGGCGCGGCGTCGTTCTCCGAGGGCCTGCGGTGGGGCGCCGAGTGCTTCCACGCGCTCAAGGCCAACCTGAACCGGAAGGGTCTGGCCACGGGGGTCGGCGACGAGGGCGGCTTCGCTCCCGAGCTCGCCGGTTCGGCTCCGGCGTGCGAGGTGCTGATGGAGGCCATCCAGGCGGCCGGTCTCGACCCGGGGAGCGAGGTCGGACTGGCCCTCGACGTGGCCGCCACGGAGCTGTTCGAGAACGGGCGGTACCGGATCGACGACGTGGAGCGGGGAGCCGACGAGATGGTCGAGTACTACCGGAACCTCCTCGACACGTTCCCCATCGTGTCGATCGAGGATCCGCTGGCCGAGGACGACTGGACCGGATGGACGGCCGCGTCGGAGGCGATGGGGAGACGGTGCCAGGTGGTGGGGGACGACCTGTTCGTCACGAGCGCCGAGCGCCTAGAACGGGGGATCGCCGAGGGCGTGGCCACTGCGATCCTGGTCAAGCCGAACCAGGTGGGGACCCTGAGCGAGACCCTTGAGGTTCTCACCGCAGCGGCCGAGGCCGGGTTCGGGCGGATCGTCTCCCATCGTTCGGGTGAGACCGAGGACGCCACGATCGCGGATCTGGCCGTGGCCACCGGCGCGGGGCAGATCAAGGCGGGGGCGCCGTCCCGGGGGGAGCGCACCGCCAAGTACAACCGCCTCCTCCGGATCGAGGAGGAGCTCGGCGAGCAGGCCCGGTACGCCGGCACCGGGCCCTTCCGGAGGTTCCGGCGGTGAGCGCGGGCCAGGAAACCGTGGCCCAGGCTCGTCTCCGGTTCACTGGGAGGGCCGTGGCGCTGGCGGCGATGATCGTGCTCCTGGTGGCCGCCGGGGCGGGGGTTTTCCGCCAGTTCCTGGCCCAACGCGATCGCATCGCCCGGCTCGAGCGGCGGGTCGAGGCCCTGACCTCGGAACGGTCCCGGTTGGAGCACCGCATCGATCAGTTGAACGACCCCGAGCACCTGGAGCGCCTGGCCCGGAGATGCCTGGGAATGGTCCGGCCCGGTGAGATCCTGTTCGTCGTTCCGGAGGAAGAGGGGTCGACCGGCCCTCCCGGGGACTGCTAGCGGCCGTCCGCGTGTTGACGTCCTCCGGCTGCCGGTGGGATAGTTGCGTCCCTGTCGAGGGTCCAAGCCGGACCCCGGAAAGAAAGGAGCCTTCGATCGCAGAGCTCGAGATCGGGGCGGTCGTGGACGGGACCGTCCAGCGCATCACCCCGTACGGGGCCTTCATCCAGATCGACGACGGGCCCGTCGGTCTGATCCACGTCTCGCAGATCGACCGGAACTACGTCCGGGAGGTCCGGGATCACCTCCGGGAAAACGACCGGGTCCAGGCCAAGGTCGTCTCCATCAAGGAGGACGGCAAGATCGACCTCTCGATCAAGGCTCTCCAGGACCCGCCGGACCGGCCGCTCCGCAAGGGGCGCGACCCGGACCTCGAGCGCAAGCTCAAGCAGTTCATGCGTCAGAGCGAGGAGCGCCAGGTCGACTACCGGCGGGCCACGGACCACAAGCGGCGCTGACGCCGCCCCACGCGGAGCTCCGCGGCTCGGACCGGGCGGCCGTCGTCCGTCAGCTGGGACGCGAGCCGCTGAGCGAGTTCTCCCTCGTGGCCCGGTGCGGTGACGGCCACCCCCTGGTCATCCGGAACCACCCGTTCGACCGGCGCGGCGAGCCCTTTCCCACGTTGTACTGGTTGACCTGCCCGGTCGCCGTCAGGGCCGTGGCCCGGCTGGAGGGGGACGGCTGGATCAAGCGGCTCGATCAGCGGGCTCGGGAAGACGCCGAGTTCGGCTCGGCGTTGGATGCCACCCACCGCGACTACGCGGTCGAGCGAGGGCGCTGGGTTCCGAAGGCCCGAGCGTGGGGTGGGGTGGGTGGTACCCGGACGGGGCTGAAGTGCCTCCACGCCCATTACGCCAACCACGTGGCCGGGGGAGCCGACCCCGTCGGTCGGTGGGTGGCCGAGCAGGTCGAGCCGGTCCATCCCGAGGAGGACCGTTCCGGCCGGGTCGCCGCGGTCGATCTGGGAACCAACTCGATCCGGCTGCTGGTCGGGGCCCCTCGGGACGGTGACATCCTCGAGCTGGCCCGCGACATGGTGATCACCCGCCTGGGGCAGGGCGTCGATCGGACCGGCCGGCTCGAGGCCTCGGCCCTGGACCGAACGACGGCCGTGCTCGAGCGCTACGTCCGCCGCGCTCGGGCCCTCGGGGCGGCGCGGATCCGGGTCGGAGCCACCAGCGCCGTACGCGACGCCGATGATCGCCGGCTGCTCGAGCGGGCGGTGCACCGCACCGCCGGGGTTGAACCGGAGGTCCTTTCCGGGAAGGAGGAGGCCGGGCTGTCCTTCCTCGGGGCGACGGCGGATCTGGGCGCCGGGCGCAGGCGGATCGTGTTCGACATCGGCGGCGGGAGCACCGAGCTGGTCGCCGGAACCGAGGTCGCCGAGGCGGCGACGTCGGTCGACGTGGGAAGCGTCCGGATCACCGAGCGGGTCGGCCCCTCCGATCCGCCCACCACGGCGGAGCTGGAGGCGATGCGGCAGCTGGCCAGGGATGCCCTGGCCCCGGCAGCGGCGGACGTTCCGCCGAGCGAGGGAGCCACGCTGATCGGGGTGGCCGGAACCACCACCACCGTTCAGGCGTTGGCCCTGGGACTGGACCGATACGACCCGGAGGCCATCCACGGCACCACGCTCCACCGGGACGACGCGGACAAGGTGCTCGATCGGTTGGCGAGGATGACCGTGGACGAGCGTCGCGCCCTCCCGGTGATGGCGCCGGGGAGGGAGGACGTGATCGTCGCCGGGACGGAGATCCTGGTGGAGATCCTTCGGCGATGGAAGGCAGACGAGTGCCTGGTCTCCGAGCGTGACATCCTCGATGGGCTGGCCCTGGAGATGGTGCGAGGGACCGCTTCTCGATAACCTGTGCGGCCCCGATGAGCCGACGGACCAGGGACAAGCAGCTCCGGAGGCTGGCTGCCCGCAGGGCGGCGGAGCGCAGCAGGCGGCGCCGCCAGCGGATCATCGCCGGTGTGGTGGCCGGAGCGCTGGGCCTCGGAGCGGTCGGCCTGGCCGGTTGGGTGTTCCTGTTCGGCGGGGAGGAGGACGAGCGATCGCGCCCGCAAGCCGGGCCCTCCGCGTCGCCGTCGCCCACCCCCGAGCTGCCCGTGGCTTGCGAGGCCAAGGTGCCCGCCGGGGCACGGAAGGAGAAGCCCATGTACGACGCCCCGCCCGAGATGCAGATCGATCCGAAGAAGGATTACGCGGCGATCATGGACACGTCCTGCGGCCGGATCGAGCTGGACCTGTTCGCGGACCAGACTCCGGTCACGGTGAACAACTTCGTGTTCCTGGCCCGGGAGGGGTTCTACGACGGGTTGATCTTTCACCGGGTGATCCCCGACTTCGTGCTCCAGGGAGGCGACCCGAGCGGGGACGGCACCGGCGGTCCCGGCTACCAGTTCGAGGACGAGATCGTGAAGCGGCTGAAGTTCAGCGAGCCGGGCCTCCTGGCCATGGCCAACTCGGGCAAGGACACCAACGGCAGCCAGTTCTTCATCACCACCGGCGAGCCGAAACACCTGAACGGCCTGCACACCATCTTCGGGCGCGTGACGGATGGCATGGACGTTGTCCGGCAGATCGAGGCCCTGGGCAGCCCCCAGGGGACTACCTCCGCTCGGGTCTACATCGAGCGGGTCACGATCGAGGAGAGCTAGCCGCGCTCAGCTCGCTGTCGCGGCACTGTGACTCCGTTCATCCTCATGGAGAGGCGGCATGATCGGGGGGCGGTCAGTGGGTCTGATAGCATCGCGCGCCCCGCGTCTTGTCGAGATCAAATGTCAGTGGGCCCGTCTAGCATGTCTTGGTGTCTGGAAGAAAATACAGCGACGAGCAATTGCGGAGTGCTGTCGCCAACAGCCGCAACATGCGGCAGGTGCTGCTTTTGTTGAGAGTGGCACCGTATTGCGGGAACTACGAAAGAGTCAGGCACCGGATCGCTTCTCTCGGGCTTGATACATCGCACTTTCCGTCCCTTACTCGGGGGGCTCCTCTGCACTCTGTGTCGGCTGAGCAGATCGCTTTAGCGGTACGTTCGTCACGGTCGCTGGCTCAAGTGCTGGCCAGGCTCGGCGTGAGAGGAGGTGGAAACCAGGCGCGGCTGAAGAAGCGCATAGAGACGCTCGGTCTTGATACCTCGCATTTCACCGGCATGGCATGGCGGCGTGGATCCGCATTGCCGGTGGTTCCCCCTCGACCTCTCGCCGAAGTGCTGGTTCGAGGGAAGCTCGAGCGTACGAGTTCCTTGCGAACTCGCCTCCTCAAGGCAGGACTGAAGACGGCAATATGCGAGGAGTGCCGACGATCGACTTGGAACGGCCTACCGATCTCCCTTGAACTCGACCACATCAACGGCCGGAGGGACGACAACAGGCTCAGCAATCTGCGGCTTCTCTGCCCGAACTGCCATGCCCAAACGGATACCTACAGGGGCAGAAACAGAGCCGGGGGAACCGCGTATCCTGAAGGAGCCCGGGTGGCGGAATAAGGCGAGACGCGGCCGACTTAAGATCGGTTGGTCGGAAGACCGTGTGGGTTCGAATCCCACCCCGGGCACGTGCTCTGCTGCAAACCCCAGGTCAGGGGGATGAGGGTCTGCGTCAACGGCTCCGTGCTCGCGCTGTGCTAGGGGGATTCCGTGGAGCCGAGTGTCAACGCCGGTCGAATCCATGACGGTTTGCGCCGATCGAATCTTTGACCCCTACGGGCCTTCAGCGGCGCTCATCACCTCCTTTCCCCGTCTCTTCAGCCGGTACTCTCGCCCTTGAGGGCGTAGGTTCTCCAGGTCGTACGGCCTGCGTGAGGGTTTCAGAGCAGTTCCTGATGACCCTCGGCGAGGCCGAGCAGATGGGAGACCGAACGGGGATGGCGCTCAGCCTCGACAACCTGGTATTCCTGGAGAACGCCAAGAGCCAGGCGGAGCGGGCCATGCGGCTGGCCGGCTTCTCGCAGGCGTTGAAGGAGCAGGTCGGCGGCGAAGCCCCGCCGGAGCTCCTGCTGCTGAACGATCCGTGGGGCGGGAGCACGGCGGTACCTTTCCGAGGAGGAGATGCGGGCCGCCTGGGAAGAGGGGCGGGCCATGACCCGGGAACAGGCTCTGGCTTTCGCCCGGGGGAGTCCGCGTAGGCTAGCTACGATGCCGGACGAGGAGCATCGCATGACCGAGCTGCCCACCGGGACCCTCACGTTCGTGTTCACCGACATCGATGGGTCCACCAACCTGGCCCGCACTCTGGGCGAGCGGTGGCCGGGGGTCCTGGCGGAGCACCACGGCATCCTCCGAGGAACCATCCGGGACCACGGTGGAGTGGACGTCCGAACCGAGGGCGATGCCTTCTTCGCCGTGTTCGCCTCCGCCGCCGACGCGGTGGCCGCGGCGGCGGAGGCCCAGCGGCGAGTAGCCGCGCACCAGTGGCCCCCCGACGGCCCCATCCGGGTTCGCATGGGC
>DASQTB010000120.1:0-5053 GCA_035642095.1 Actinomycetota bacterium | reverse complement strand
CTGGCGGAGGACGTGCTTCAGGGCCATGGCGAAGGACTGGGTGTCGTGCCCGACCTCCCGCTGGTTCACTACACACCGCTTGTGCCGGTGGAGGAACTCGATCGGGTCCTCGACGGTCATGATGTGCTGGTCCCGCTCGGTATTGATGACATCGATGAGGGATGCCAGCGTGGTCGACTTCCCTGACCCGGTTGGTCCAGTCACCAGGACCATGCCCCTCGGCAGGCGGGCCAAGTCCTCGACCTGGGACGGCAGGCCCAGCTGCTCGATGGTCCTGATCTCGAAGGGGATCATCCGGAACGCCGCCCCCAGCGCGTCCCGCTGGAAGTACACGTTCACCCGGAACCGCCCCTTGCCCGGAAGGGAGTAGGAGATGTCCAGCTCGAGGTCCTGCTCGAGCCGCTCCCGCTGCTTTTGGGTGAGGATCGAGTAGATCATCCGCTGGAGGGAATCAGCCTCGAGCTGCGGATAGGTGTCGAGCCGGTGGAGGACGCCGTTGAGCCGGACTACCGGGGCGGTTCCCGTGGTCAGGTGGAGGTCGCTCCCTCCCCGCTCGATCACCTGCTCGAGCAGCTCGGCGATGGGGACCTCCGTCGCCTGGGCCTTCGCCTCTGTAGCCAGGTTCATCTCACACCACCACCCTGAAGATCTCCTCGAGCGAGGTCATCCCCGCCCGTACTTTCTCCAGGCCGTCGTCGCGTAGGGTCACCATGCCCTGCTCGATAGCGACCTTCTTGATGTCTTCGGACGATTTCCGCTCCGCAGTTAGCATTTCGATCTCCTCACTGATCGGCATGATCTCGTACAGACCCAAGCGCCCCCGGTAGCCGGTCTTCCCGCACCGGCTGCATCCGGCCGGCCGGAATAGCTCCTTGATCTTGTTGATGTCCCTCTCCTGGAAGCCGGCGTACTTGAGCTCGGCCTCCGAGGGCTGGTAGGCCTCCTTGCAGTGATCGCACAGCCGGCGGGCCAGCCGCTGGGCGACCACGCAGTCCAGGGAGGAGGCCACGATGTAGGGGGCCACTTCCATCTCGACCAGCCGGGTCACCGCGGCCGCCGCGTCGTTCGTGTGAAGGGTGGACAGCACGAGGTGGCCGGTAAGGGCCGCTTCCATGGCAATCAGGGCGGTCTCTCTGTCCCGGATCTCCCCGACCAGGATGACGTCCGGATCGGCCCGGAGGATCGACCGCAGGGCTGACGCGAAGCTCAGGCCGGCCTTGTTGTTGACCTGGATCTGGTTGACACCCGAGAGCCGGTACTCGACGGGATCCTCGATGGTGATGATGTTCCTGTCGACGCCGTTGATGATGTTGAGGGTGGCGTACAGCGTGGTCGACTTCCCCGAGCCGGTCGGGCCGGTGACCAGGATGGTCCCGTACGGCTTGCGGAAGGCCTTCTCGAACTGCTCGAAGCTGGCATCGGCGAAGCCGAGGTCCTCCAGCCTCAGCAGCACGCTCGACTTGTCCAGGATGCGGATGACCACCTTCTCGCCGTACACGGTGGGGAGCGTGGCCACCCGGAGGTCGACCGCCTTGCCCCCCACAACGAGACCGATCCGACCGTCCTGGGGGACCCTTCGCTCGGCGATGTTGATGTCGGCCATGACCTTGAGCCGTGAGATCAACCCGGCCTGGATGTTCTTCGGCGACCGCATCACCTCGTGGAGTACTCCGTCGATCCGGTACCGGATCCGAATGTCGCGCTCTGCCGGCTCGATGTGGATGTCCGAGGCCCGGTCGGCCACGGCCTGGGTGATCAGCAGGTTGACCAACCTGACGATCGGGGCATCCTCGACGGCCGCCTCGACCTCGGCCAGATCCTTCACGCCGTCGTCAGCCTGAGACGATGCTTCGGCGGAGATGTCCTCCACGGACTGCTCGAACTGTCCGTACCTCCGGATGGCGGCCTCGATGTCGCCCGCCGTGGCCACCACCGGTTTCACGTCCATGCCGGTGATGGTGCGGATGTCGTCCAGGGCGAACACGTTCGAGGGGTCGGACATGGCCACGATCAGCCGCCCGTCCTCGAACCCGATCGGCATGGCCCGGTAGCGCCGGGCGACCTGCTCGCTGACCAGGCTCGCCGCCGCGGGATCGATGTGCTGGTCAGTCAGGTCGACGTAGTCCAGGCCCACCTGTCGGGCCAAGGCCGCGACCAGGTCGGTTTCCTTGACCATCCCCAGGTCGATCAGGACCCGGCCCAGCGTCCGGCCCAGCCGCTCCTGCTCCGCCGTGGCCTGGGCGAGCTGATCCGCGGTGATCAGACCCTCCTCCCGGAGGACGTCCGCGAGATCCTTGATCTTCCTGACCCGTCCGGTGTCCGTGGCCACCCCCCTCGCTCCTAGCCCCTGTCTCGCTCATCGCCGCCGAATAGCAGCGAGAACTCCCGGGTCAGCGCGACCTTGTCAACTTCGGCCTCGCCGTTTCCGTCCTTGACGTCTTCCGCGGTCTCCTCGGCGGCCGCTTCGGGGACCTCGCGTGGTGGAGTAGCCGTCGGCGCCGGGGCGGTGCGGTCCGGCGGCCTCCGGGGAGACCCGGTCTCCGCCTGACCGGCCCGGGCCTCATCGGCCGGGGACGGACGCAGTTCGGGCACGGCGTCCGATCGATGGCGCTCGGCCCGGGTCATGTCGACCACTACCTGGCCCGGAGGCGGGCGGTCGGCGGTCTGCTTCGGGCCGGCGTCGGCGCTCCTCTCCGTGGCGGCGGTCGCCTCCACCTCCGAGGAACCGGTCTCGCGGGAGCTCGTCTCCGGGCGGACCGTGCGGAGGTCGGGCGCCGCGGCCGCGGTCTGCGGCCGCGGCGCCTCGCGCTCCGGCTCCGGCCGTGCGACTGGGGGAGGCTCCGGAGCCGGAGGGTTCACCGCGGGCTCCGCCCGAGGCGGAGGTGGCGGGGACGTCTGAGGAAGGGGCAACGGTTGTCGGGCGACCGGCCGTGGTGCGGGCTGCGGAGGCTGCGGGGACCGAGGCGGCTGCTGGGGCGTTGGCTGGGAAGGCGCGGCCGACTGCTGCGCCGGCTGCTGCTGCGGCGTCGGTTGGGGTGGATGGGGCGGCTGGGCCGGTTGTGGGGCCGGCGGCTGCGGAACGGGCCCTTGCTGCGGCGGCGAGTCCGTGGCGATGGGGACGGGGGTCTCGGGGCGGCGCGGTGCCGCCGGAGCAGGCGGAGGCGGTGGAGTGACCGGCTTTGGTTCTCGGTGGAGGGGCGTCCGGAGCCGGCGGGAGACCTCGGCGGTCGACGGCCTCATCCCGGACAGCTCGGCGGCCTCCCGGATCCGGGCCTCTTCCGCGGTGCGCAGATAGGACTCCAGCCGGTCGAGCGCGAGGCCAGCCTTGACCGTCGGCGAGGCGATCAGCAGGGCCGCGTACCAGCCCCGCCGGGCCACGACCCAGAGCTCGTCGCCGACGTGCATGAACCCTCGCTGGGGGTCACCGACCGCGGAGAGGCGCTCCCAGACGCCCCGAGCTGCCGGCTCGCCCTTGTCGGGATAGGCGCCCAGGCTCAGGCCGTCGCCGGACACGATCAGGCAGGCCCGAACACCTTCCAGGCCGGCCGCCATGCGAGATGCAAGTGCCGCGAAATCCATCAGCCTCCGCCAGTCGCTTCTGGTGTTGTCGGCCGAGGTCCACGGCCTCTTGAGGCGCTACAGCTCGGCCTGCTCCTTGAGGCGGAGGAACTCGTCGTAGGTCTCGGCGAAGGCATGCCGGCCGGTCTCGGGGTCGACCACCACGAAATAGAGGAAGGCCTCGTCCGCCGGGTGGAGAGCCGCCTGGAGCGAGGACAGCCCCGGGCTGGAGATCGGCGTGGGGGGAAGCCCCGGGTGGAGGTAGGTGTTGTAGGGGCTCTCGAACTCGTAGTCCGCCTCGGTGAGGAGCCGGTTCCCCTCCGGGAGGGCGTATTGGATCGTGGCATCGATCTGGAGCGGCATCCCCTCCCGAAGCCGGTTGTGGATGACCGCCGACACCTTGGGTCGGTCTTGGGGAAGGCGGGCTTCTCGCTCGATCATCGAGGCGACCACGACGATCTCGTACGGCGTCATGCCGAGGTGCTCGGCCCCGGACCACTCGAGCGTCCCCGCCTCCTCCTCGAACTGGGCCAGGAGACGCCCGATCACATCCCGCTCATCGCTGTCGGTCGGAAACTCATACGTCTTCGGGAACAGGAACCCCTCCACGGTTCCGGTGCCTTGGGGGAGGTAGGGTGGGAGGTCGAACTCGCCGCCGGTGGCCAGGTCGAGGAACGCAGCGGCGTCGAGGCCGAGCGACGTCGCCGCCACCTCCGCCGCCTCCCGCAGCTCCAGCCCCTCCGGGAAGGTCGCCTCCACGGTTTCCACCAGCGGGCCGCCATCCAAAGCCTGGAGAGCCTCGGAGACGGTCATGTTGGTGAGGAGGTCGTAGGTCCCCGCCTGGAGCGACGACCCCACCCCCTGGACCTGTGCCACCAGGCGGAAGGCCAGCGAAGAGCGGACCACCCCGGCATCCTTGAGGATCCCCCCCACCTCCTCCGCCGTCGCCCCATCGGGGATGTCCACCGCCACGGGGCGCGACGGGCCCGACGCGCCGGTCGCGTAGCGGTAGGCCACCGCCGCGCCCGTGCCCGCCAGGATCAGGACCAGCAGGAAGATCAGAAGTCCCCGGCCGGCCCTTCCCCGGGATCTGTGTCGACCAGCCATCGGGCCGCCCAGGATAGCAACCACGTCGCCGGCGGGGGTCCCGTCAGCCCCGGGTAGCCAGGAACGACTCCAGGATGATCCCGGCGGCGGCGGCATCGACCACCCGTCGCCGCTCGCGTCCACCGGCCCCGGCCCGTCTCAACCCGCGCTCGGCCTCGACGGTCGACAGACGCTCGTCCTGCAGATGCACCGGTACCTTCAGCAGCTGACGAAGGCCCGCGGCGAACTCTTCGGCCCGGCGGGCCGCCGGCCCCCGCTCCCCGGTCAGGCTGAGTGGATGACCCACCACGACCTCGACCGCTTCGGCTTCCCCGACCAGGCGGGCCACCGCCTTGAGATCCTCCACGCCACCGGTGACCTTGATCGTTCCTCCCGGAAGGATGACGGT
>DASQTB010000119.1:0-28659 GCA_035642095.1 Actinomycetota bacterium | reverse complement strand
CTGGGCCGGCCGGGTCACGAACGACGCCCTGGCCGGCCTCCGCGAGCCTCAGCGTGTTCGCCGGCGGGGGAGGGAAGCGACGCGCCTCCCGCTCTACGGCCGGTGGAGCCTCCTGCCCGAGCCTCCACAGGATCCCGGCGTCCGGGCTTCGGCGTGGGCGGATCGGCTCCTTGATGGATACGGGGTGGTGGCTCGGGAGATGGCGGGGGCCGCCGATGTGCCCGTGCCGTGGCCGATCGTCCTCGACGCCCTGACCACGATGGAGGCCCAGGGGCGGGTCAGGCGAGGGTACTTCGTTCGTGGCCTGTCGGGGATCCAGTTCGCCCTGCCCAACGTGGTGGACCGGTTGCGACGGGCCGCTTCGGATCGGAAACGGGTGGTGGCCGCGTCAGATCCGGCCAATCCGTACGGCCCGATCCTGCCCGTTCCCGGGGACGGGGAATACCGGCCCGCCCGGGTGGCCGGTTCGTGGCTCGTCCTCGTCGGGGGAGAGCCGGCGCTGGCCGGGGAGGGCCGGGGCCGACGGCTGGTCCCGCTCCGCGAAGAACGGATCGAGGCCGCGGTCGCCGCCCTGGTGGAGGAGGCCGGGGCGTGGCCGGGGGGCCGGATCGCCGTCGAGCGGTGGGCGGACCAACCGGTGATCGGGAGCCCGGGAGAGGCGGTGCTGGCGGGCGCCGGTTTCTCCCGAGGCCCGCGTCGGATGGCCTATCGGGCCCCGGTTCGCTGAGCGTCGAGGGGAGCCTCGACCTGGCGTTGCGTGTCGCCGTCCTGGACCCACCGCGCACCGCAGGCCGCGCACAGCCCTCGGCGGGCTTGGTTGAGCACGATGATCACCCGGGGTGAATCACAGACCGGGCACCGCGGCACGGGGAAGCTCCTCTCCTTCGGTGGCAAAGGACATGGTGCCCGTCCGGTGCGGCGGTGGAACGGCCGTTCGGTGACGGTTGCATGACGAAGGCGGCCGCGGATCGCGGTCGGCTCAGGTCAGGGCGCCGGCCACCTCGCCCGCCAGCAGGGCATTGCCCTCCAGGAGGGCCAGGTTCGCCCGGAGCGAGGCCTGGCCGGTCTCCTCTGCAAGACAGGCCAGGAGAGCCGGTGTCACCGCCTTCCCGGTGACGGTCCGGTGTCGGTCCCGGCACCGGGCGGCCGCCTCGGCCACGAGGTCGGCGGGGAGGGCGACCTCCTCCGGGCACGGCAGGCAGACCACCAGCGTCGAGGCGATCTCCAGATCGCGTCGGGCCGACGCGGCAGCGGCCACCTCCTTCGGATGGTCGGCCCGTTGGTCCAGGGGGAGGCCGGAGTCGCGGACGATGAAGAACGGGAGCCGGTCGGTCCCGTAGCCCAGCACCCCCACGCCGAGCTCCTCCAGCCGCTCGAGGGTGGCCACCGGGTCGAGGATCGATTTCGGCCCCGAGCAGACCAGCGTGGCCGGGGTCCGGGCCAGCTCGACGAGATCCGCCGAGACGTCGCCGGTGCCGGGATGGACCCCACCGATCCCTCCGGTGGCGGCCACCTCGATGCCTGTGCGGTAGGCCGCCCATAGGGTCGCCGAGACCGTGGTCGCCCCCAGGCCGCCCGCGCCAAGCGCCGCCGGAAGGTCGCGCCGGGCCACCTTCGCCGGACGGCGCGTCATCAGCCGATCGAGGTCGTCGGCGGTCGCCCCGATCCGGATCCGCCCCTCGGCCGTCCACGTCCACGCGGGCACCGCTCCGGTCGAGCGCACGGCGGCGTCCATGGCCTCGGCCGCCCGCCGGTTCCAGGGCTCGGGAAGCCCCTGGCCGAGGACGCTGGTCTCCAGGGCCACCGCCGGCCCTCCGCCTTCGAGGGCGCCGGCGATCTCGTCCGACAGAGCGACGCGATCGCTCACCGTGCCTCCGGCCACATCGCGGTCGAGCCGACCACGACCGATGCGGCCTCCGTGGCGGCTTCCAGGGCCTCGATCAGCTCCGAACCGAGGGCCAGCCGGGCCAGAAGGACCCCGGCGAAGGCATCGCCGGCCCCGGTGGGATCCACCGGATCGACGTGCCGGCCGGGAACCGGCGTCACCGCGCCCTCCGAACCGAGCAGCGCCCCGCCGGCGTCCCGCTTCACCACCACGAGACGGTAGGAGCGGGACAGGCTTCGCACCGAGGCCTCGGTCGATCCGGTGGCCAGGGCCCGAGCCTCGTCCTCGTTGGCCAGGAGCATCGTCGCCTTAGAGGTGGCCTCCACGAACCGCTCCGGGCCGAAGTCTCGGACCAGCGGCCACGACGCCGCGTCGACGGCCACGTGGCCGGCGGCGGCCCGATCGAGCGTGGCTCGGGCCGCCCGTTCCGAGCCCGGATGGAAGAGAAGATAGCCCGACAGGAGCACGGCCCCTGCGGCCAGGCGATCGGGGAGGTCCTCGGGCCGCAACCGGGCGTTGGCCCCCCGATCGGCGACCATCGATCGCTTGTTGCCTTCGTGCACCACCAGGATGGAGCCGGTCCGGACCTCACCATCGCGGGCCAGGTCGGCGTCGACCCCCCGCTCGTCCAACCCCTCGGCCAGCATGCGCCCTGCCGGGTCCGCCCCCACCTTGCCGTGCAAGCGGACCCGGGCGCCGGCGTGCGCGGCCCAGACGGCGGCGTTGGATCCCCCGCCGCCGGGGCGGATCGTCACCTCGCCGTGAACGTCACCCCCCCGCTCCAGCTGGGCCGATTCGACCGAGACGTCGAGCATGATGTCGCCCACCACGATCACGTCGGGGTCCGGCACGGCGGCCAGTGTGGCACCTCGGGTCGGTTGCCGCCGGAGACGGAGGTCGCCAGGATAGCGGGGCGTTGCCGGCCCAAACGCCACCCATCACCGAGCGGCTCGCCGGGTCCCGGATCCTGATCACGGGGGTCACGGGCTTCCTCGGCCAGGCACTCCTGGAGCGGCTCCTGGCGGAGGTGCCGGATGCCCGGATCGCCGTGCTGGTTCGGCCGCTGGGTGGGGTCTCGGGGCGGGACCGGGTCGAGTCGCTGGTCGCCGGCGCGGCCTTCAACGCCCTTCGTGACCGCGACGGCCCCGACGCGATCCGTCGCATGCTCGACGACCGGGTCGAGGTGATCGAGGGTGACGTGGCCGAGGCCCCCCCGCCGGTCCCGGACCGGCTCGACGTGGTGTTCCACTGCGCGGCCACGGTCTCCTTCGATCCCCCGATCGACGGAGGGTTCCGGACCAACGTCCTCGGGTCCGTCCATCTGTACGACGCGCTGCGGGAGGCGAGCCTCGAGCCGCACGTGGTCAATGTGTCCACGGCGTATGTGGCCGGGGTGGCCCGAGGGACGATCCCCGAGGCGCCGCTGGCCCACGACGTCGACTGGCGGACCGAGACGGACGCCGCGTTCGAGGCTCGGGGCCAGGTCGAGGCGGCCTCCCGGAGGCCGGAGGTCCTCGACCGGTTCATCCGGGCGGCGTCGAAGGAGCATGCCCGGGCCGGGCCCCAGACCGTCTCCCAGGATGCCGAGCGCCGGCGGCGGGACTGGGTCGAGCGGCGGCTGGTCCGGTACGGGCTGTCTCGGGCCCAGACCCTGGGATGGCCCGACATCTACACGCTGACCAAGGCGCTGGGAGAGCGGGTGGCCGAGGAGGCCGCCGCCGACCTCCCCGTGTCGATCCTCAGGCCGTCGATCATCGAGAGCGCTCTTCGCCACCCGTTCCCGGGATGGATCGAGGGCTTCAAGATGGCCGAGCCGGTGATCCTGGCCTACGGCCGGGGGTCGATCCCGGAGTTCCCCGGCATCCCGGAGGGGATCCTGGACATCATCCCGATCGACCTCGTGGTCAATGCGATGCTCGCCGTGGCCACCCGGCCGCCCGAGCCGGCTCGGCCCCGGTACTACCACGTGTGCTCGGGCTCGCGGAACCCGCTCCATTACCGGCGGATGTTCGAGCTGGTCCGGGACTACTTCCGGGCGGAGCCCCTCCGCCAGCGGGACCGAGGTGAGATCCGGGTCCCCGACTGGCGGTTCCCCGGCCGGGCTCGGGTGGAGCGGCTGCTCCGGACGGGCGAACGGGCCATCGAGGCGGCCGACCGGGTGATCCGGAAGCTTCCTCGGTCCAGCCGGGTCCGAGGCTGGGCCAGGGATCTGGACCGGCAGCGCAACCGGCTGGACTTCGTCCGGAAGTACGCCGACCTCTACGGAGCCTACGCGGAGGCCGAGGTGATCTACACCGACGAGCGCACCGTCGAGCTCTGGAAGTCGCTCCCCTCCGAGGACCGCGACAGGTTCCCGTTCGACGCGGCGGCGATCGACTGGGACCACTACGTCCTCGAGGTCCACTGCCCCGCGGTCACCCGGACGCTGCGGTTCGAGCGGCCCAGGCGAGCGGAACCTGCGGTGGCGCTGGAGCCCAGCCAGGACGGCGTGCTCGCCGTGTTCGATCTGGAGGGGACCGTCGTGGCCTCGAACGTCGTCGAGTCGTTCTTGTGGCTGCGATTGGCCGACCTGCCCGCCGAGCGGTGGCCGGGAGCGGTGACGTCCCTGGCCGGGGCCCTGCCTCGGTACCTGGCGGCCGAGCGGCGGGACCGCGGTGCGTTCCTCCGGGCCTTCTATCGGCGGTACGAGGGGGCCTCCGCAGAGGCCGTGCGCAGGCTGGTGGCGGACGAGCTGTCCGAGCTCCTGCTGCGCAGGGTGTCGCCCGGCGCCATCCGCCGGATCCGGGATCACCGAGCCGCCGGCCACCGCGTCGTGCTGGTCACGGGGTCGCTGGAGCCCTTCGTGGAGCCGCTGCGCCCGCTGTTCGACGACGTCGTGGCCACCCGGCTGGAGGTCCGGGACGGTCGGTTCACGGGCTATCTCCAGCGCCCGCCCCTGGTCGGCGAGGCTCGGTCGCCCTGGCTCCGTAGATACGCGGCCCGGGCCGGGGCGGACCTTCGAGCCTCGTACGCTTACGCCGACAGTCACTCGGACCTGCCGCTCCTGCGGACCGTCGGGAATCCCGTGGCGGTCAATCCCGACGTCGCCCTGTTCCGGGTGGCCCGGGACCGCCGATGGCCGGTCGAGGAGTGGCCGATGGTGAAGGGCACGCCCCGGGTCCTGGCACCGGCGGGGGCGTCGTGACCGTGCTGGCCCTGGAGCTGTATCGCTCGGTCCCTCGGTACCTCGCCGCCCGGGCCGTCGGCGACCGGCTCCCCGGTCTCGTGGCCGGGCCCCTGGCGCCGCTCCGACTGGTGAATCGGTCGGAGCCGGAACCCCCCGCCGAGGGATGGGGCCGGGTCGAGACCCGGCTGGCCGGCATCTGCGGCTCCGACCTGGCCACGATCGAGGGCAAGTCGTCCTTCTACTTCTCGCCCCTTGTCTCGATGCCGTTCGTCCCCGGCCACGAGGTCGTCGGCGAGCTGGCCGACGACGTCGACGACCTTTCCGCCGGAACCCGCGTCGTGTTGGACCCCGTGCTGGCCTGCGCCGCCCGTGGGCTTCCTCCCTGCGGATCGTGCTCGGCCGGGGCCACCGGGCGATGCGATCGGATCACGGTGGGCCACGTCTCGCCGGGGCTTCAGACCGGCTACTGCGCCGATACGGGAGGCGGATGGAGCGGCTCCTTCGTGGCCCATCGCTCCCAACTTCACCCCGTTCCGAACGGGATGACCGACGAGCGGGCGGTGCTGGTCGAGCCGTTGGCGTGCGCGATCCACGCGGCGCTGCGTGGTCGCCCCGGCCCGGGCGACTCGGTCCTCGTGGTGGGAGCCGGGACGGTGGGCGTCCTCACCCTGCTGGCTCTTCGGGAGCTGACCGGTGCCGGCCGGATCACCGTGGTGGCCAAGCATCGTCGTCAGGCGGAACTGGCCCGGCGCTTCGGCGCCACCGACGTGGTGTCGCCCGGCGAGGCCGTCGGGTCGCTGCGCCGATCGGCGCGAGCCTTCCGGGTGAACCCCGAGCGGGGATCTCCGTTCCTCCTGGGCGGGGTGGACGTCTCCTACGAGTGCGTCGGCTCCCCCCGAACCCTGGACCTGGTCCTCCGGACGACGAGGGCCGGCGGCCGAGCCGTGCTCTCCGGCCTCCCGGTGGCGGGGGCCGATCTGGCCCCGGTATGGTTCCGGGAACTGGAGGTCGTGGGGGCGTACGCGTCGGGGACCGAGGACGCCGACGGTGGGCGGCGGAGGACCTTCGACCTCGCTCTCCAGCTCGCCGCCGAGGTCGATCTCGACGGTGTGGTGGGGGCGTCGTACTCGCTGGGGAGCTGGCGGGAGGCCATCGACCACGCCATGAGCGCGGGCCGCCTGGGCACGACCAAGGTGGCCTTCGATCCGCGGGAGGACTGAATGGGCAGGCCGGGACTGGTGTTGGAGGTCGATGAACGGACCCCACCCCTCCTCGTCCACCGAGGAGAGGGGTTCGGGCTGCAGAGGTTCCCCCTGGGGAGCCGGGTGGTCTACCCGCCCGACTCGCTGCCGCCGCTGCCCGACGTGACGGGCGCGATCCGGGAGGCCCTCCAGGACCCGCTCGACTCCGAGCCCCTGCCCGAGCTGCTCCGGCCGGGTATGCGCCTCACCGTCGCCTTCGACGACATCTCCCTTCCTCTCCCGCCGATGCGGACGCCGGACATCCGGCAGCGCGTCCTGGAGCAGGTGCTGGAGCTGGCCGCCCGGCGAGGGATCGAGGATGTCGAGCTGCTGGTGGCCAACTCCCTCCATCGCCGGATGACGGCCAAGGAGATCCAGCGGGCCGTCGGCGAGCGGGTGTTCCGATCGTTCTGGCCGGAGCGGCTCCGGAACTTCGACGCGGAAGATCCCGATGACCTGGCCTACATCGGTCAGACCGACCGGGGCGAGGACGTGGAGATCTCGAAGCGCGCGGCCCAGTCCGACCTCCTGGTCTACGTGAACATCAACCTGGTGGCCATGGACGGGGGGCACAAGTCCGTGCCCGTGGGCCTGGGGTCGTACCGGTCGCTGAAGCATCACCACAACGTTCAGACGATGCTGAACTCGCGGTCATACATGGATCCGCCGCATTCGGCGCTGCACGGATCGGCCGCTCGAATGGGACGGTTCCTGGCCCAACACCTCAAGGTGTTCACGATCGAGACGTCGCTCAACAACGAGACCTTCCCCAAGCAGTTCGGCTTCCTGAACCGGCGGGAATGGGAGTGGTCGGTGAAGGACCAGGCCGGCTACCTGGCGGCGAAGAAAGCAAACGAGATGGCGCCCTCCCGGATCCGGCGCGATGTGTTCCGGCGGATCACGGCTCCGTATGGAGTGACCGGCATCCACGCCGGGGAGACCGAGGCCGTGCACCGGAGGACCTTGGACAACGTGCACCGGCAGCAGAAGGTCGAGGTCGACGGGCAGAGCGACATCCTCGTCGTCGGGTTGCCCTACATCTCCCCGTACAACGTCAACTCGATCATGAATCCGATCCTCGTCCAGTGCTTGGGCCTGGGGTATTTCTTCAACCTGTACCTGAACCGCCCCCTGGTCCGGCCCGGCGGGGCGATGATCCTGTTCCATCCGACGCCCTGGGAGTTCCATGCTGTGCACCATCCCTCGTACATCGACTTCTTCGACGAGGTGTTGTCGGAGACGACGGACCCGACTGCCATCGAGGCCAAGTTCGAGCAGCAGTACGCCATGGATCCCTGGTACGTACACCTGTACCGCAACTCCCACGCCTACCACGGCGTGCACCCGTTCTACATGTGGTACTGGGGGGCCCACGCCATGGACCATCTGGGCGATGTGATCTTCGTGGGCGCCGACCGGAAGGCGGTGTCGCGGATGGGGTTCCGCACGGCATCCACATTCTCCGACGCCCTGGAGATGGCGGGGGAGACCGTCGGGGGGAGTCCGTCGATCACCTATCTGCACGCACCTCCGCTGGCCCTGGCCGAGGTGCGCTGAGGTGGCCGTGTTCCTGGACGAGGTCCGCCAGGTCGCCCGGGGTTGGCGGTGGGGACGGCGGTCCTTGGTCCCTCGCTCCGCGGAACCCTGGGCCCCGAAGCCCGAGCCCAGCGAGTACCCCACGGCGTGGGCCCGAACCCGAGCGGGGAGGGTCGCTCGCGACGCGATCCAGCGGTTCATCCTCCGGCCGCTGGTGTGGTCGGAGACGGCCCCTCGGGTCCACGGCCTGGAACACCTCGACGGCCTCCGGGGACCGGTCGTGTTCGTGTCGAACCACTCCAGTCACCTCGACGCGCCGCTCATCCTGTGCTCGCTTCCGAAGCGGTGGCGCGACCGGACCGCCGTGGGCGCCGCCGCGGACTACTTCTTCGACGTGTGGTGGCGAGCGGCGGGGACGGCGCTGGCGTTCAACGCCTTCCCCGTGGAGCGTTCGGGAGGGAAGAAGCTGTCCGACACGCCGTGGCGCCTCCTCCGGAAGGGATGGAGCATCGTGGTCTTCCCTGAGGGCACCCGGTCCCAGGACGGGTGGGTCGGGCGGTTCCGTCCCGGCGCCGCCCGGCTATGCATCGGCGCCGGGGTGCCGGCCGTCCCCGTGGCCATCCGAGGGTCGTACGCGGCCATGCCTCGAGGGAGGGGGTGGCCCCAGCCCGGCCGGTATCCGATCAGCGTCCGGTACGGAGCGCCGATCCGTCCGGGGGAGGGCGAGAGCGCCCGCGCCCTCCTGGAACGACTGACCGGCGCGGTGGCCGGCCTCTGGGATGAGGATCGGACCACGTGGTGGGAATCCCTCCGCCGTTCCGCCGAGGAGGGGACCCCACGTCCCTCCGGTCCCGATGGCCCGCGCTGGCTGAGGGTGTGGGAGGCCTCCCGGCCGATCTCCCGCTCTCGCCGTCCCAGGGTCTGGGCGTAACACCGGGGTCCGGCGACCGCCAAGCGTCTCGAACGGCCTTATGCTCGCCCGCGATGGCCATCCTCGTCCTGGTCCGGCACGGGGCCACCGAGCAGACCGGGAAGCGGCTGTACGGGCGGAAGCCGGGGATCCATCTGTCTCAGCTCGGCCGGGAACAGGCCGCCGAGGTGGCCCGGCGCCTGTCCGGGCTGCCCATCGAGGCGGTCTACGCCAGCCCGCTGGAGCGATGCCTGGAGACGGCGGCCCCGATCGCCGATGCCCTGGGGCTGCAGGTCCGGCCCGAGCCCGGCCTGCTGGAGACCGAGATAGGCGCGTGGACCGGCAGGACGTTCGGGCAGGTCCGCCGGTCCCGGCTGTGGCGACGGATCCTGGCCGTCCCTTCCTCCGAGCGGTTCCCCGAAGGGGAGTCGCTGGCCGAGGTCCAGGGACGAGCGGTGGCGGCGGTGGAGACGATCGGGGGGCGGCACGCCCGGCGACCGGCCGTCCTGGTGAGCCACGGGGATCCGATCCGTCTCGTCCTGGCGCACTACGCCGGAGTGCATCTCGACCTGTTCCAGCGGCTGAACGTCGCCCCCGGCTCCGTCTCCGTGGTGGCCACGGGCGATCGGGGTCCTCGCCTGATGCGGCTGAACGACACCGGGCGGCTCGACGATCTCATCCCGCCGCGCCGCCGATGACGGTGGGAGGATAGGACGGTGGTGATCGAGCTCGATCCCGTCGATCGCATCACGGCCGGAGCGGTCGGTCCACCGGGCCAGCGCGCTTTCTTCCTCCAGGGGCGCCAGTCGGATCGTCTGGTCACCGTCCTTGTAGAGAAGCAGCAGGTCGAGCTGCTGTCGTCGTCGCTGGTGGAGATCCTGGCCCGGGCCGGGAAGGAGACCGGCCAGGGCCCGCCGGAAGAAGAGATGGACCTCGAGGAGCCGGTGCTTCCGGAATGGCGAGCGGGGCGGCTGTCGATCGGCTACGACGAGGGTCGTGACCTGGTCCTCTTGGAGTGCGAGGAGTACGTGCCCGGGACGGACGACGAGGACGAGGAAGACGAGGATCAGGAGGGCGGGGACCAGATCGGAGACCCGATTCCGCCGCCGCCCCAGGGCGAACCGGGCCGGATCCGGTTCTGGACGACCAGGGAGCAAGCGCTGGCCCTGGCCCGCCACGGCGCCGCGGTGGCCGCGGCGGGCCGACCCCGGTGCGAGCTCTGCGGCAACCCGAGGGATCCGGAAGGCCACATCTGTCCGGCCCTGAACGGACACCGCGGGGCCGAGGCCAGGTGACCGCGCCGCCCGGGGTCCGGTCTCTGCTGGCCGGAGGCGGGCTTCGGACGGTCGGGCTCCTCCCCCGGGCCTCGAACTACACGTTCCTGGCCGAGGTGACCGACGGATCCCGGGGCGCGCCGGTGGTGTACAAGCCTCGCCAGGGCGAGTCGCCCCTGTGGGACTTCCCACCGGGGACCCTATGCAACAGGGAAGTCGCCGCGTACCTCGTGGCGGAGGCCCTGGGGTGGCCGGGTGTGCCCCCCACCGTTCTCCGGGACGGCCCACTGGGCGAGGGGTCGGTCCAGCTCTTCGTTCGGGCCGAGCCGGGGGAGCACTACTTCACGCTGCGGGACCGGTTCGCCGACGAGTTCCGACGGGTGGCCGCGTTCGACGTTCTGGTCGGGAACGGGGACCGCAAGTCCGGCCACTGCCTGCTGGATGCCGACAAGTCGATCTGGGTGGTCGACCACGGGCTCTGCTTCTCCGCGGACCCGTGGCTCCGCACGGTGATCTGGGATTTCGCCGGGGAGCCGCTCACAGATTCGGTGGCCGAGGACCTTGGACGGATCGCGGCCGAGCTCAGGACCGGCCCGCTGCGGGTGTCCCTTTCGGATCTCCTCGACCGAACCGAGATCGACGCCGCGGCCGAGCGGGCCGAGGCGCTGGCCACTGGGGGAAGCCTGCCCCGTCCCGGTCCCGGCCGGTCGCTCCCCTGGCCCGCCGTGTGATGGACCGGCTCACGTTCGCCACGTACCTGGCCCCCAACGTTCTTCCCGTCTACGAGGCTGTCGCCCAGGAGGTCGGCCGTCGTCTGGCGATCCCCACGGAGCTCGTGGTCGAGACGTCGTACGAGTCGTGCCAGCGGGACCTGTATGAGGTGTGCTTCGTGTGCAGCCTGCCGTACGTGACGTTCGAGCGGCAGGGCATCGCCCCGGCGGTTCCGGTCGCCGCGCCCGTCCTGGCAGAGGACCGGTACGGAGGCCGCCCCATCTACTACTCCGACGTGATCGTGGCCCGTGACGCGCCGTTCCGGTCCTTCTCCGACCTCCGGGGAGCATCGTGGGCGTTCAACGAGCCGCTGTCCTGGTCCGGCTACGGCATCACCAGGTACCACCTCGTGTCGATGGGTGAGACGGCCGGGTTCTTCGGGCGGGTGGTTGAGGCTGGCTTCCACGAGGAATCGATCCGCCTCGTGGCCAAGGGCGAGATCGACGCCTCGGCGATCGACTCGCAGGTCCTGGCCGTGGCCGTGCGCGACGATCCGCGGCTGGGAGACGCCCTTAAGGTCATCGCCGCGCTTGGCCCGTCCACCATCCAGCCCGTCGCCGTGTCCCGGCGGGTTCCCGAGGACCTCCGCGAGGACGTTCGAACGGTCCTGGTGGGGATGAGCGACCACCCGGAAGGGCGACGTCGTCTGGCCGTCGGCCTGGTGGAACGGTTCGTTCCGGTCGGTCCAGAGGACTACGACGACGTCCGCCGGATGCTCGACGCCACCGAGGCCGCTGGGTTCACCGAGATCCGCTAGTTCGGGCCGGATCGAGCGGGGGGCCGGTCCCGGAGGCGGGAGACGAACCGCAGCGCCTGCCAGTCCTGGTCGATCGAGCACGACTTGTTGTCGACCAGACCCGCTTCCAGGCCGGCCCGCTGGATCATCTCGAACGAGAGATCGCTGTCGATCGCGGATGCCTTCTTCGGCCAGGCCACCCACAACCCCCCTGCGTCCGTCAGCGGCTCCGCCAGTCCGGCCAACCGCCGGCCAAGCTCGGCCCGCTGGGTGGTGAAGAACACGACGACGTCGAGCTTCCCGCGGGGGCGAGAGTGCACCCGGACGCCGGGTGGAAGCGGGGCCAGGGCGGCACGGAACCCGCGGGGGGTGCCCACCAGGGCCACCTGGGCTCCGGCCGTGATACCCAGCTTCTTGGCGAGCGGTGTGCCGGAGTAATCCTTCGATCCGGCCAACGTTACGAGCCCCGGCGCCGGACGTAGTCGCGGAGGACGAACTGGCCGGCCGACTCCGCAGACATGAGGAACACCCGGCCGGCCGTCAGTCGGGCCAGACGCTCCATGAACCGGGCCAGCCCCGACGATTCCTCCAACATGAACACGTTCAGGGTGACCCCGGCCCGGGCCAAGCGCACGGCCTCGGTCAGCGTCCGTCGGATCGTCTCCGGGACAGGGGGCCAGGAGAAGAAGACCTGGTCGCCCTCGAGGTGCGCGGTGGGCTCGCCGTCGGTGACCATGATGACCTGTCGCGCGGCCCGCGGGTGCCGGGCCAGGAGCCGTCCGGCCAGATTGAACGCGTGCTGCATGTTGGTCCCGTACACGCGCTCCCAGGCCGATGTGGTCAGGTCCTCCGGCCGGAGCTCCCGGGCGAAATCGGAGAACCCGATCAGGTGGAGCGTGTCGGTGGGGTATCGTCCCTCGATCAGCGCGTGGAGGGCCAGAGCCATCCGCTTCGCCGGGACGAAGTGGCCCCGGAGCGGCATCGAGAACGACAGGTCCAGGAGGAGGGCGGTGGCCGTCTCCGTCCGGGTCTCGGCCTCGACCAGCTCCAGATCGTCGGCCACGATCCGCACCTGGCCGTCTCGAGGCGGACCTGCGCGGGCCAACGCGTTGAACACCGTGCGCTGCACGGCGACCTGTCCGCCGTCGCCGAACCTCCACGGCCGGGTGGCACCGGTCGGCTCGGCCAGCCCGCCGGCGTGACGGGCGTCGTGGGTCCCCTCCCGATCCCGGCGGAGCTGCTCGAACACCCGGACCAGGGCCCGCTCTCCCAGCTGGCGGGCGCCCCGGGGGGTCACCTCGATGCGGCCCCGAGAGCGGGTGATCAGGCCGGCCTGCTCCAGGGCTCGTTCGATCTCCTTGAGGCGGCGGACGTCCCGGACCGCATCCTGGCCGAGGGTCCGGTGGAGGGCGTCCTCGTCGACGTCGTCCAGCGCCGCCCCCGCGTAGTCGCCGCGGAGCGATCGCTCCAGTTCCTCGAAGTCATGGAGCCGTTCCAGGCTGTCGAGCGTGGCCCGGAGGGGCATGGCTTCCTCGCCCCCGCCCAGTGCCGGTTCGTCCCACGGAAGCTGCGGGAACAGCTCGTTCAGGTGTGAGGCCAGCCGGTCGGTCTCGAAGCCGAGGTCGAGGTCGCCCAGCACCTGCCGGGCGAGCTCTTCGAGCTCCCGGCGGCGTTCGGGGGGCATCGAGGCCAGGAGCCGGCTCATCGCGGCGAGGCGTCTGGCCAGGGACTCCAGCAGCTGGTCGAGGGTCCCTGGCCGGTCCGGGAAGAAGTCGCCGAACCGCTCCATGAACCGGTCGAAGTCCGCCTGGTCGTGCTGGCCTCGCCGGCGCGCCTCGATCATCCCGTTGAGCTCGGCCAGCATGTCCTTCATCCGCCGGAGATGCTCCGGGGAGAGGTTCCGAATCCCTTCGGTCAGGTTGCGGAGGTACGCCCCGAGGATCTGCTCGGTGAGCTCCCCCATCAGCTCGTCGAACCGGCGCTGGGCCTCGGGGTCGACGAAGCGGTACTCGCGCAGCTCGGCGAGCCTCCCGGGGAGGTCCGGGGGAAGCGCGTCCAGGAAGGCTTCCCGGGCCCGGGCATCGTCGTCGTCCCGGACCGAGAGCTCGGTCCGCTCCCGCTCCAGCACGTCGTCGAGTCGCTCGGTCAGCTGGGCCAGGGGGCCCTCCAGGTCGAGCCGCTCCTGCTCCCGCCGCCGGGCCTCCCGCAGCCGTGCCGCCAGGGCGTCGGTCCCGGTGATCCGCCCGGCCATCCCCCGCCGGATCAGCCGCCCGAGCGCGGCATCCGCCCCCTCGCCCTGGAGGAGATCCTCCGACATGGCCTCCAGCAGCTCGCCGGCGGACAGGTCGGGCTTCAGCGGTTCCTGCGATCCGTCCCACCGCGAGTACCGGATCAGCACCTCGCCTCCCTAGAGGTCCGGCCCGCGGTCGGTCCTGGCAGCTCCGTACGTCCAGGCCCCGATCCGGCCGGCCGCGTCCTTGTTCAGCCGGCGGGACAGGTGGAGACCCTCCAGGGCGAACTCGACCGCCGAGGCGGCGGACCCGGGGCTTTCCTCCTCGACGGCCAGACGGGACAGCAGCTTGGCCAGCCCGGGGAGGTGGCCGAACTGGCCCAGGAAGTCGTCGGCCGGGGTGAGGTCGGAGGTCTGAGCGGTGAAGCCCTCGCCGAAGCGGGCCAGGAGTAGGCCGAAATCGAAGCCCGAGAGCCGCTTTCGGAACACCCGGAGGATCGCCTGCGACAGCGCCCGGATCAGGATCTCCTCTTCGCGTCCCTCCTCGACCGTGTCGAACTCGACCCGGCCGACGGAGGCGTCCAGCACCGCCGGCAGGTCGCACGGCCGGGGAACGGCCTCGGGTTCGCCGGACCGAACGGCCCGACGCACCGCCGCGGCCCGGATGGTCTCCAGGCTGCCGATGGAGAACCGGACGGAGACCCCAGACCGCTGGTTCACGTTCGGCGAGCGCCGCAGCTCTTGGGTCAGGCCGGCCAGGACCTCCTTCATGAACGTCGGCACCCGTACCGGGCGCCCTTCGGCCGGGGAGCGGGCCTCCTGATCCATGATCCGGATCTCCTCCTCGGACGTCTCCGGGTAGTGCGTCCGGACCTGGGTGCCGAACCGGTCCTTGAGCGGGGACACGATGCGCCCCCGATGCGTGTAGTCCTCGGGATTGGCCGTGGCCACCAGGAGGAGATCGAGGGGGAGCCGGATCCGGTAGCCGCGGATCTGGACATCGCGCTCCTCCAAGATGTTGAACAGGGCGACCTGAATCCGCTCGGGCAGGTCGGGGAGCTCGTTGATGGCCACGATCCCTCGGTTCGTCCGGGGAACCAGTCCATAGTGGATCGTCATCTCGTCGGCCAGGTACCGACCCTCGGCCACCCGGATCGGGTCGACGTCGCCGATCAGGTCGGCCACGCTGGTGTCCGGCGTGGCCAGCTTCTCCGCGTAACGGGCATCCCTGCCGATCCACGCTACGGGCGTCTGGTCGCCGCGGTCCGCGACGAGGGCCCGGCACCGGGCGCAGATCGGACGGAAGGGGTGGTCGTTCACCTCGCACCCCTCGATGGCGGGGACGTCCTCGTCGAGGAGATCGACCAGGTGCCGGATCAGCCGAGTCTTAGCCTGGCCCCGCTCGCCCAGGAGGATCAGGTCGTGCCCGGCCAGGATGCCCCGCTCCAGCCCGGGCAGGACGGATTCGTCGAACCCGACGATGCCGGGGAACACGTCCACCCGCTCTCGCAAGCGGAAGAGGAGATTGGTCCGCAGCTCGTCCTTGACGGTGCGGTCGTCGTGTCCGGAGGCGCGCAGCTCGCCGAGGGTGGACGGTGGCACCACCCGCCCACCCTACCGCGATCGGAGCGAACCCCGGCCTCCACCCGTCGGCGAACATCTTGACGACGATCTGACCGTCCCCCGTGACCCACCCTCGGAAGTGCCGCGGTATTGAGGGGACGAAGAAGAGGTTGTCCCTGCTTGACGACCGCCGTCAGGGCGCCGTAGCGTGGCGCTTTCATGCCCCGAGCCCCATCGGTCGCCGCCGCCGCGTTCCTGGTCGCTGCCACCGCGTCGACCACCACGTCGGGAGCGCTGGAGGCGCAGAACGGTGACATCGCCTTTGCCAGCGGGCGGGGGGGCGTGTTCCAGATCTGGAGCATCGACCACGAGGCCGACTCCACGGCCCAGTCGCTCGTCACGGGGCCACCGGGGAGCATCGAGGTCGACCCCGCGTGGGATCCGGATGCCACCGGCGAGCTCGCCTTCGCTCGGAAGTCGGCCGAGGACGAGACCTTCGACCTGTTCGTCAAGTCGGCCTCCGTATCGGCCGCCCGGCTCACCGATGAGGAGGAGGGTGCAGCCAACGACCGCCAGCCCGACTGGTCGGTGGGCGACGCGATCGCGTTCACCCGGTCGATCCGGGCCGACGACACCAGCCACATCTACCGGATCTCGGCGAGCGGAGGCTCGCCGGTCCAACTCACTCACACCGAAGCGGCGGGCTACGACGCCAGTCCCGACTGGTCGCCGAACGGTGACCAGATCGCCTTCGTCAGCGACCGGTCGGGCGGGCCCCAGCTGTGGACGATGAACGCCGACGGCTCCGGGCAGACGCAGCGGACGTTCGACCCGTGCTTCGTGTCGAACCCCGATTGGTCCACCGACGGGCAGACGATCGTGTACGAGCGCCAGTGCTCCTCGGACGACGCCGATCTCTACCGGATCCTCGTTTCGGGGGGAACGCCGACGCCCTTCGTCGCCGACGCGGCGAGTGACCATCAGCCGGCGTTCGCTCCGGGCGGCAACCGCGTCCTGTTCACCAGGATCGGATCCGACGGTGACAAGGAGCTGTATGGCGTGGACTGGCCGGTCCCGGGCAGTCCGGATCTCATCGCTGCCAACCATCCCGCGCACGCCGACTTGTCGCCCGCATGGGGCCCGGCGACCGGCGGAGCCAGGCCCGAGGCTGCCTCTGCGGACGCCGGAGAGGGCGGCCCGACGGAGTCCACCGCCCGGGGCATGGCCAAGCCGAAGGGCGGGCCCCGGCGGGCCTCCCGGCGGGTGGTCAGGGGTGTCCGGTACTTCCAGATGCGGAAGGCCAGGAGCGACGTGTACGTGCTCGTGGTCGACCCGAAGCGGACCCCGCGGATCGACGTCTCGTTGTCGAACGACCTCCTCCCGGGCCACGAGAGGACCCGCTCGATGGCCCGGCGCCATCAGGCAGTGGCTGCCGTCAACGGCGACTTCGGGACGCCCTCGGGGCGGCCCACGCACACGTTCGCCGAGGACGGGGATCTGAAGCAGGTTTCGTTTGCCGGCGCTCCCTCGTTCTCGATCACATCGGACGAGCAGCAGACCTTCCTCGATCGACCGTTCGAATCGGTGACCGCGATCGAGCAGGACACCTGGCCGGTGATCCGGTGGAACTTCGGCCCGCCCCCCTTCACCGACGTGGCCGCGTTCACCCCCGCGGGGGGAGCGCTGGAGGCACCCCCCTCCAACGCGTGCTCGGTCCGCCTCCTCCCGGTGGGGGGACGGAGGTGGGCGCCGGGCAACGCCGGCATCGAGGTGGACTACGGGGTCAACGAGGTGGGCTGCTCGACGAGCCCGATGGCCGTCGGCGGCGGCGTGGTGCTCTCGGCGCGGCCCGGAAGCGACGGGGCCATCCTGATCGGGTCCCTGCCGCCGGGGGAGGTCGTCACGCTGGCCTGGTCGATCGGGTTCGCCGGCGTCCTCGACACCGTCGGGGGTATGCCCTTGCTGGTGGAGAACGGCGCGCTGGTGGCCACGCCGTGCAGGCGGTCGATTTGCGAAGTGCATCCCCGGACCGCGATCGGGGTGACCCCCGCCGGACGGATCCTGATGGTTGTGGTCGACGGACGGCGGACGGACTCCCGAGGCGTCACCATCCGCAGGCTGGGCAAGCTGATGCGGTCGCTGCGCGCCTCCTACGCGATGAACCTGGACGGCGGCGGATCGAGCACCATGGTGGTGAAGGGGAAGAGAGGCGGGCTGCAGGTGGTCAACGAGCCGTCCGACGGTCGCCAGCGCAGGGTCAGCTCGGCGGTGCTGGTGATCAAGGGCCCGGACCCCGGTGAGGTCGTCGGGGCCCCGATCCCGAGCCTCCCCGCGACCGCCGCGCCGGGGCCGGCTCGGGATCCTGCCGGCCGACGGGCGCTCCTCGATCCCGCCTCGACCGGCGGCCTCCTGGAGGCCATGGCCGAGGGGACGTTCGGCCCGCCGGTGGACCTTCCTACGCTGCTCCGCCGGGCCCTCCGCACGTTCCGCTCCGCGAACTAGCCCGCCCGGGCGCGGGCGTACACTCCCGCTCATGGCGAAGCGGGCCTCGGTGCGTCTCGTCGAGCTGCGGATGCTCGAGGGTCCGAACCTTTACTTCACTCGCCCGGCGGTGAAGCTCACCCTGGCCGTGCCGGCGTGGCTGGCTGCATCGGAGGAACGCGCCGCCGACATCGCTCGCCGGATCGGCCTTCCCGGACGGGCATCGCCCGGCCGCCCTCGGAGCGAGGAGCGCCGGCGATTCGTCACTCGGGTGGCCTCCCACCTGAGCCGGTCGCTGGCCGCGCAGGCCGGAACCCAGATCGCGGTCCGGGCCCGGACGGGCCACGAGCAGGACGAGATCGTGGTGGCGTTCCCGTGGCGGCGACGTGATGCCGCTCGGGCTCTGGGCGAGGAGATCGCCGATCTGCTCGGCCTGGTCCTGGGGACCCGGCGGACGTTCCGGGCCCTGCTTCGGGAGCGGGCCAAGAAGCTGGCCGCGCTGGAGCCGGGACCCCCGCCGTCGGTCCCTCGTCCGAGAGTGCCCGTCGTCGCCGTCACCGGGACGAACGGGAAGACCACCACCGTCCGGCTCCTGGCCCACCTTTTCCGGACGGCGGGGCTCCGGACCGCATACACGTCGACGGACGGCGTGTACGTGGACGGGACGCTCGTCGAGGAGGGCGACTACTCGGGTCCCAGCGGCGCGGCGAAGGCGCTGGCTTACCCGGGGGTCGACGTCGCCGTGCTCGAGGTGGCTCGGGGAGGCATCCTGTTGAAGGGCATGGGGACCGCCCACAACGACGTGGCAGTGGTGACGAACATCTCCCCGGACCACCTGGGGCTCCACGGGATCTTCACCCTCGACCAGCTCGCCGAGGTGAAGGCCACGATCACCAGGGTGACCAAGCCGGAGGGCTGGTGCGTGCTCAACGCGGACGATCCCCGGGTCCTGGCCATGCGCCGAGGAGCGAGGGGGCGTTCCTTCCTTTTCTCGATGGACTCGGAGCATCCGGCGATCCGCTCGGCGCTGACAGAGGGCGGGCGGGGGATGGCCCCCCTCGACGGGTGGATGACGCTCCTCGCTCCCGGACCGTCCCTTCAGCCGCTGGTCCGCCTGGAGGAGGTGCCCAGCACTTTGGCCGGGATCGCCAGCCAGTACGTCCAGAACGCCATGGCTGCTGCCGCTGCCGCCCTCGGGATCGGGCTGGCTCCGGGGTCGGTGGTGAAAGGGCTCCGCTCATTCGTGCTCGATCCGGAGCGCAACCCCGGCCGGGCCAACCTGTTCGAGGTCGACGCCCGGGTCGTCGTGGTGGATTACGCGCACAACGAGGCCGGGATGGCGGGCTTGGTGGAGATCTGCCGGGGCCTGCGTCCTCCCGGCGGGGAGATCTTTCTGGCGTACGGCTCGGCGGGGGACCGGAGCGACGAGATCATGCACGGCCTGGGTGAGCTGGCCGCCCGGGGAGCCGACCACGTCCTGGTGGTGGAGCTCCATCGCTACCTGCGAGGCCGGGATCCGGAGGACGTGGTCCGCCGGCTCCGTCAAGGAGCCATCGACGGGGGGGCGGTCGACGTGCCCGACTTCCCCACCGAGGTCGACGGCCTCCTGTGGATGCTCGACAGGTCGAAGCCTGGCGATGTGGTGGCCATCACCGCGCTGGCCCAGCGTCCCGAGATCTTCCGGCTGATGGATGACCGGGGCGGCCGACGGGTCGGGCCGGCCCGATGCCGGCAGCTCGCCCGGGCGGCCCGGGCCGTTCGCCGCCCGGCCGGCGTCCGGTAGCGTCCAGCGCCTCCCGGAGCCGGCGAATCGGTCCGCCCAAGCGGTGACGCTCGGCCAGCCGGTCGAGGGCGAGGTCGTCACGGTCGCTTCGGTCGATGACCAGGTCGAGGTCGGTTCGGATGGGCACGACGTCTCGCATCGCCGCCACGTAGTCCGCGGCGGCGGCCAGCCGAGACTTCAACCCGGGGGCACCTTTGAGCGGTTTCCGCGTGGCCTGCCCGGTCGCCTCCTCCAGCATCGCCTCGATCGAGGGGTAGGCCTGGACCAGGGCCCGGGCCGTCTTCTCCCCGACCCCGGGCACGCCGGGGAGCCCGTCCGAGGGGTCCCCCCGGAGGGTGGCGAAGTCCACGTAGCGGGACGGCGGCACCCCGTACTTGGCCTCGACCGCGGCCTCGTCGAGGTCGTCGAGTTCGGACACGCCCCGCCGTGTGAACAGCAATCGGACCACCGGGTCCCGGACGAGCTGGATCAGGTCGCGGTCGCCGGTCACGATCTCCACCCGGTCCCGACGGCCGGCCCGGGCGCACAGCGTGCCGATGGCGTCCTCCGCCTCCCACCCCAGAGCTTCGGCCAGCGTCATGCCGGCCGCAGCCAGCACCCCGGCCAGGACGTCGAACTGAGGCCCCAGGTCCTCGGGCTCCGCCGCTCGAGTGGCCTTGTAGCCGTCGAAACGCTCGACCCGCGGCGCCGGCCGCCAGTCCGCGTCGAAGGCGTGGACGACCTCGTCCGGCCGGCGATCCCGGACCAATCGAGCGCACATGTCGAGATACCCGTGGGCCGCGTTCACCGGCGTTCCCCGGCCGTCGGTGATCGAGGTGGGAAGGGCGAAGTAGGCCCGGTACGTGAGGCTCGATGCGTCGAGGAGCAGCCGCGTCGGCACGGTGAGGACAGCCTATACACTGCGCCGCCGTGGCCCTGGAGGAGGCCGAACGTCTGGCCGACCGATCGCTTCGCGGCTGGATCGACCGGACGTTCAAGCGGGGGAGGGTGGCCATCGGCCTGGGATGGCTCCACCTCCGACGGAGCGGCCGGACCGTGCTGTTTGAACTCCCGCTATCTCCTCCGGACGGGGCGGGTTGGCCTCGGCCTCCTGGAGGCGTTGGCGGGCTGAAGCGATACGCTGGGATCGTGGCTCGGGTCGAGAAGACAGACGAGGAGTGGCGCCGGGAGCTGACCCCGGAGCAGTACCGGGTGCTTCGGCAACAGGGGACTGAACCGCCGTTCAGCCATCCCTACGCCTTCTCCAAGGACGAAGGGGTATTCCGGTGCGCGGCGTGCGGCGCCGAGCTGTTCGGCTCCGACGCGAAGTTCGACTCCGGGACCGGGTGGCCGAGCTTCACCGAGCCGGCCGTGGCGGAGAACGTCGAGACGGAGACCGACACCTCACACGGGATGATCCGGACTGAGGTCCGGTGTCGCCGGTGTGGCAGCCACCTGGGTCACGTTTTCGACGACGGCCCGGCTCCGACCGGTCAGCGGTACTGCATCAACGGCGTCTGCCTGGTCCTGGAACGGGACGTCTGACTCAGCCGGCGTCCGGGACCGGCTGGGGGGCATCGGGCCCGACGTACCTGGCCTTGGGACGGATCAACCGGTTGTCGGCAGCCTGCTCCAGCACGTTGGCGCACCAACCGATCATCCGGCTGGCGGTGAAGGTCGGGGTGAACAGTTCCTCGGGCAGGCTGCAGGCGTCCATGACCACGCCCGCGTAGAACTCGACGTTCGCGTAGAGCCGCCGGCCGGGTTTCAGCTCGGCCAGCGTGTCGACGATGGTCTGCTCGATGGACAGAGCCAAGTTCGCCTTGTCGCCGCCCAGGCGCTGGGCGATGCCCTTCAGCATCCGGGACCGGGGATCCTCGGTCTTGTACACGCGGTGCCCGAACCCCATGATCCGGTCGCCCTTCTCCACGGCGTCCCGGACGTAGCGCTCGGCGTTCTCCGGCGTCTTGATCACCTCCAGCATCTCCAGGGCCCGGCTCGGCGCCCCGCCGTGCAGCGGCCCGGACAACGCACCGATGGCCCCGACCACTGCGGAACCGAGGTCGGCGGCCGTCGAGGTGATGACCCGCGCCGTGAAGGTGGAGGCGTTGAAGCCGTGATCGATCGTGGAGATCAGGTACTGCTCGATGGCCCGGGCGCGCTCCGGCGGGGGTTCGTCCCCGGTCCGCATGAACAGGTAGTTCGCCGCGTAGGGGAGCTCGGGGTGCGGGGGGATCGGTTCCCGCCCGTTCCGCAGACGCCACAGCGCCATGATCAGGGTCGGCGTCACCGCGCAGATCCGAAGGGCATCGTGGCGCAGCTCGTCGGCATCGACGTCGATCGTCGACCGAAGGCCGAGTGACTCCGCTGTGAGGGAGACCGCAGTCCGGAGGGCGTCCAGCGGCACGAACTCCTCCCCGGCCCGGGCGATCGCGGGGAGCTCCGCCGACACGTCGTCGGGGATGCCCCGGAGGGGGCGGACCCGCTCCTCGAATCGCCGGCGCTCCGTCGCCGTGGGGAGGTGACCGAGGAACAGGAGATGCCACACGTCCTCCAGGGTTCGAGTCTCGGCCAGCTCGACCGCCGAGTACTGCCGATAGTGGTAGAAACCCTCTTCCCCGCGGACGTCGCCGATCTCGGTCTCGGCCACGATCACGCCCTCCAGCCCCTTCGGAGCCTCCAGGTGCCCCGGGGAGGTCACCGGCTCGATCCGGGCCACCCGGAGCAGGTCGCGGATCGAGACCACGCCCACCACCCGACCGTTCTCGGCGACCGGGAAGTGGCGGTAGCCCCGCTCGGACAGGTCGTGGAAGGCCTTGCCCACCGACACGTCGGGACCGATCACATCGGGATCCGGGGTCATCCACTCGGCCACGGTGGCGTTCCTCGGATCCGCACCCTTCCCGGCGACGCGGACCAGATCGCGCTCGGTCAGGATCCCCACCGCCCGGTCGGCCTCGGTCACCACGACCGAGCCCACGTCGTGCTCCCGCATCCGTTCGGCGGCCTCCGCCACCGACTCGTCGGGCCTGGCGGTGATGGGGGGACGGCTCATCAGGGAGCCGACGGTACCCCGGTCCCGGTGCGCCTCCGACATCTCAGGCGTCGAGCTCGGCCACTCCGGCCTTGGCCGAGGCTCGCCCGTCCCCGCCCCCGGCTCGCCGGGCCTCCAGCTCGCGAAGCACCTCACCGGCATGGTCCGCGCAGAGCACGACCAGGTCGCCCGGCCGGCTCCGGTCGAGGGCCCGTCGCACGGCCTCGGCCTCATCGATGACGATCTCGGTGCTTCCCACCCGGGCCCCCGACCGCATCGCCTCATGGATCCCTTCCATGACGATCTCCGCCGTCTCTCCCTTCCGCCGGCCCCGGGGGTTGTCGTCCTCCCTGACGATCACCTCGTCGAAGTACCGGGCGGCCACCCGGCCCAGTTCTCGCATGTCGTCCTCCCGGCGGTCGCCGGGCGTGGCCACCACGGCGACCCGCAGGTTGGCCGACCACGAGGCGATCCCGGGATTGCCGCTGCCGGTGGGGGCGTCCGAGGTGACCCGTTCCACGAACTCGCCGACCGCTTCGAGTCCATGCGGATTGTGGGCATAGTCGATGAGGATCTTCACGCCGTTGAGGTCGAACAGATTGAGCCGCCCCGGAGCCTGGAAGATCGAGGCGCTGAACGTCCGCAGGCCCTGGCGGATGTCGTGGAGGTGGGCCCCCGCGGCATGGGCTGCCGCGGCGGCGGCCATGGCGTTCTGCACCATCATCCGGGCCCGTCCCTCGTAGGTCGAGGGGAGGAGGTGCGTGTAGGCGATTGGCATCGTCCGCCGGCCCTCCCGGATCACGATGCGCTCACCCCGCTCGTCCCGGTCGAGGACGACGGCCTTGCGGCCACGCCGGACCCACCGCTCGATCAGCTCGTTCCGTTCCTGCATCGAGACCAGGATCACGGATCCCGAACAGTGCTTCCGCATGTCGGCCACCAGTGGGTCGTCCGCGTTCAGCACGGCGGCCCCGCTCCGAGGCACCGCCTCGACCACCACCCGCTTGACCTCGGCCAGCTGCTCCAGCGTCTCGATCTCCTTCAGCCCCAGGTGGTCGCCGGTCACGTTGGTGACCACGGCCACGTCGTTCCGTCCGTAGCCCAGACCCTCCCGAAGGATCCCGCCCCGAGCCACCTCGAACACCGCGAAGTCGATCCGGGGGTTCTGGAGGACCATCTGCGCCGACTTGGGCCCGCTGGCGTCGGTCTTCTTCACCAGGCGCTCGTCGATGTGGATGCCATCGGTGGTGGTCATGCCGACCTTCTTCCCCATCCGGCTGAATATGTGGCTGATCATCCGGACCGTGGTGGTCTTCCCGTTCGATCCGGTCACGGCCACGATCGGAATCCGCGAAGGTGTCCCCGGGGGGAACAGCAGGTCGATAACGGACTTGGCCACGTATTGCGGCTCGCCCTCGGTCGGGTGGGTGTGCATGCGGAACCCCGGCGCCGCGTTGACCTCGACGATGGCCCCGCCGCTCTCCCGGACCGGCTGGGAGATGTCCCGCGTCAGGAAGTCGATCCCGGCGACGTCGAGCCCGGTGACCCGGGCCGCCTCCTCGGCGATCTCCACGTTCTCCTCGTGTGCCTCCCAGGTCCGGTCGATCGAGATCCCGCCCGTCGACATGTTCCCAGTGGCGGCGAGCTTGACGAAGGCTCCCTCGTCCGGGACGTCGTCGAGCGCGTAGCCCTGCTTCGACAGCAGCTCCATCGCGGCGTCATCGACCTTGATCTTGGTCAGCACCTTCTCGTGGCCGATCCCTCGCCGAGGGTCCTGGTTCGTGATGTCCACCAGCTCGGCCACGGTGTGCTCCCCGTCTCCCGTGACGTGGGCCGGGATCCGCTGGGCCACCGCCACCATCGTCCCCCCGACGACCAAGACCCGGTAGTCGTTGCCGGTCACGAACGACTCGACCTGGAGCACGCCGCGGCGGGACTCGGCCTGGGCCCGCGGATGCCAGGCTCGGACGGCGTCCTCATCACCGAGCTCCAGCCCCACCCCGCGGCCGTGGTTGCCGTCCAGCGGCTTGAGCACAACCGGGAAGCCGATCCGTCTAGCCGCTGCCGCGGCCTCGTCGGCGGTCCGAACGATCTCCGAGCGAGGGACGGGAAGCCCCGCCGCGGCCAGGAGCCGGTTCGTCAGGCTCTTGTCTCCGGCGATGTCGACGCCGAGGGCCGGCGTCAGCGAGGTCATCGTCGCTCGGACCCGGCGCTGATAGGTCCCCTGGCCCAGCTGGACCAGGGAGGCCTCGTTCAGGCGGAGGTAGGGGATGTCCCGGCCGGCCGCCTCGTCGATCAGAGCCTGGGTGGATGGCCCGAATGCCCGCCGCTCGGCCAGGAGGATGAGCTTCTCCAGCTCCGCCAGGAGGTCGAACCCCTCCTCCGGCTCGACCAGGTGGTTGACGACCCGGACGCCGAGCCGTCCGGCCTCCAGGCCGACCCGCTCCTCGCCGTAGCCGTAGATCACGTTGTACCGGCCGGCCTCCCCAGCGCTTCGGGTCTTGCCCCGATAGACGTGTGCTCCCGTCTCACGCTGGAGAGCGATGGCCACGTGTTCGGCGACGTGTCCGAGCCACGTGCCGTCCTCCAGCCGTTCCAGGAAGCCGCCCGGTCGTCCCAGCGAGCACGAGTGATCGCGGAGCCCCGGCAGGAGCTCGAGCAGGGCCACGTTGAACCCCTCCAGGGTGTTCGAGGGCCAGTGTTCCATCGAACCAAGGTCGACCAGGAGACGGATGCAGGGTTCGTAGGACCAGTAGTTGGGGCCCCGGAAGATCTGGGTCTCCAAGATCTTCAGATCCGGCGACGGAGCCGGCTTTTCCTTCGCCGGCTCGTTCTTGGCCCGTTCCCGATCCTTCCTGGTCCGGGTCCGGCTGCGCGGTTCCGTTCGGCTCACTCGGACGCCTCGCGCTCCTCGTCCTCCGCGGTCGGAAGCAGTCGTCGGGCCCGGAGGTCGAACCGGTAGCCGGCCGGCAGTGCGTGAACCACCGCGCCGGAGACCATCATCGGACGATGTCCCTTGATGTGGTGAGCGTCCGTGCTGACCTCGGCGCCATCCACGATGGTCACAGCCCCGCGGCCGATCACCTCGAGAGTCCTGTCCGCGTGGACGATGGCGGCGGTGTCCTCGTCGAGGCCGATGCCGAGCAGCCGGGGCGACAGGGCGACCGCGGCCAGGAGACGACCCCATCGGCCGCGTTGTTCGAAGTGTTGGTCGACCACGACCCCATCGACGAGCCCCAGCCCCGCCGAGAGGTGGATCATCCGGTGCTTCGGGCTGGCCCCCGAGCGGCCGAAGGCCACCATGTGCGCCGCCACCGCGCTCGCTCCGGCCGAGGTGCCGGCGATGACGGCCCCCCGGTCGTGGGCGGAGGCCAGAGCGTCCTCCAGCCGAGTGCCACCTAGCACGGACACCAGCCGAATCTGGTTGCCGCCGGTCAGGAATATCCCGGTGGCCCGGTTGACGGCCTGGATCAGGTCCGGGCCGTTGGCCTGCTCACGGCTGCGAGGGCAGACCCCGACGGCATCTCCCGCGCCGAGCTCCCGGAACAGCTCGCCGTACCGGGCCGCGGCCTGTTCTCCCAGGCCGGAGGCCGTGCTGATGACGACGATGGACGCGTCCTTCCCACCGGCCAGGTCGACCACCCGCCCGAGGATGACCCGGTCGCGCCGCTTGTCCTCCGCGCCGCCGATGATGACGACGGGCCCGGCGGTCCCACGCAGCGGCTGGAGGTGGGCGGGCGGCTCGTCTTCGAGGGCCATCCCAGTCATCCTACCGCGCGTTCAGAGGCCCTCCTCCCCGGCGGCTATCGCCCGCGGGTCGGTGTGGGTCAGCGTACGGTTCCCTGCCGTCAGAGCTCAGCCAGCACGCCGGCGAGATACTGCTCGAGTCGCCCGATCTCGAGCCGCGGTAACGGCGAGGCCGGAGCTACATCGGCGAGGAGGTCCACCAGAGTCACGACGTCCCAGTAGGGATCGTGTTCAAACATGTTCGTGGGCTGGGCCTGGTAGGCATCCAAGAAGCGCGTCGGCGCCTCGGGGCCGTGCCCGGCGGCGAGGTTCCAGCGCATGTGGCCCAGGTCCACGGAGGGAGGACCCCATGAGCCCTGGGTCCAGTCGACCACGCCCGTGAGGCGGCCCCGCGACCACAGGGTGTTTCCCAGATGGAAGTCCCGGTGGATGAAGCACGTCGGTCCGGTTGGCGGTGGCCGGGCCACGACCTCGACGGCCCGTTCCCATACCGGAGAGGGCGTAAGCCAAGCGGGCAGGATCACGTGCTCTGGGTGGTGGTACCGGCGGTACCCCGGGACGGTGGTCGAGGCCCGGCCGTCGACCGCATGGATGTGCGGGAGGACGCCGGCGACCTGGTCCACATATGCCTCGACGGAAGTGCGATGGCCAGGTGGTCGGCCGGGGAGTCTGGTGATGAGGAGGGCCGGCACGTCGCACTCAGCGCCGGCTGGATCGGCTGCCACCAGCCGCGGGGAGGGCACGGCCGTCTCGGAAAGCAGCGGGAGGATCGCGGCCTCCCTCTCCGCGGTGAAATCCGGATCCGCCAGCTCCCATCCCGGCCGGGCCCACCGACGGAGGACCAGCCGGCGGAGGCGTCCCTTCGTGTCGAGGACGTCTACGGCGTGGTTCGCATGCCACGCTCCACCGGGCAGGGCCCGCACCGAGGCGATCCGGCCGCCGCCAAGGGACACCAGCACCCACCTGAGCGCGTCCTCCGGGGGCGGATAGGGATCTTCGATCCTCTCCATCTACTCTGCGTCGGGAGGCCTACTCGATTGTCTCGCCTCGAAGGAGACGGAGGGGGCGATAGCCGCCTCCCCCACCTCCGGGGCCCGGTCGGGATCGAGCCAGCACTTCACGGCCACACAGGCTCCCCATCCGGCGCAACAGGGCGAGGAGCCCTCGATCGAAGGGCTTCCTGCTGCACGAGCGGAAAACCCTGTGGTGGCTACACCGTGTCGTGACCTTCCGCCAGGACAGTGAAGTCAGCGCCCGGTCAGTCGCCGGCGCAGGATCCGACCACTTCGGCCGTGAGCACCAGATCGCCCTGGTCGACGTCGTACACGTCCTGACCCGCGTCGCCGAAGGCCCGGTCGTTCCCTCCGATCGAATCGACGGTGTACAGGCAGTCGCCCCGACCGCCGCCCCGGACGGTATCCGAACCTCCGAAGGCCCGGAGGATGTCCCGGCCCCCCTCGCCGAACAGCAGGTCGGGGCCGCCGTTCCCGTCAACGATGTCCGCGCCGGGGCCGCCCTGGGCCCGGTCGCGCCCGGGCCCGGAGATCAGGGTGTCTCGCCCGCCCTCGCCGAAGAGCGTGTCGTCGCCGCCCTTGCCCTTGATGAAGTCGGGGCCGCCGCGACCGCAGATCACGTCGCGTCCGGCCGTCCCGATCAGTCGGTCTCTCTGGCCCGTCCCCACCATCGTGCATCGCGCCTGGGACCGGACCGGGACGGGGCTCAGGATGGTTGCCGCCACGGCGGCGGCCGCCAGGAGTCGTCGCTTCGCCATGTGTCTTCCCCCGTTGTGTCGGGCCACGGTAGAGGCCTGGCGGGGGTCCGGTCAAGGACGGGGCGGCGTAGGCTCGGCTCGGTGAACTCGGTCGAGGTGTGCTTCCGGTGCGAGTGGTCCCGGCCGACCTGGGCGCCGGCCGGCCTGCCGGGTCGGTGTCCTCGTTGTGGGGCGCCGCTGCACCGGGTGGGCCCTCGGCCCGAAGCTCCCCGGGATGCCCGCCCGGAGCTCGAACGGATCCTGCACCCTGGCGCGAGGCCGGTTGCGCGGACGAAGCGAGGAAGCCGCTGGTTCATGGGTCCCGTACTCGTCGCCGTCGGGCTCGTCGCCGCTGGGTCGGCCTTGTCGGATCCTCCCACCCCCCCCGGGGTGGCCGGCGCTCGGACCGCGGAGGCGAGTCCAAAGGCGCCGCCCGCCGCGCCGACCGCATTCGTCCCGGAGGCGCTGTCTGAGGTGGCTGGGTCCGACGCCGACCTGCTGACGTTCGTGGCCGAGGAGAGCCTTCAGGGAGACCGATCCCGGCTGTGGCGGATCGATCTTCGGTCCGGCGCC